>JAWKVR010000007.1:0-91891 GCA_041397945.1 Geminicoccaceae bacterium
TCGATGCCGTATTTGCCGGCCGTGTAGGTGATGGTGAGCGGCACGTGGCTGCCGGCCTCGAGGGGGCCTTCGGGCGTGATCATCGCCGTGCCGAGCTCGTCCGGGATGTGGCTGGAGAAGGGCATCGCCCGGGTCCTCTCGTGGATTCTTGCGTAGGGCTTCCGCGACAGCCTGATCGGGCGATTGCCGGCCGGAGACGGGCGACCGTATGGGTGCTTCCCGACGCCTGTCAACCGGTGCGCGCCTTGCCCCGGCTTGACTTCGAGACCAGCGCGCTTCAAGCCGGAAATCGACAAAGAGGATCGCCGATGCCCGATCAGTATCCCTTCGCCGCCATCGAGCTGCCGTCCGGCCGCAGCACCACCAAGCCCCGCAAGACGGGCCTGACGATGATGGCGGACTGGGGGCTGCCGCTGCATCACCAGGAGGACATCCTCGAGCTGGGCGGCGACTACGTGGACTTCGCCAAGATCGTCACCGGCAGTGCGCGGCTCTACAAGCGCGGCTATCTGACGGACAAGCTCACCCTCTACCGGGACGCCGGCGTGCGTCCCTTCATCGGCGGGCAGTTCTTCGAATACGTGCTGGCCAACCAGGGCTGGCAGGCCGTGGCCCCCTTCCTCGCCGAGGCGCGCAATCTCGGCTTCGAGACCATCGAGATCTCCGACAACTGCATCCCCTTGAGCAACGAGGACCGGGCGCGGGCGGTCGAGCTGGCGCTGCAGAACGGGCTCTCGGTGATGGGCGAGGTCGGCTCGAAGGACGTGGCGAGCGATGCCAAGGAGCTGATCGACCAGGCCGAGACATTCTTCGCGGCCGGTGCGGAGCTGGTGCTGGTCGAGGCGGCCGAGCTGGTCGAGGACGGCCGGCCGCGGCCGGAGATGCTGGCGGCGCTGCGTGCCGGGCTCGATTTCGATCGGGTGATGGTCGAGCTGCCCGGCCCCTGGATCAGCGGTGTGACCCTCGCCCTCATCCAGGATCTGAAGAAGGCGCTGGTCAAGGAGCTCGGCCCCGACGTCAATATCGCCAATGTCCACGCCGAGGACCTGATCGCGACGGAGGCGCTCCGGGTCGGTCTCGGCGTGGTCGGCCCGTCCACGCGCCTCGTCGACTGAGGGGGCGGGAGCGACCGCGCGCCTTGCCCCGAGCTGCCCGACCAGTTTGAAGGAGAGACAGGCGATGACCATCGAGCGACGTCCCTTCGGCCGCACCGGGCACATGAGCTCGGCCGTGATCTTCGGTGCCGCGGCCCTCGGCAAGGTGGACCAGGGCACCGCCGATGAAGTGCTCGACCTCCTCCTCGAGCACGGCGTCAACCACATCGACGTGGCCGCCAGCTACGGCGACGCCGAACTCCGGATCGGCCCCTGGATGGACCGGCACCGCGACGACTTCTTCCTCGCCACCAAGACCGGCGAGCGGGAATACGCCGCCGCCCGCGACGAGATCCACCGCTCGCTCGAGCGGCTGCGCACCGATCGCATCGACCTCATCCAGCTCCACGCGCTCTTCCATCCCGACCAATGGGAGAAGGCGCTGTCGCCGGGCGGTGCCCTCGATGCGGCGATCGAGGCCCGCGAAGCCGGGCTCGTGCGCTTCATCGGCGTCACCGGCCACGGCTGGACGGTGGCCGCGATGCACCGCCGCAGCCTCGAGCGCTTCCCGTTCGATTCGGTGCTGATGCCCTGGGGCTGGCAATGTGCCAAGCACCCGACCTACGCCCCGGACTTCGAGGCGACGCTCGCCTTGTGCCAGGAGCGGGGTGTCGCCGTGCAGACCATCAAGGCGATTGCCCGGGGGCCCTGGGCGGCAGGTGCGACGCGCGACCACCCGACCTGGTACCAGCCGCTCGAGGACGAGGCGGATATCACGCAGGCCGTCCAGTGGGTGCTGGACCGGCCGGGCATCTTCCTCAATTCCGCCGGGGATGTCGGGCTCCTGCCGACCATCCTGCGCGCCGCTGAAGCCCGGCACGAGATCATCTCCGAAGCGGCTATGGCCGAGCTCGGCCAGCGCACCGGCATGGCGTCCATCTTCGGGCTCTGAGCGCCGTCGCGCCCGCCTCTCTGCCCTGCTAGGCTGGTCCCGGACCAGGGGAGGGGGAGCATGACCATGGACCTGCCGATCGGCTGCGCCGGCAATGGCGTTCTGCACACCGACCGCGAAGTGCCGGACATCGACACGCGGTTTCGCATGGTCGCCGAGGCCGGCGTCTTCGACTACTACGACAAGTCGCCCTTGATGGGCGAGGTCGACCAGTATCTCGCGGCCTCGGCACGGCACGGCGTGCCGATCCGGGCGACCGGCTGGTACTACGTGCTCGGCCGCGACGAGCCGCTGCTCGAGTGGAACCTCAGGGTGGCGGCGCAGGTCGGTGCGGTGGTCCACAACTCGCAGATCATGACGAGGAAGCTCGACGGCACGCCCGTCAGCGACGCCGAGGTCGCCGAGAGCTACCTGCGCGCCTACGACATCGGCAAGGCGCTCGGCGTCGATCCCTGCTTCGAGATCCACATCAACATGTGGTCGGAGCATTTCGGCCGGGTGGAGCGGGTCGGCCGGCTGGTCGAGGCGCGGGGCGTGCCCTTCAACATGACCCTCGACCACAGCCACGTGATCTTCAAGATCGACAACCCGGCCGAGCAGGCGGTGCAGGACATGAAGGCCGATATCGACGCCGGCCGCCTCGTCCTCGATCCCTTCCAGCCGGGCCATGTCTGCGGCATCTGGATCGAGGCCGGCTGGGTGCGCCATGCCCATGCGCGGGCGGCGGTGCCCAACAACCCGATCAATGTCTGGGCGAAGCATCCGGACGGCAGCCCGGGCCGGGGCGTGCAGTACCCCTTCTTCCGGCCGGCGCCGGGCGAGTGGCACAGCGACTGGGACGAGGCACGGCTCGAGCCGTGGAAGGAGGTGATCCGGCAGCTCATGCGCTGGCACGCCACCCACCCCGAGAGCCGGCTCGGCCAGATCTCGACCGAGTTCATCCCGCCGCCCGACTATGGCGGCGGGGCGCGCTACTCGA
This sequence comes from Geminicoccaceae bacterium, assembly GCA_041397945.1. Lineage (GTDB taxonomy): Bacteria > Pseudomonadota > Alphaproteobacteria > Geminicoccales > Geminicoccaceae > SLRI01. The sequence goes on from JAWKVR010000007.1 coordinate 3,026, forward strand.
TCTTCGAGCAGAATGTCGCCTGCGCCCGCTGGCTGCGCGAGACCTGGGCCGCGACCATGGCTGCCGCCGGCAAGGCCTGAGCGGCCGGCACCCGGGCGTCGGGCCGGCGTGGGGGCGGGGCTACCTTAGGTTCTGGCGGCCGCGCCTGTAAGCTGCCATCATCCGGCGAGCAACTCGGGCGGGCGGATGACTGATGCAGTCGCGCGGTGGCTCGAGCAACTCGGACTCGGCAAGTACGCCAAGGACTTCGCCGAGCACGAGATAAGCTTCGATGCCCTCAGGCTCTTGACGGCGGATGACCTCAAGGAGCTCGGTCTGCCGCTCGGGCCGCGGAAGTTGATCGCCGCAGCCCTGGCCGAGCTGCCACCAACGGTGCCGAAAGGTGCCGTGCCGGCGCTCGCGCCCCGGCGGGGCGAGGCCGAGCGTCGCCAGCTCACCGTGATGTTCGCCGATCTGGTCGGCTCGACGGCGCTCGCCGCGAGGCTCGACCCGGAAGCGATGCGCGACGTGCTGCTACGTTACCAGGCGGTGGTGGCCGGGATCATCGCCCGGTTCGAGGGCCATGTCGCCAAGTACATGGGCGACGGCGTGCTCGCCTATTTCGGCTTCCCGGTCGCGCACGAGGACGATGCCGAGCGCGCGACCCGCGCCGGCCTCGCCATCGTCCGCGAGCTCGCCGCCACCGCCACGACGGCGGGTGACAGGCTGGCGGCCCGCGTCGGCATCGCCACGGGCGTGGTCGTGGTCGGCGACCTGATCGGCGAGGGCATCGGGAGGAGGCGGTGATCGGCGAGACCCCGAACCTCGCCGCCCGGCTCCAGGCGGCAGCGGCACCAGGCCAGGTCGTGGTCGGCGAAGCGACGCGCCGGCTGCTCGGCGACATGTTCGAGCTCGAGGATCTTGGCGGGCGCAAGGTCAAGGGGCTGCAGGGACCGGTGCGGGCCTTCGCGGTCAGTGCCGAAAGGGCGATCGAGAGCCGCTTCGAGGCGCGCCATGGCGGGGGGCTCGCTGCCATTGTCGGTCGCGACCAGGAGCAGGGGCTGCTGCTCGACCGCTGGCAGCGGGCCTGTCATGGCGAGGGCCAGGTCGTGCTGCTCACGGGCGAAGCCGGCATCGGCAAGTCGCGGATCGTGCGTGCCCTGCTCGACCGTGTCGGGGCCAGCGGCACATCCGCATTCGTTGCCAGTGCTCGCCCTACCATACCGGCAGCCCGCTCCATCCGGTGATCGAGCAGCTCCGCCGGGCCGCGGGCTATCGCCGACCGACACGTCGAACGCGGCTCTCGACAAGCTCGGCACTGCTCGGCCGGGCGACGGCCGACCCGGTCACTGCCGCATCACTGCTGGCGGTCCTGCTCGGCCTCGAGGGTGAGGGGCGCTACGGCCCGCTCGGCCTGTCGCCGCAGCGGCTGCGAGCCCGCACCCTCGAAGTGCTCGTCGATCAGCTGATGGGGCTCGCACGACTCCATTCGGTCCTGTTCATCGTCGAGGACGCGCACTGGATCGACCCGACCACGCTCGAGCTGCTCACGGCCTGCGTCGATCGCGTGGCCGATGCGCGCGTGCTGCTGCTGGTCACGGCGCGGCCGACCTTCACCCATGGGCTGGGCCGCCAGCCGATCGTCACGAGTCTCGCCCTGAACCGGCTGGGCCGCGCCGACACGGGTGCGATCGCCCGGAACCTCGCCGGAGGGCGGCAGCTGCCGGAGGCGCTCGTCGCCGAGATCACGGCACGCACCGACGGTGTGCCGCTCTTCGTCGAGGAGCTGACCAAGACGATCCTCGAAAGCGGCCTCCTGCGCGCGAGCAACGGTTCCTATGTGCTCGACGGCCCGACCGAGGGGCTCGCCATCCCGAGTTCGCTGCAGGACTCGCTCATGGCGCGGCTCGACCGCATGCTGCCGGTCAAGGAGGTGGCGCAGACCGCCGCCTGTATCGGTCGCGAGTTCGACTACGGCCTGCTCGAAGCGGTGCTCAACCTGCCGGGGCCGGCGCTGGTCGATGCCCTCGACCGGCTCGCGGAGGCCGAGCTGATCTTCCGCCACGGCCGGCCGCCGGAGGCGACCTATCTTTTCAAGCACGCGCTGGTCCGCGACGCGGCCTATGCCAGCCTCCTGAAGTCGCGGCGGCGGGCCATCCATGCGCGGATCGTTGCGGCCCTCACCGAAACCGGAGCGGAACCGCATCTCCTCGGCCATCACGCCCGCGAGGCGGGCCAGACCGAGCGCGCCATCGATCACTTCCAGGAGGCCGGCCGACAGGCGCTCGAACGGCCGGCCTATGCCGAGGCGATTGCCCATCTGCGCGAGGCCCTGGCGCTGGTCACCGCCATGGGCGAGGGCCGGGAATGGCTGGAGCGTCGGCTCGAGCTCCAGGTGCAGCTCGGCCACGCCCACATGGCGGGTTTCGGCTATGCCGCCGCCGGCACCGCCGCCGAGTTCCTGCTCGCCATGGAGGTCCTGCAGCGGCTCGGTTCCAGCCCGCAATGGCTTGCGGTCTACCACGGCAACTGGGCCGGCCATTTCGCCCGGGCGGAGCTGCCCGACGCCCTGCGCCTGGCAAAGGAGATGACGGAGATCGCCGAGACCCGTCAGGATGCGGCCGCGATCATGGCGGCCCGTCGCATGCTCGGCACGAGCGAGCTCCTGATGGGCCGCTTCGCCGCGGCCCGGGACCATCTGGAGCGCGTTCTGGCGCTCTACGAGCCGGACCGCCATCGGGGGCTGGCGAAACAGATCGGCCAGGAGCCCGGCTGCTCGCTGCATTGCTATCTCGCCATGACGCACTGGGCGCTCGGCGATCCCGTCCGGGCGCGGCAGCACGGCGAGGCGGCGCTCGCCATCGGCCGCGAGATCGGCCATCCGCTGACTTTCGTCTTCGCGCTCGGCCACAACATGGTGGTGGCGCACCAGGCCCGTGAACATGCGCGCACCCGCTCGCTGGTCGAGGAGACCATCGCCTTCAGCCAGCAGAACGGCATTCGCATGTGGGAGGTCTATGCGCGCTGCTTCCGCGCTTCGGTCGATAACGCCGCCGGTCGGCATGCGGCGGCCCTGGCGGCGCTCGAGGCGGCCCGCCCGGGCCTCGAGGCTACCGTTACCCGGCTCTTCCTGCCGATGATCTCCGGCTTCGCGATCGAGGCCCTGATCGCGCTCGGCCGGCTCGACGAGGCCGAGGGCCTCCTCGCGGACACGTTGCGGCGCATCCACCAGAGTGGCGAGCGCTGGAACCTGGCGGACATACAATGTCTTGCCGGCGATCTGGAGCTGGCACGGGACGATCGCGAAGCGGCCGAGCGCCGCTATCGCGAAGCGCTCGAAACAGCACGCGAGCAGGGGGCCGGCTCCTTGGCGCTGCGCGCCGCTACCCCTCTCGGCCGTCTCCTCGCCGACCAGGGCCGGGCCGCCGAGGCACGAACCCTGCTCGCCCCCCTGATGGAAGGGGTCGAGGCGGCCACGCCCGACCGGCAGGCAGCGGATCGGCTTCTCGCAACTCTGGGGTGAGGCGGCAGGCTCATTGGGCATGCGGGCGGGTTCGGTTACCTTGCTGCTGCAGCTGCCGTTCCGGTCGAACGGGCCGGCGGCGGGTGAGCTAAGAAGCCCGGGAGGACTGGCATGAACTTTCGACAACGCCCGCGATTCCAGCCGAGCGAGGAGTTCCTCAGGCATCTCGAGACCGGTGAGCTCGGCTATACGGCGGAGCAGCTCCACGCCTTGCGAAACCGGCTGGCGGGCCGGGTGATCACGCCGGGCCCCGGCGAGTACCAGGAACGACGGATGGGCTTCGTCCCGACCTATCAGACCTATCCGCAGCTCATCGTCTATTGCGAGGTCCAGTCCGATGTCGTCGCCTGCCTGGATTTCGCGCGCGAGGTCGGGCTGCACGTGGTGGCCCGCTCGGGCGGGCACTCGACCGCCGGCTATTCCGTCAACGAGCAGATGGTGATCGATGTCAGCCATCTCGCCCATGTGCTGGTCGACGCCCCGGCGAAGCGCGCCCGGGTCGGCGCCGGCACCAATTTCCGCAAGCTCAACCTGATGCTCGATGGTACCGGCCTGCACCTCCCGTCGGGCAGCTGCGAGACCGTCTGCGTCGCCGGCTACATGCAGGGGGGCGGCTACAGCTTCACCTCCCGCCTCTTCGGCATGCATTGCGACAGCGTCGAGGCGGTGACCATGGCCCTGCCGAGCGGCGAGATCGTCAGGGCCGATGCCGACGAGCATCCCGATCTCTACTGGGCGGTGCGCGGCGGGACCGGCAGCCAGTTCGGTGTGCTGCTGGAGATCGAGTACCGGCTGCACGAACTGGGCCAGCTCTGGGGGTTCGGCCTGCGCTGGCCGCTGGCCAGCAAGCGGGACATCGCGAAGGCGGCCGAAGTGCTGGCCATCTGGCAGGCCGGCTACACGAAGGGCGAGACGACGACGAAGATCAGCAGCCAGGTCTTCCTGATGCACGCGCCCGTCTCGGCCGCGGAGCCGACGCCGGTGCCCTGCCTCCTGGTGCGGGGTGTCTACGACGGCAGCGAGGAGGCTTGCCGAACGGCGCTCGCACCCCTCCTGGCCGAGCTCGAAGGGCCGGACCCGAAGCCCGAGATCTGGGAAAGCGGCAGCTATCTGCGGCTCAACGAGATTCTCTGGCAGTGCGCCGACCCGCGCGGCGAGGAGCTGCCGGCGGTGTCGTTCAATGCGAAGGCGCTGGTCGATTCACGGATCGTCGCCGAGCTGCAGCCGGCCCGGGAATGGCGCCGCATCATCGATTTCTATCTCGGCGCGCCCGACCGGGCCGACTTCATCGCGATCGAGTCCTATGGCGGTGCCGTCAACGTGCCGGCGCCCGACGCCACCGCGTTCGTGCATCGCCGGGCCAGCCTCAATTTCTTCGTCTGGACGTTCTGGAGCCAGGAAACGCACGAGGCACCGGCGCGCGCCTGGCTGAAGAGGTTCGGCACCGTGGCCGACCGGATCTCGAACGGGCACCGCTATCAGAACTACCCGCTACGCGGCAACACCGGCTTCCGCGAGCAGTATTTCGGCGCCAATCTCGACCGGCTCTTGGAGATCAAGCAGCGTTACGACCCCGACAACCTCTTCGCCTACGAGCAGAGCCTCACGCCAGCCTGACGGTTCCGCTTCGCGTCCGTGGCGGTGCCTTAGGGGCTGGACGGCATCGTCATGTTCGCATAATGTTCCTTCGAACGAATGGGGAACATGGCAACGGCCGGAGGGCAGGGCGATGCTGGTCGAGCGGGCGATCAAGGGACGGGGTGCGGGCTGGAACCGCGCCGGGCGGTTCGAGGCGGAGCAGCGCGAGGCGGTCGACGACGGCTGGGGCGGGCTCGAGGCGCTGATGGCGGCGGCAGCACCGGTGACGGAGGTGCTCGCCGACACCAGCCGGACGATCATCGCGCGGAACGATTCGCCGGACATTCCCTTCGATCGCTCGATCAACCCCTATCGCGGCTGCGAGCACGGCTGCATCTACTGCTACGCCCGGCCGTCGCACAATTTCCTGGGGTTCTCCTCCGGCCTCGATTTCGAGACCCGGCTCCTGGTCAAGCACGACGCGGCCGAGCTGCTGCGCGAGGCGCTGGCCCGGCCGGGCTACCGCGCGGCACCTCTGGCACTCGGCAGCAACACCGACCCCTACCAGCCGATCGAGCGGCGGCTGCAGGTCACGCGGCGGATCCTCGAGGTCCTGGCCGAGACCCGCCATCCGGTGAGCATCGTCACCAAGTCGGCCTCGGTGCTGCGCGATCTCGATCTTTTGGCGCCGATGGCGCGCCAGGGGCTGGCGCAGGTCGCGATCTCGATCACTACGCTCGATCCGGCGCTGGCCCGCCGGCTCGAGCCGCGCGCCTCGGCCCCGCACCGGCGGCTGATGGCGATGCGCGAGCTTTCGGCGGCCGGCGTGCCCGTGGGGCTCAGCCTGGCGCCGGTGATCCCGGGGCTCACCGATCACGAGCTGGAGCGGATCATGGAGGCCGCCGCCGGCTCGGGTGCGCGGGACGCGAGCTGGATTCTCCTGCGGCTGCCGCACGACGTGAAGGCGCTCTTCGAGCGCTGGCTCGAGACCCACTATCCGGCCCGCCGGGAGCGTGTCCTGTCGCTGCTGCGCCAGTGCCGCGAGGGGCGGCTGAACGATCCGGCGTTCGGCAGCCGGATGCGCGGCCAGGGCCGATCGCCGAGCTCATCCGCCGCCGCTTCGAGCGGGCGCGCGAGCGCCACGGCCTGGGGCGGCGCAGCCTGGAGCTGCGCGCCGACCTGTTCGTCCCGCCGGCCGAGGCGGAGGACCAGCTCGAGCTTTTCGCCAGCGGCCTGCCATTGCTGACCGGCGCCTGAGGACAGGTCTCCAAATTTGCGCTATGGAGCGCGGCCGCAGCCGGGTGAGGCTGCGTGCCGGTTGGAGACGATTTGGGCCTGATCCCGACCCTGTTGCTGGCGGCCTCCGGCCTGACGCTCTGCGGCTGGGCCGCCTGGCTGGAGCGGCGGCCGCGGAACCTCGGCGAGCTGCCGCTGCTGCCGCCGGTCCCGGTCCTGATCCTGGGCGTGCTCGTGGTGCTGGTCAGCCTCGCCCATCTCGTCTCCTTGTGGACCGGCACGCCGCTGAAGAGCCGCTTTCTGCCCTAGAGCCTGTCCAAGGCTCTGGTCTCGCCCGCCGGTGCCCTTAAGTAGTGGGCCGGACGCAAGCAACTTCGCAAGGGGGTAGGCGCCATGCGCTATCTGCACACCATGGTCCGGGTGACGGATCTCGACCAGTCGCTCGATTTCTACTGCAACAAGCTCGGCATGACCGAGGTGCGTCGCATCACCAACGAGAAGGGCCGCTTCACCCTGGTCTTCCTCGCCGCCAGCGAGGACGAGGCCGCGGGCCGCGAGGTCAAGGCGCCGCTTCTCGAGCTGACCTGGAACTGGGATCCGGAGAACTACACGGGCGGCCGCAATTTCGGCCATCTGGCGTTCGAGGTGGACGACATCTACGCCACCTGCCAGAGCCTGATGGACAGCGGCGTCACCATCAACCGGCCGCCGCGCGACGGTCACATGGCGTTCGTCCGCTCGCCCGACAACATCTCCTTCGAGCTCCTGCAGAAGGGCGAGGCCAAGGCCCCGGCCGAGCCTTGGGCCTCGATGTCGAACACCGGCAGCTGGTAGTCGGAAGCGTACTTAGATACGTTATGAACTCGTTCGATCGACCTTCCCATCGCCATGTTGCGCTGCAATATGAATTCGCCCTAGGTTGACTGATGTGACCATGGGGGTGAGTGCGTGGTCGAGAAGCGTCTGCACACGGCTTATCTGCAGCGGCAACGTTACCGGCGCATCGGCCGGGCCGCGGCGGTTGTCGGCGGCGTGGTCGGTGCCGGGGTCGTCGGCCTGGCGCTGGGTCAGGCCGAGGCCGCCGGCGAGCCGGTGCCGCCGGGTTCCTGGGCGCTGGGGCTCGCCATCGTCGTGGTGTCGGCCCTGGTGCCGTGGGCGCTGGTGCGCTGGCGCTGGCGCAGCCTGCGGCAAACGCGGGTGGAAGGCTTCGACTGACCGTCAGCCGGTGGCCCGGCAGGCCGCGAGGGTCGCAATTTGCCCGCCATCGGCCGTGAAGTTCCCCGGCGCCAGCCAGTGCTCGAAGCCACAGCGGACCTGCGGCCATTCGTGGTCGAGCAGGCTGAACCAGGCGGTGTCGCGGTTCCGGCCCTTGACGATCAGGTGCTGCCGGAAGATGCCCTCGAAGGTGAAGCCGAAGCGGGCCGCCGCCCGGCGGCTCCTTGCATTTCGGCTGTCGCATTTCCACTCGAGCCGGCGATAGCCGAGCTCGTCCATGACATGACGAAAGAGAAGGAACATCGCCTCGGTCGCCGCGGGTGTGCGCTGCAGCGCATCGCCGAGCCAGATATGGCCGATCTCGATCACCCCGTTCGGCGGGTCGAGGCGCAGCCAGGCGCACATTCCCTTGGCCACGCCGTCGGCGCGGTCGCGGATGGCGAAGAAGAGCGGGTCCGCCGAGACGGCGCGCTGCTCCAGCCAGAGCCGCATGGCGGCCGCGTCGGCGAAGGGGCCGTAGGCGAGCCAGTCCCAGATGCCGGGATCGCGGGCGGCGGCGAAGAGCTCGGCGCCGTGCCGGGCGGGGTCGAGCGGCTCGACGAGGCAGAACCGCCCCTCGAACGTGCTCCGGCTCGGCGGCCGGCCGCTCGGTGGCCGCTCGATCGGGGAGGGCTGGGATGCGGGGCTCGCCATGCGATCGGCCTTCTTGGATCTGCTCGGGCCCGCGAAGCTAGGGCGGCTCGCCACCGGCCGCGAGAGCCACTTCGCACCTTGATCCGGGCCATGGTCGTGGCACTGCCGGGCTCGCCCGGCCGGCGCCCTTGCGCCAGGGGCAGGCCGGATATCGGCTGGCGCCATGGCGTGAGCGGCCATAAGCTGCGGCCCGCGCCGGCCGAGCAGGCGGAATCGAACGCTTTCGGGTGAGCAATCGCGATGGCAAAGGCTGATCCGGCGGAGAAGACCGTCCTCGTGCTGCAGGGCGGCGGGGCGCTCGGCGCCTACCAGGCCGGTGCCTACGAGGCGCTGGTGTCGGGTGGGCATCAGCCGGGCTGGCTCGCCGGGATCTCGATCGGCGCCGTCAACGCCGCGATCATTGCCGGTAACCCGCCCGAGCTGCGCGTGGCGAAGCTTCGCGCCTTCTGGGAGGGAATCACGGCGTGGCTCGCCGCCGAGCCCTGGCTGCCGGGCCGCTGGGCGCGCCAGCTCTTCAGCGAGGCGGGTGCGGCAGCGGTGCTGGCGGCCGGCGTGCCCGGCTTCTTCACGCCGCGGATCCCGCCGCCCGCCTTCATGCCGGACGGCAGCATTGGTGCTATCAGCTACTACGACACGGCACCCCTGGTCGCGACGCTCGCCGAGCTCGTCGATTTCGACTACCTGAACGACGCCGGCCCGCGCCTCAGCGTCGGCGCCGTCGATATCGAGACGGGCAACTTCGCCTATTTCGACAGCGACGAGATGCGCATCGGCCCCGAGCACATCATGGCGAGCGGCGCCCTGCCACCGGGCTTCCCGCCGGTGACCATCGAGGGCCGGCACTACTGGGATGGCGGCCTCGTCTCGAACACGCCGCTGCAATACGTCCTGGAGAACGATGGCGCGACGGCGCTCTGCATCTTCCAGATCGACCTCTTCAGTGCGGAGGGCGAGCTGCCGGAGAATCTCTCGGCCGTGGGGCAGCGCGAGAAGGACATCCGCTACTCGAGCCGCACCCGGCTGACCACCGACCGCTTTCGCCAGCTCCACGCGATCGCCGCTGCGGCCGAGCGGCTGTCGGCGAAGCTGCCGGAGGGGCTCGCCGCCGACCCGGATGCCGCGTTCCTGCGGGGCGTCGGGGCAGGCTGCCCGGTGACGCTGGTCCACCTGATCCACCGCAAGGAAGCGTTCGAGAGCGAGACCAAGGATTACGAGTTCACGCGCCTGTCGATGCATGCGCATTGGACGGCGGGCATGGCCGCCGTGGAGCACACGCTCGGCCATCGGGCGTGGCGGTCGCGCCGCCCGCCCACGGACGGGATCCAGATCTTCGACCTCGGTCGGGATGTCGAGCCCCATCGCCGAAAGCACCACCCATGAAGATCGATGACGTTCGCGCCAACGCCTTCGCCATGCCGTTGACCAGCCCCTCCTACCCGAAGGGGCCGTACCGCTTCGTCGACCGGGAGTATCTGATCATCACCTATCGGACGGACCCCAGGCGCTTCGCGCACTCGTGCCGGAGCCGCTCGAGGTGGGCGAGCCGATCGTCAAGTACGAGTTCATCGTCATGCCGGATTCGACCGGCTTCGGCTCCTACTGCGAATCCGGCCAGGTGATCCCGGTCGGCTTGCGGGGCCAGCAGGGTGGCTATGTGCATGCGATGTACCTGAACGACGAGGCACCCATCGCCGGCGGGCGCGAGATCTGGGGCTTCCCGAAGAAGCTCGCCGAGCCGGCGCTTCGGGTCGAGAAGGACACGCTGGTCGGCACGCTCGACATGGGCTCGGTGCGCGTCGCCACGGGCACCATGGGCTACAAGCACCGAACACTCGATCCGGCCGCGGTCCGCGCCAGCCTCGAGGCGCCGAGCTTTTTGCTCAAGATCATCCCGCATGTCGACTGCACGCCGCGCATCTGCGAGCTGGTGCGCTATTTCCAGCAGGACATCGAGGTCAAGGGCGCCTGGGCCGGCCCGGCCGCGCTCGAGCTGCATCACCACGCCCTGGCCCCGGTCGCCGCCCTGCCGGTGCTCGAGACGCTCTCGGCCGTTCACGTCCTGGCCGATCTCACCCTCGGCCTCGGCGAGGTGGTGCACGACTATCTGGCCGCCGACTGAAGCGGGTCGGGTCAGGCCATCACATGGGGAAACGCGACATGAACCTGAAGGACAAGGTCTGCATCATCACCGGTGCCGCGAGCGGCATCGGCAAGGGAATCGCCGAGCGCTTCGTCGCCGACGGCGCCAGGGTGGCGATCGCCGACCTCAAGGCCGAGGCCGCCGACCAGGCCGCCGCCGAGCTCAGCGCCCGGGGGCCGGGATCGGCCATCGGCGTCGTCATGAACGTCACCGACGAGGACCAGGTGAACGCCGGCGTCGCCCGGGTCGTGGGCGAATGGGGCCGGGTCGACGTGCTGGTCTCCAATGCCGGGGTGCAGATCGTCCACAAGCTCGAGGACTTCCCGTTCGCCGACTGGAAGAAGATGCTGGCGATCCATCTGGATGGCGCCTTCCTCACCTCCAAGGCCTGCCTGCCGCACATGTACGGGCAGGGCGGCGGCTCGATCATCTTCATGGGCTCGGTGCATTCCTGGGAGGCCTCGCCGCTGAAGTCGGCCTATGTCACCGCCAAGCACGGGCTGCTCGGCCTGTCGCGGGTCATCGCCAAGGAGGGTGCGGCGCACGGTGTGCGCGCCAACGTCATCTGCCCCGGATTCGTCCGCACCCCGCTGGTCGACAAGCAGATTCCCGAGCAGGCGAAAACCCTCGGCATTTCCGAGGAGGAGGTGGTCAAGAAGATCATGCTCGGCGAGACCGTCGACGGCGAATTCACGACGATCGCGGACGTCGCCGAGATCGCCTATCTCTTCGCCGCCTTCCCGAGCAATGCGCTGACCGGCCAGTCGTTGAAGGTCAGCCACGGCTGGTCCATGACCTGAGCGGTCAACGGCAGGCGGCGGCAAGCACCGAAGAGGGGGCGGCATGGCGAGGCTCATCGACGGCAAGGCGGCAGCGCTGGCCCTGCGGACCGAGGTCGGGCAGGCGGTCGAGGGCTTCGTGGCGGAGCACGGCCTGCGGCCCGGCCTCGCCGTGGTCATCGTCGGCGATCACCCGGCGAGTCGTGCCTATGTCAGGACCAAGACGCGCATGGCCGAGGCGGCCGGCATCGCCGCCCGGCTGATCGAGCTGCCGGCCGGAATCGGGACCGGCGAGCTCCTGGAACGGATCGGCGAGCTCGACGCCGATCCCGCGGTGCACGGCATCCTGGTCCAGCTGCCTCTGCCGGAGGCGATCGACGAAGCCCGGGTGCTCCTCGCCATCTCGCCGGAAAAGGACGTCGACGGCTTTCATCCCGCCAATGTCGGCGCCCTCTTCAGCGCCACCCGGCCGGACCCCGACCGGCTGCTCGTGCCCTGCACGCCGCTCGGCTGCCTGCATCTCCTGCGCCAGACCCTGGGGGCGGAAGGGCTCAGGGGCCAGGAGGCGGTCATCGTCGGCCGCTCCAACATCGTCGGCAAGCCGCTGGCCGCCCTCCTGCTCGCCGCCGACTGCACCGTCACGGTGGCGCACTCGCGCACCCGGGATCTCGCCGACGTCTGCCGCCGCGCCGATATCCTGGTCGCCGCCGTCGGCCGGCCGGGCCTCGTCCGTGGCAGTTGGGTGAAGCCCGGTGCTGCCGTCATCGATGTCGGCATCAACCGCATCGAGGCCGAGGATGGCGGCAGCCGTCTCGTCGGCGACGTCGCCTTCGCCGAGGCGGAGCAGGTCGCCGGCGCCATCACCCCGGTGCCGGGCGGGGTAGGTCCCATGACCGTCGCCTGCCTGATGCGCAACACGCTGACCGCCGCCCGCCTGCAGTCCGGCGCCGGCGGGTAGCGGGAGGTCGCCCGTCGCGCGTCCATCGGGGTCGCGCGGCCGCTGTCCGGCGCCGTAGCTCGGGCGACGGGCTCAGGCGACCGCGGCGGTGGCGGTCGTCGTCTCGCTCGGCATGACCGTTTCGCTGCGCGGCTCGGGGTCCTTCAGCACGTAGCCGTGACCCAGACCGTCTCCCGATATAGTGCTGGCCGCCCGTGCCGGTCGCGATCTTCTTGCGCAGCTTGCAGATGAAGACGTCGATGATCTTGAGCTCCGGCTCGTCGATCCCGCCATAGAGATGGTCGAGGAACATCTCCTTGGTCAGTGTCGTGCCCTTGCGCAGCGAGAGCAGCTCGAGGATGTTGTATTCCTTGCCGGTGACGTGCAGCCGCTGGCCGTCCACCTCGACCGAGCGGCTGTCCATGTTGACGAGCAGCTTGCCGGTGCGGATCACCGATTCCGAATGACCCTTGGCACGCCGCACGATGGCGTGGATGCGGGCCAGCATCTCGGCCTTGTTGAAGGGCTTGGTCAGGTAGTCGTCGGCGCCGTTGGTCAGGCCCCGGACCTTGTCGGTGGGGTCGCTGCGGCCGGAGAGGATCAGGACCGGCGTCTGCACCCGGCTCGCCCTGAGGCGGCGGACGACCTCGTAGCCGTCGATGTCCGGCAGGCGCAGATCGAGAATGATGATGTCGAAATCATAGAGCTTGGCGAGCTCGATGCCTTCCTCGCCGCGATCGGTGGGCTCGAACACGATGTTCTCGGTGCGCAGGGCCGTCTCGATCAGCTTGGCCGATACCGGATCGTCCTCGATTACCAGTGCTCGCATGTCGTCTCCATCTGTCCCGCTCGTCCGTGCGTTGCCGTAACCTTAAGACTGATTTCCTTAAGGCTCTGTTAATGCGGGCCGCCTAAAACACTATCGACACGCCCCGATGCGCGATCGGGCGACCGATAAGGAGGGCGGGACTCGCATGTTGGCGCGAATGGCGGGACGAGCGTGACGGCAGGTGCTGCAGGCAGCAGGCCGGTCACTTGGCCCCTTGCTCCCCGAGGACGAGGTCGCGGCCGCGCTGGGTACGGTGCGCGGGCTCGCCGGCTGGCGCTGCTTCGGGCGGGTCGCGGCCTGCCGTGGCCAAGTCGTGCAGGCAGCGAAGGCCTCCGGCGGTCTCGTGGGCATCGGTGACGGCTGCCTGGTGGGCAGCCGGACGGTGCCACGGTGGCGAGCAGGTGGTCGGCTTCGACGGGCCGGCGACCCTGCTGGCACCCTATGGCGAGATCGCGGGGATCACGCATGGCGCCCGGGTCCGGGTCGAGCGGCGCCTCGACGGGCTCCGCCCGGATGCGAGCTGGCGGGGGCGGGTGGTCGACGCCTTCGGCAATGCCCAGGACGGCGGGCCGGCCTTGCGGCCGGGGCGCCGGACCTATGCCGTGCAGGCGCCGCCGCCGCCGGCCGGCCAGCGGGCCGGGCTCGGCGACCGGCTGTCGCTCGGCGTGCGCGCTCGATCTCTTCGCACCGGTGCCTGCGCCGGCCAGCGGCTCGGCATCTTCGCGGGCTCGGGGTGGGCAAGTCGAGCCTGCTCTCCATGCTGGCGAAAGCGGCGACCGCCGATGTCCTGGTGATCGGGCTGATCGGCGAGCGCGGCCGCGAGCTCAAGGAGTTCCTCGACCATACGCTCGGTGCTGAGGGCCGGGCCCGGAGCGTGGTGGTCGTCGCCACCTCCGACCAGCCGGCCATGACGCGCCGCCGCGCGGCTATACCACGCTGGCCATCGCCGAGTATTTCCGCGACCAGGGGGCGAACGTGCTCTGCCTCATGGACAGCGTCACCCTGCTCGCCATGGCGCTGCGCGAGATCCACCTCGCCGCCGGCGAGCCGCCGACCAGCAAGGGCTACCCGCCGAGCGTCTTCACCGAGCTGCCGCGCCTGCTCGAGCGGGCCGGGCCCGGGCTCGAGGGCAGCGGCACGATCACCGGCCTTTTCACCGTTCGTCGATGGCGACGACACCAGCGAGCCGATCAGCGACGCCGTGCGCGGCATCCTCGACGGGCATGTGGTGCTCGACCGGCGGATCGCCGAGGCAGGCCGCTTTCCGGCCATGGACGTGCTCAAGAGCCTGTCGCGCACGGCACCCGGCTGCTACGCGCCGGCCGAGCGGCAGCTGGTCGCCGCCGCCCGCCGGCTCATGCAGAGCTACAGCGAGATGGCCGAGCTGATCGAGCTCGGCGCCTACCGGCCGGGCAGCAGCCCCCTGGTCGACGAGGCGGTGGCCCGCCGCCCGGCGCTCGAGGCGGTGCTCGCGCAGGGCATCGAGGAAGCGCTCGAGACCGGCGACCCGTTCGCCCGGCTGGCCCGGGCCTCGACGTCGACTGGCCGGGGGCGCGTGATGAAGCGCGATCCGCTCCACCATCCTCGCCCGGCTCGAACGGCAGACGCTCGACGCCCGGCGGGGCGCGATGGTCGCGGCCCAGGGCCGCCCAGGATCAGCGGCACCGGGCGGCACGCCACAAGGCCGCGTGGTCGGAGGCGGTGGAGCAGGCGGTGACCGCGGAGGCCGAGCTCGATCTCTGGGGTGCCCTCTCGCGCGGCACCCGCCAGGTATTCGACCGGGCCGAGGCGGGCGGGACGCCCAGGCGGCGAGCTCGCCGAGGCCGCTGTCTGGGAGAGCCTCGTGACGCTCAAGCGGCTCGACGTGCTGACCGAGCGCCGCCGCCAGCGCGAAGCGGCCGCGGCCCTGCAGCGCGAGCGCCTCGAGCTCGACGACCTCGCGATCCTGCGGCACCGGCGGGAACAGGGCGGCTGAAGGCCGGCTGCGGCCGGCTGCCGGGGTGCCGGCTCAGTATTCCGGCGCCAGCTCGACCTCGATGCCGTCGAGCTCCTCGGAGAACTTGATCTGGCAGCTCAGGCGCGAGTTGTCGCGCACCTCGAAGCCCTCGTCGAGCATCATGTTCTCGTCGGCATCGGCCGGCGGCAGCTTGGCGAGCGTGGCGGCGTCCACATAGACGTGGCAGGTGGCGCAGGCGCAGCAGCCGCCGCAGGCCGCCTCGATCGGCAGGTCGTTCTCGCGGATGATCTCCATCACCGACCAGCCGATCTCGCCCTCGAGCTCGTGCTGGACGCCGTCGCGGTCGGTGACCTTCAGCTTCGCCATTCAGGCAACACCCAGTTTCTTGTGCAAATCGGAGCTGGAGGTGGTGTAGCGGAAGACCAGCCGCTGGTCCGGGTGGGCGTTCTTGAACGCCTTCTGGCACATCAGCGCGGCCTCGTGGAAGCCCGAGAGGATCAGCTTGAGCTTGCCCGGGTAGGTGATGATGTCGCCGATCGCGAAGAGATGCCGGGCTGGTTGGTCTCGAATGTCTCGGTATCGACGTGGATCAGGCTGCGCTCGATGTTCAGGCTCCATTCGGCGATCGGCCCGAGCTCCATCTTCAGCCCGAAGAGGGCGAGAAGCGTGTCGCACTCGTGGCGGATCTCGCCGTCGGGCGTGTTGATCCGCACGCCCTCGAGGGCGGCCGTCCGTGCCCTCCAGCCCGGCGACCTGGCCGAGCAGGAGGCGGGCGCAGCCGCTCTCGACCAGCTCGCGCATGCGCAGCGCTGTCGGGGGCGGCGCGGAACTCGTCGCGGCGGTGCAGGATGCCGATCGAGGCCGTCAGCGGCTCGAGATTGAGGAGCCAGTCGAGGGCGCTGTCGCCGCCGCCGGCGATCAGGAGATGGCGCCCGCGGAAGTCCTCCATCCGCCGGACCGCGTAGTGCAGCGACTTGCCCTCGAAGTCCTCCGCACCCGGCAGCGGCAGGCGGCGCGGCACGAAGCTGCCCGCACCTGCGGCGATCACCACGTTGGGTGTCACGAAGACGGTGCCGGCGGTCGTCTCGAGCCGCCATCTGCCATCCTCCAGCCGCTCCAGCGCCGACGCCTGCTGGTCGAGATGGAAGGCCGGCTCGAACGGCTTGGCCTGCTCGAGCAGGCGGTCGATCAGCTCCTGGCCGGTGCAGCGCGGCACGGCCGGGATGTCGAAGATGGGCTTCTCGGGATAGAGCTCGGCGCACTGCCCGCCGATCTTGTCGAGATTGTCGACCAGATGGCACTTGAGGCCGAGCAGCCCGGCCTCGAACACGGCGAAGAGCCCGATCGGCCCGGCGCCGATGATCACCATGTCGGTCTCGATCGGTTCCTGGGTGCTCGGTGATCCCGTCATCGCTGGCCTGCCCGACGTTCGGGTGAAAGGTGCCTTCGGCACTTGGTGGTCAGGTTGGTGCCTCCGGTACCCGGTGGGTTCGGCTAGCATCACCTTTCGGCTTGGGCAAGCCCGCTGGTCCGCCTTCGGCACCCCGGGGAGGCGGTGCGCTCAGGCGGGGCGCGGCGTGCTCCAGGCGATGCCCTCGGCCGGCGCGTCGAGCAGCCCGGCCAGCTCGTCGTCGAGCCGCATCAGCGTCAGGGAGAGGCCGGCCATCTCCAGCGACGTCACGTACTCGCCGACGCGCACGTGATGCGCCAGCACGCCGGCCCCGGCCAGGAGCTGCAGGAGACGCCGGGCGACGACGTGGCACTCCATGAAGGACGTGGCACCCAGCCCGTTGACCAGCACGGCGCAGCGCTCGCCGGGCTGCAGCGCCAGCTCGCCCTGCAGCCGCTCGAAGAGCTGCCCGGTGACCCGGTCGGCCGGTTCGAGCGGCCCGCTCATGATGCCCTTCTCGCCATGGATGCCGAGGCCGATCTCCATTTCATCGGGTGCGATCGCGAAATTCGGCCGGAGGCTCGCCGGCAGCGAGCAGGGGGCCAGCGCCACGCCCATGCTGCGCATGGCGCCGACCGCCTTTTTCGCCACCCGCTCGACCTCGACCAGGGGCCAGCCGGCGGCGGCCGCGGCACCGGCGATCTTGAAGAGGAAGACGCCGCCGGCGATGCCGCGGCGCTCCTCGGCCCGCTCGACCGGGGCGGCGGCCACGTCGTCGGCGCCGAGCACGGTGCGGACGGCGATGCCCTCGGCTTCGGCCAGCTCGGCGGCCATGTCGAAGTTGAGCACGTCGCCGGCATAGTTGCCGTAGAGGAAGAGCACGCCCTCGGGGCCGGCGGCGGCCAGGGCGGCGGTCAGGATGGGCTCGGGCGTCGGCGAGGTGAAGACGTCGCCGATCACGGCAGCCGTGGCGAGGCCCCGGCCGACATAGCCGAGGAAGGCCGGCTCGTGGCCGGAGCCGCCGCCGACGACGATGCCGACCTTTGCTGCCGGCTCGCCGGCCGCGCGCAGGACCACGCGCCAGTCCTCGGGATGCAGGCGGACGATCCCTGGGTGGACGGCGGCCACGCCTTCGACCATCTCGCGGACGATGTCGCCCGCCTCGTTCATCAGCTTCTTGGTGCGTGGCTCGTCCATGGTCGCCTTTTCCCCAACCGCCTGATCCGGCCCCGAGGATCGGGGGGAAGCGGCCGGGACGCAAGGCTCGGCTCGCCCGCCCTCTGGGGCGATCCGCTCCTCGCTTCCACCGAAGCGCCCGGCAGAGACCGCTTTGCCTCGGCGCCGATCGGCGCTATCGCTCTGGCGCGGCGCACCTGCTGATCTCGCCGCCTTCGAGCCCCGGGTGACCCTTCATGCGCGCCGTCTTCATCTGAACGGAATGTCGGCATGCCCAATTGATCAATCCAACGAATTGAGTTATGATACCCATCATCACTACTGATGAGTTGTGCCATGCCTGCCGCCCTCGACCCGGACTGCCTGCGGAGCCTCGTCGCCATAGCGGAGACCGGCAGCTTCACCGCCGCCGGCGAGCGGGTGCATCGCACCCAGTCGGCGGTCTCGATGCAGATGCGCCGGCTCGAGAGCCAGCTCGGCCAGAAGCTCTTCCAGAAGCTCGGGCGCGAGGCCCGGCTCACGCCCGAGGGCCTGCTCCTGCTCGGCCACGCCCGGCGCATCCTCAAGGCGCAGAGCGAGGCGCTCGCCGCCTTCGACCGGCAGGCGCTGGACGGCGAGGTGACGATCGCCGCACCGGACGACTACGCCGCGAGCTTCCTGCCGGGCATCCTCGTGCGCTTCGCGGCCCATCACCCGCGCGTCCGGGTCAATCTCCTGTCGCTTACCTCCAACGAGGCCAACCGGCGGGTCGAGCGGGGCGAGATCGACCTGGCGCTCGTCACCCAGGGGCACGGGGAGACCGGCGGGGTCGTCCTGCATCGCGAGCCGCTCGTCTGGGTAGGTGCCGTCGGCCAATGCGCGCAGGACGAGGACCCGCTGCCGCTCGCCGTCTTCCACGACACCTGCAGCTTTCGCCGGCATGCCATCGAAGCACTCGATGCTGTCGGGCGGGGCTGGCGGATCGCCTACACCAACCAGAGCATCGCCGGGGTCTTCGCCGCGGTCGAGACCGGCCTCGCGGTCGGCACCATCCTGGCCAGCAACCTGCGCCCCGGCCTGCAGGTGCTCGGTGCCGCCGACGGCCTGCCGGCGCTGCCCGAGGTCACGGTCCTCATGGTGCGCCGGCCGGACGCCGCCTCGTCGCTCCTCGACGCCCTGGCCGAGCACGTCGCCGCCGGCGTCGCCACAGCCCTGCCGCAAGCGCACGCCGCCTGAGGCGCCCCTGTTGGAGACGATGCTTTGCCTCGTCGCCGATCGGGGCTATCGCTCTGGCGCGGCGCCCCTCTGCATCGCGCCGCCCTCGAGCCCCGGGTGACCCTTCATGCGTGCCGTTTTCATCCATGCCGCCTACGACATCCGCCTCGGCGACCTGCCCGTGCCCAATGCCGGCCCCGGCGAGGTGCTGGTCGACGTCGAGGCGGTCGGCCTCTGCGGCAGCGACCTGCACTACTACAAGGACGGCGGCATCGGCGGGACGCAGATCATCGTCGAGCCTTTCGTGCCGGGCCACGAGGCGGCCGGGAGGGTGCGCCAGGCGGTGCCGGAGCGCGGCATCGCCGAGGGGGCGATGGTCGCCATCGAGCCGGCGCGGGCCTGCGGTGCGTGCGACTGGTGCCACGCGGGCCACCACAATCTCTGCCCCCATACGGTGATGCTCGGCGGGCCGCCCAATAACGGTGCCTTGACCCGGACCGTGGCCCTGGCCCCGCATCAGCTCTACGCGGTGCCGGAGCATTTCTCGGCCTCCACCACGGCCCTGCTCGAGCCCCTTGGTGTCTGCATCCACGCCGTCGACCTCGCCCGGCCGCAATGGTTCGAGAGCGTCGCCGTCCTGGGGGCCGGCACGATCGGGCTCGGCATCCTCCAGCTCCTGCGGCTGGCCGGCATCGCCGAGCCGATCGTCGTCGACCCGGTGGGCTACCGGCGCCAGAAGGCGCTGGAGCTGGGTGCGGCCCAGGCCGTGGCGAGTGTTGCCGAGCTCGATGCCCTGACCGGCGGGCTGGGTGCCGACCTCGTGCTCGAGGCGACCAACAGCCCGGCCGGCTTCGCCGATGCCACGACGGCGGCGAAGATCGGCGGCCGGGTCGTGGTGGTCGGCATCCCGGACGGCAATCTCTACACGTTCGAGGCGGCCACGCCGCGCCGCAAGCAGCTGCAGATCACCTTCTCGCGACGCATGAACCACGTCCTGCCACGGGCCATCGGCCTCGTCGCCGAGGGCCGGCTCGACCCCGAGCGGTGGGTCAGCCACCGGATCGGCCTCGATGGGGTGCCGGAGGCGCTCGACATGCTCGCCAACTACCGGGACGGTGCCCTCAAGGTCGTGGTCCAGCCGGACTGAGGGACCGTGCGGGTCGACGGTACGCCGCTTGCTGCTGCGCAGGCCCTTGACAGGTGGCGGCGCTGTTCCGGATATGGACGAAGATTGTGCTGCCGAACGAACAAAAGTTCGCAGTGGAGGCGATCATGATCCGGCGATCCGCGCCATGGGCCCGATCGGCAATCGCACGACGCCCGGCAGGCCGGGCCGGCGGCGGCTGACCCGGCATTGCCCGGCGGCAGCGAGGGACCATGGACCAGGATCTCGTCATCGGCATCGACAGCAGCACCACCGCCACCAAGGCCACGGCCTGGGACCGGTCGGGCAATCTGGTGGCCGAGGGGCGCTGCACCATCCCGCTCGCCAACCCGGCACCAGGCTTCTACGAGCAGGATGCCCTGGACTGGTGGCGCTCCCTCTGCACGGCGCTCGCCGAGCTCGGTCGCCGGATCGACACGCGCCGCATCGCCGCCCTCGCCATCGCCAACCAGCGCGAGACCTTCGTGCCGGTCGATGCCGAGGGTGAGCCGCTGCGCCCGGCCATCACCTGGCTCGACGAGCGCGGCCGCGACGATGTCGTGCTGCTCTCGAAGAAGCTCGGCCGCGAGCGCCTGCGCCAGATCACCGGCAAGACGCCGGACCCGACGCCGTGCCTCTATGCGCTGCACTGGATGCTCCGCAAGGAGCCCGGGCTCTACCGCCGCACGGCCCGTTTCCTCGACGTGCACGGCTTTCTCGTCCACCGGCTGACCGGGCTCAACCGCACGAGCTGGGCGAGCGCCGATCCAACCGGCGTCTACGATCTCGCCGCCAAGGCCTACAGCGCGCCGATCCTGGAGGCCCTGCAGCTGGAGGAGACCCGGTTCGCCACGGCGCTGCAGCCATGCTCGGTGCTCGGCGAGGTGACTGGCGAGGCCGCCGGCGAGACGGGGCTCGAGGCCGGCACGCTGGTGATCGCCGGCGGCGGCGACGGCCAGGCGGGCGGGCTCGGCACCGGCACGCTGCGCCCGGGCCGCGCCTATCTCAATCTTGGCACGGCCAGCGTCTCGGGCGTCTACAGCGCCGCCTATGCCACCGACCCGGCGTTCCGCACGCTGACCAGCGTTTCCGGCGAGGGCTACATTCTCGAGCTCTGCGTGCGCACCGGCACGTTCCTCACGGACTGGTTCGTCAAGAACGTCTTCGCCGTCGACCCGATGGCCGAGCCCGGCATCTACGACACGCTCGAGGCAGCGGCCAGAGAGCTGCCGGTCGGCGCGGACGGGCTCCTCCTGCAGCCCTACTGGAGCGGGGTGATGAACCCCTGGTGGGACCAGGACGCGCGCGGCCTGATTCTCGGTCTCGCGTCGGCGCATGGCCAGGCGCATCTCTACCGGGCGATGATGGAGGGGCTGGCGCTCGACGAGGCCATGGGCATCGCCGAGATCGAGCGGGTCACCGGCGAGCGGGTCGACGAGCTGGTGACCATCGGCGGCGGTGCCAGGAGCGAGCTCTGGTGCCGGATCATCGCCGACGCGACCGGCAAGGTGGTGGCCCGGCCGGCGACCGTCGAGGCGACGGCCCTGGGTGCCGCTATCGCGGCCGCGAAGGGGGCCGGCTGGTTCGCCGATGCGGCCTCCGCCGCCGCTGCCATGACCGGCCGGATCGAGGACCGGATCGAGCCGGAGCCGGCGAACCTGGCGCTCTACGGCGAGCTCTTGGAGATCTACCGCACGCTCTATCCGGCGACCCGCGAGGCCCAGGCAGCGCTTGCCGCCTTTCGCCATCGCACGGCCGACGCACCATGAAGAGCGGCGACGCGCTCATCCAGGACTTCGTCGCCGGCCGCTTCCGGGCGATCGAGACGGGCCGGCCGGTCCAGTGCCCGATTCGCGCCATCGTCACCGCCCCGAGCCTCGCCGGCCGGGAGGCGGAGCTCCTGCGGGGCATCGGGCTCGACGGCACGCTCGGCGTGGTCAGCGACGAGAACACGCGCGACGTGCTCGGCGAGCGGGTCGAGCGCGCACTCCCCGGTTGCCGCTCGATCGTGCTCGACCACCCCCACGCCGACGAGGAGACGGCGGCAGCACTGCGCGAGCGGACCCGCCATTGCGACGCGCTCGTGGCCGTGGGCTCGGGCACGCTCAACGATCTCTGCAAGCACGTCACCCATGGCGACGGCCGCGCCTGCGCCGTCTTCGGCACCGCCGCCTCGATGAACGGCTATGTGACCGGCACCGCCTCGATCACCCGGGGCGACTTCAAGCTCAGCCTGCCGTCCCACGCGCCGCTCGGCGTCTTCCTCGATCTCGAGGTCCTGGCGGCGGCCCCGCCGCGGCTCACCCGGGCCGGGCTCGGCGACGCGCTCTGTCGCGGCACCGCGCAGATCGACTGGCTCCTCTCGCATCTCCTGCTCGACACCGTCTACGCGGAGAGCCCGTTCGCCATGCAGCGCGTCGACGAGCCGAAGCTCCTGGCCGCCGCACCCCGCCTGCTCGACGGCGACCTGGCGGCGATGGCCACGCTGGTTCATGTCCTCACCCTCGGCGGGCTCGGCGTCGTGGTCACCGGCACCAGCCACTCGGGCTCGATGGGGGAGCATGGCATCAGCCACTACATCGACATGTTCGCCCGCCCGCACCCGGGCTCCCTGCACGGTGCCCAGGTCGGCGTCGCCACGCTCACCATGGCCCGGCTGCAGGCGCAGTTGCTGGCGGAGGAGGCGCCGCCGGTGCTGCGGGCGAGCCGGATCGACGACGCGGCGCTGGCCGAGCGCTACGGCGCCCAGGCCGCGGCCTGCCGCAAGGCGCTCGAGGCCAAGGCGCTGACCGGCGAGCGGCTCGCCGCGGCCAATGCGCGGCTGGCCGATTCCTGGGCCGACTGGCGCCGGAGGCTCGCCGCGCTCGCCATCCCGGTCGCCCGGCTCGAGGCGGCGCTGGGCGCCATCGACGCCGCCCGGACCGGCGCCGATCTCGGGCTCGCGCCCGCCGCCTACCGGACTGCCGTCGCCCACGCCCACGAGATCCGCGACCGCTTCGGCTTTCTCGACCTCGCCGCCCATGCGGGCGGCTGAGGCCTTCGCGGCCGGCGAAAGCTAGGGGTAGGCCGCCATGACCACCGCTCTCGTTCTCGGTGCCGGGGTCATGGGCAGCGCCTTCACCCTGCCGCTGGCCGATGCCGGGACCACCGTCCGGCTGGTCGGCACGCATCTGGACGTGGAGCTGATCGACGGCCTGCGCGCGACGAGGTGTTCACAAGCGGCTGAAGCGCCGCTCCCGAGGCAGTCGAGACCTTTCATCACCACGAGCTGGCCAGTGCCCTCGACGACAGCGTCGAGCTGGTCGTGCTGGGTGTCAGCTCGGCCGGAATTCCCTGGGCGATCGACCGGCTGCGCCCGCTGCTCGGGGCGAAGCGGCCGATCCTGCTCCTGACCAAGGGGCTCGCCGCCGACGGCCGGCGGATCGGTATCCTGCCGGAGCCGGTCGAGGCGGCGCTGGGCTGCCCGACCGGGGCGGTGGGGGGACCCTGCATCGCCGGCGAGCTGGCGGCTCGCCGCGAAACGAGCACCGTCGTCAGCTTCACCGACCCGGCCCTCGTCCGGCGCGTGCTGGCGCTCACCGGTGCTACCTACTATCACGCCCGTCCCAGCGCCGACCTGGTCGGCACCGAGGTCTGCGCCGCCTTCAAGAACTTCATGGCGCTCGGCATCGGCGCCGCCCAGGGCATGGCCGATGTGGCCGAGCCCGCGGTCAACGGGGCGGCCATGCACAACCCGGCGGCCGGGCTCTTCACCCAGGCGGTGCTCGAGCTCGGCCGGCTGAACGCGCTGCTCGGCGGCACGCCCGCGAGCGTCCACGGCCTCGCCGGCACGGGCGATCTCTACGTCACGGTCCAGGGCGGCCGGAACAGCCGCATGGGCCGGCTCCTCGGCGCCGGCTGGGTCTATTCCAGGGCCAAGGCCGAGCGCATGGCGGAGGACACGGTCGAGGGCGCCGAGCTGGCGCTCGCGGTCGGCCCGACGCTCAGGGCGATGCTCGACCGAGATGACCTGCGAGCCGACGACCTGCCCTTGACCCTCGCCATCCTCGATGCCATCGGCGAGGATCGGCCCCTGGTGCTGCCCTGGGCCGCCTTCCACCAGCGCGGCCCGGGTGCCGCCTGACCGGCCCGACCCCTTGCCCGAGAGCGCTTCCTTCGACCGCGTCGAGCAGCTCCGCACCCGGATCGCCTGGCTCTACTATGTCGAGGGCCTGACCCAGAGCGACATCGCCGACCGCGTCGGCCTCAGCCGGGTCCGGGTCAACCGCGAGCTCGCGGTCTGCCGCGAGCGCGGCATCGTGCAGATCCGCATCAATTCCAGGCTCGCCACCTGCGTCGCCCTCGAGCGCCGGCTGATCCGGCATTTCAGGCTGAAGGACGCGGTGGTCGTGCCGACGCCGGAGGATCCGGCCCTCCTGCCGGGCATCATCGGCATGGCGGCCGGCCAGTATGTCTCCGACCGTCTGGCCGCCGGGATGAGCATCGGCGTCGGCTGGGGGCGGACCCTGCTCGGCTCGCTCAAGGCGATCGAGCGGCGCAACGTGCCCGGCCTCTCGATCGTCTCCCTGATGGGCGGGCTGACCCGGGCATCGGCGATCAACACCTACGAGACGGCGTCCCGCTTCGCCGATCTCTTCGGCGCCGACTGCTACTATCTGGCCGCACCCACCTTCACCTCCTCGGCCGAGAGCCGCGCCACCTTCACCGAGCAGGCGGCGATCAAGGACGTGCTCGACCGGGCCCGCAAGGTCGACCTGGCGCTGGTCAGCGTCGGCGGGTTCGGCTCCGGCGCCACCATCCGCCGTCTCGACATGCTGAGCGCTGAGGAGCTGGACTCGCTGGTCGAGGCGGGTGCGGTCGGCGACAGCCTCGGCCATTTCATCGACGCCGCCGGCCGGCTGGTGGACCACCCGATCAACCATCGGGTCATCGGCCTCGCCCCTGCCGAGCTCTCGGACGTGCCGACGGCCATCCTCGCCTCGGGCGGCCCGGACAAGGACCGGGTCATCGGCGCCGTGCTCGAGGCCGGCTTCCTCAATGTCGCCATCATCGACGAAGCGACCGCCGAGCGGCTGCTGGCCGGAGCCTGAGCCCGGCCGGCAGCCGGTGCTTGGCACCATTGTTGCTCTCGGATCTTGCGGGGGGCGATATCCGAGGCGCTCCCGCAACCTGATGACGGGAGCAGCACGAATGTGTGCAGGTGACGACCGGACATGTCCCGAATTCGAGCAGCATCGGCGTGAGCTGATGGATGCTCTGGGTGCCGAGCGGCGGGCGTTCCTCAAGAGCAGCTTTCTCGCCGGCGGCGGTGCCGCGGCGCTGGGTGCCCTGGGCACGTCGCTGGTCACGCCGGCGCTGGCCCAGGCGAGCACCGCAAGGGCTCCGGCCGCGCGCAGCTACCACTATCTCCCGGCCACCGCCGACACCGTGCACTGGGGCTATTTCAGCAAGAGCCTGAAGCCGCAGGTCGAGATCGACTCGGGCGACTTCGTCACCATCGAGGCCCTGACCCACCATGCCGGCGACGACACGTCGCTGATGGTCGAGGGCGATCCGGGTGCCGAGAGCGTCTTTCTCTGGACCAAGGACAAGAAGGGCGTCGATCGCCGCGGTGCCGGGCCCATGGACGCCTCGCTCGTCGGCCGCGGCGCTGGCGAGGGCCTGGGCGTGCACATCTGCACCGGCCCCGTCTATGTCCGCGGGGCCGAGCCCGGCGACATCCTCGAGGTCCGCATCCTCGACGTGGCGCCCCGCCCGACCGCCAACCCGGACCATACGGGCAAGGCCTTCGGCAGCAACGCCGCCGCCTGGTGGGGCTTCCACTACAAGGACCTGATCACCGAGCCGAAGGAGCGCGAGGTGATCACCATCTACGAGATCGACGCCACCGGCGAGCGGAGCTGGGCCAAGGCCGTCTACAATTACCGCTGGACGCCGCAGACCGATCCCTACGGCGTCGTCCACCCGATCATCGACTACCCGGGCGTGCCGGTCGACCATTCGACCATCGAGAAGAACATGGGCGTGCTCAAGGGTGTCCGCATCCCGATCCGGCCGCATTTCGGGGTGATCGGCCTGGCGCCGAAGGAAGCCGACATGGTCGATTCCATCCCCCCCTCCTACACCGGCGGCAACATCGACAACTGGCGGATCGGCAAGGGGGCCACGATGTACTACCCGGTCGCGGTCGAGGGCGGCCTGCTCTCGGTCGGCGACCCGCATGCCAGCCAGGGCGATTCCGAGCTCTGCGGCACCGCCATCGAGTGCTCGCTCACCGGCACCTTCCAGATCATCCTGCACAAGCGGGCCGACCTCGGCGGCACGCCGCTCGAGGCGCTCGACTACCCGATGCTGGAGACCCAGACCGAATGGCTGGTGCACGGCTTCAGCTTCGCCAACTACCTGGCCGAGCTCGGCGACGCGGCGCAGTCCGACATCTACGGCAAATCCTCGGTCGATCTGGCGCTGCGCGACGCCTTCCGCAAGATGCGCCATTTCCTCATGACCACGCGCGGCCTGACCGAGGACGAGGCGATCTCGCTGATGACCGTCGGCGTCGATTTCGGGGTCACCCAGGTGGTCGACGGCAACTGGGGGGTGCACGCGACCATCCGCAAGGATATCTTCGCCGGCATGGAGAGCTGAGCCTCGGGCCACCGGCCGGGGCTCGCGGCGAGGCGGGCCCCGGCCGGAGCGCCCGCGGGAGAATCGGCCCATGTCCCCGGACGTCGAACGCGACCTCGCCGATTGGCTGATCGACGTCGGGCTGACCGATTCCGACGAGGAGGCGCTCTTCTCCGGGCTGTGCGACCGGCTGAGCCGGGCCGGCGTCGGCATTGCCCGGGCCTATCTCGCCTCCGAGGTGCTGCACCCGCTGATCGGGGCGCGCGGCTATGTCTGGCAGGGCGAGGGCGCGGTCCGCGAGGACTACGGCCACAACGGCATCGGCGTCGTCGACCCGAACTGGCGGCGGAGCCCGTTCTTCCACATGCTGGACCAGGGCCTGGACAGGCTGCATGTGCGGCTCGACGCGAGCCTCGAGCCCCGGCGCTTCCCGCTGCTCGACCGGCTCAAGGCGCAAGGCTGCACCGACTACCTGGCGTTCGGCCGGCGCATGGTCTCGACCGCGGCGATCGGCGGTCAGGACGGCATCCTGACCTCCTGGACGACCATGCGGCCGGACGGCTTCGGGCCCGAGGAGACCGCGCTCCTCGAGCGCTGCATGGCGCCCCTGGCGCTGGCCTTCAAGGGGTTTCGGGCCATCGACACCGCCCGCACCCTGGCCTGCACCTATCTCGGCCAGGATGCCGGCCTGCGTGTGCTCGCCGGCGAGATCCGGCGCGGCGAGCCGGTCGCCATCGAGGCGGTGCTCTGGTACTCGGACCTCGAAGGCTTCACGCGGATCGCCGACACCACGCCGCCCGACCGCCTGATGGCGCTGCTCAACGCCTATGCGGAGGCGCAGGTCGGCATCGTCGACAGCCGTGGCGGCGACGTGCTCAAGTTCATGGGCGACGGCATCCTCGCCCTCTTCCGCGGGGACGACGCGGCGGCCCGTGCGCTCGACGCGGCGATCGCCGCCCAGCGCGCGGTCGCCGAGCTGAACGCGGCGCGCCGGGCGGCCGGCGAGCCGGTCACCGAGTTCTATCTCGGCCTGCACCGGGGTGATGTGCTCTACGGCAATATCGGCAGCCGCGAGCGGCTGGACTTCACGGTGATCGGCCCGGCGGTCAACGAGGTGGCGCGGATCGAGGCGATGTGCCGCTCGCTCGACCGGCGGGTGATCGTCTCCAGGGCGTTCGCCGAGACGGCCGGCGCCGCCCAGGATCATCTCGTCTCGCTCGGCCGCTATGCGCTCAGGGGCGTGGGCAGGGCGCAGGAGCTCTACACCATCGACCCCGAGACGCTGGGTCTCGACTGAGCCGCAGTTGCCCGGTTCTTCGGCGCATGCCAAACCTGCCTGCCGGTCCACCGTCAGCCAGGAGAGCCCCGCCATATGATCGAGACGATGCTGATCGCGATCCTGATCGGCTCGGGGCTCCTCGTCCTTTCGATCCTCACCAGTCTCCTCGCGTTCCGGATCGGCGCGCCGCTGCTGCTGCTCTTCCTGGTCATCGGCCTGCTCGCCGGCGTCGACGGGCCCGGCGGCATCGCCTTCGACAACAGCTCGGGCACCTATTTCATCGGCAGCCTGGCGCTGGCGATCATCCTCTTCCACAGCGGCTTCGAGACCCGCTGGCAGACCCTGCGCAACGCCGCCGGCCCGGCGGTCGTGCTGGCGACGCTCGGGGTCCTGCTGACCGCCGGGCTCATGGGCGCCGCCGCCCATCTCCTGCTCCGCCTGCCGTTGCCGGAATCGCTGCTGCTCGGCGCCATCGTCAGCTCGACCGATGCCGCCGCCGTCTTCTTCCTCCTGCGGGTCGGCGGCATCGCCATCCGCGACCGGGTGCGCTCGACGCTGGAGGTGGAATCCGGCTCGAACGACCCGATGGCGATCTTCCTCGTCGTCGTCCTGCTCGACCTGATCCTGTCGGGCGCCGGTCTCGACACGCTCGGCCTGAGCCTGCTCCAGGCCTTCGCGCTGCAGATGGGCCTCGGCCTCGTCGCCGGCCTCGCCGGTGGCTGGCTCATCGTCAAGGGCATCAACCTGATCGAGCTCGAGCCCGGCCTCTACCCGATCGCCGTGCTCGGCGGCGCGCTGATCCTGTTCGCGTTCACGGCACTTCTCGGCGGCAGCGGCTTCCTCGCGGTCTATGTGGCCGGGCTGGTCGCCGGCAACATGCGGATCCGCGCCCGGCCGCATCTGCACCGCTTCCAGGACGGCCTCGCCTGGCTCGCCCAGATCGTGATGTTCCTCATGCTCGGCCTCTTCGCCACGCCCTCGACCTTCGGCGAGATCGCCCTGCCGGTCGTCATCCTCGCCATCCTGCTGGTGGTCCTGATCCGACCGGTCGCCGTCACCCTGCTGCTGCTGCCGTTCGGCTTCCGGCGCAACGAGATGGCCTTCATCAGCGTCGTCGGCCTGCGCGGCGCCGTCTCGATCCTGCTCGCCATCATGCCGATCATGGCCCGCATGGAGAACGGCCAGACGCTCTTCAACGCGGCCTTCCTCATCGTCCTGGTCTCGCTCCTCGCCCAGGGCTGGAGCAGTCCGCCCGCTGGCCCGCTGGCGCTCGATTGTCGTCGTGCCGCCGCGCCGGGGGCGGTCGACAGGTCGAGCTGGAGCTGCCCGGCACGGCGCAATCGTGGTCTACCACATCACCGAGGGCAGCCCGGTCGCCCGCGGCTGTCGCCTGCCGCTGGGCCCGGCCGTCGCTGGTGGTGCGGGGCGGCCGCTCGCTCAGCGATGCATCAGGCGGGGCACCTCCAGCCCGACGACTATGTCTACATCTTCACGGCACCGAGCTTCATTCATCTGCTCGACCGCCTGTTCGCCAACCGCGCCGCGCAGCCCCGCCGTCGACTTCTACGGCGAGCTGCCGATCGTGCCGGACGCGCCGGTCGCGGCCTGGCCGCCACCTGGCACGGCGATCGAGACGGATCCCACGACACCACCACGCATCGCCGACTACCTGGAGCAGCGCCTCGGCGGCCATCGAGCCCGGCGACGCCGGCTGACGCTCGGTGCCGTCGACCTCATCGTGCGCAGCGTCGACGACGCGGGCCGGATCGCCGAGATCGGCCTCTCGTTCTGGCCATCGAGCGACACGACGGGGCGGGACACTGGCCCGCATGCGGCGTCTCCTGGTCGGCCGCCCGCAGGCCCGCCCCGATCGCCGAGCCGGAGCCCGAAGGCGCCTAGCCTGCTAGAGCGGCGCCGGTTGCCGGAGGCGGCGTCGTGGCAGCCGAGCACCGACTGGTCCACGTATCGACCAGCGAGCCCGTCATCATGCCGCTCTCGTCGGAGGCGAGGAGGCGATCGATCGCGCGACCTCGGTGGTCTCGAGCAGCCGGCCGAAGGGCTGGCGCGCAACGGCGTCGAGCCAGTCATCGGGAGCGTTGTGCACACCGGTCTGGATGGCGTGCTCATGGCGTGTTCATCCCAGCCGATATTGAGCCCGTTCACCTGATCCGGTCGCGCATCAGCGAATGGCGACGTTCTTGGTCAGCGGCGGGCAGCCTTCGAGGCGGAATAGGCGGTGATGAAGGGCTGGCCGCCATGGCTCGACATCGAGAGGATGTTGACGATCGTGCCGGCGATCTTCTCGCGCCGCAGTGGTGGTCGCCGTGTCCTGCATCAGGAAGAAGGGTGCCCGCACATTGATCGCGAACATCCGCTCATAGGCTCGGGGCTGGTGTCGAGGATGGTGCCGCGATCGGTGATGGCAGCGACGTTGGCGGGCAGTCGACGGCCGAAGGCATCGTCCGCCGCCTTCGTCACCCTGCGCGCCTGGTCGAGGTCGCCGAGATCGGCTGCGACGAGGCAACTTCGGCGCCGGCCGCGGCGAGGTCGGCCCGCACCCGCTCGCCCTTTTCGGCGTTGCGGCCGCAGATCACGACGCCCCTGGCCCCGCGCTCGACGAAAGGCAGGCCGTCGCCTCGCGCCAGCCCCTGCGTGCCGCCGGTGACGATCGCCACCTTGCCTTCGAACCCACCGCTCATGCCTGCCTCCCCGACCTGTTCCGTCCTGGCCGCAACCTACCAAGCGGCGGTCGCCTTGGCCAGCACGCCGCCGTCGAGGTGCCGGAGGCAGCGAGCCGCCGGCGCCGGCGTCGCCGCCGCTCGCCGTGCCGGAGGAAGAGAGCGGCGCAGGAAGCCCAGGATCATCGCATTGCGCATGCGCCGGGCCTCGGTCATGATCGCGCGACATGGACGGGGTCCGTAGGCTCAACGAGCTGCCGGTCGGTGGTCATCGTCTTGGCTCAGTCGCGGCGCTGTGCGGGCGCCTTGTTATCCCCTTGTTGCACTGCAGCATCGCCATCAACGCCCGGGGTGGCAGCCGGCCGTTCGTGCATGGCTCGGTTGCGCGGCCGTTTCACCTTTGATCATGAAGCTGGCCAGTCGAGCGCACCCCGGGTCCGCGCGGCCCAGTGCATCCGCCCGGATCCGGCCATAGGCACGGCCGTCGCCCACAGCGATGCCGAGGCCGAAGGCGTCGCACGTCGCGGCGAGCGCCGGATCATCGCGGCACGGCGAGGGCGCGTCGCAGCGCCGCCACCGTGCGCCGGCCGGTCCCGGCGGCGGCGGTCACAAGGGCAGGGCGGGGGCGGGCGGCGTGGCGGCCAGCACGCGCAGGCACCGGCCACGGCACGGCCGGGCGATGGCGAGGCGAGCAGGGCGGTGACGCAGTCGATCGCCGCACAGTCGGCGCGGCCCTCGCGCACGGCCGCGAGCGACGCCGCGTGCGCCCGTCTCGACGATGCCCGAAGAAGGGCCGGCCGGCGGCGAAGGGCACGGTCGCCCGCCGCCAGCGCGCGTTGGCCCCGGACTGCGAGATGCGGCGCGTTGACCGCGGCCCGCGAGCCACCGAGTTCGGCGAGGCTCGTCGTGCTCGCCCTCTCGCGCACCACGACCCAGGACCGGTAGCTGCCACCTTCGCGGCCCGAAATCGCGTAGGCCGGCGTCGCCACGAACCGCGCGGTCGGCCAGCAGCGTCGTGAGCGGGCAGGCCGCAGGCCTGCGCGAGGAAGGAGCCCGGGGTCGGTCAGGCCCGATCAGGTCGTCACCGCCGCAGCTCTGCCGGCGCCGGCACTCCCGGCCGTCCAGGCGCAGGGCTTCACCAGGCCGGTCGGTCGCCGGCCGCAGCTCCGGCAGGTCGTACATCGGCAGCGCGGCAATGCGCTCCCCGGCACGGCTCAATTCGCCACCTGCTCCAAGCCGGTGCGGGCGCGGCATTTCGTCTGTTCAACTAGGGGTTGTGGACGCCGTCGCATGTCGCGTGCTAGATAATCCCGTCGATTTTTCGACATTCTATTTTGAGGAGCGTGGATGACGATCGATAGCGGGACGGTCCTGGAGATCGGAGAGAACCTCGTCGAGGAAATCGACGGCTTCGAGATGGCGTTCCCGGCGGGTGCCTATCGAGCCCTGCCGGTGCCGAGCGCCGCCCTCGACAGCGATCAGGGCGGGGCGACGAACGCCGACGCCGACCGCTATCTGCTCCTGCCCGTTGGCCGCGAGCGCGTCCATCCGATCTCCGCCGAGGGCCTGGGTCAGCTCGTCGAGCTCGACAGCGTGACGGTCGCCCGGGCCGATTGAGGAGCGCCGGCCAGCTTCAGCTCGCGATGGAGAGCCCCGCCGCTGCCGCCGCCTCGCTGAGCGCCGCCATGCCGATCTCGGCCATCTTCAAGGGATTGGCCTTCTTCGGGTCCTGCTCGGCCTCGATCACCACCCAGCCCGAATAGCCGATGGTCTTGAGCGACTTCATGAAGGCGCCGAAGTCGATCGAGCCGTCGCCGGGCACGGTGAAGACGCCCTCGAGCACGCCCTTGAGGAAGCTCCAGTCCTCCGCCTTCAGCTTCTTCAGCACGTCCTTGCGGATGTCCTTGGTGTGGACGTGGTTGATCCGCTTGCCCCAGCGCTCGGTGGTGGCGGCGACGTCGCCGCCGGCGAAGGTGAGGTGGCCGGTGTCCAAAAGCAGCCCCACCGGCGCGTCGGTGCTCTCCATGAGCAGGTCGATCTCCTCCTCGGTCTCGATCACCGTGCCCATGTGGTGGTGGAAGGTCATCGGGCAGTGCTCGGCCTGCAGAAACTCGGCGAATTTCGTCAGCTTCTCGCCGTAGCGCCTGATCTGGTCCTGCGTCAGCTTCGGCCGCTGCGACACCGGCGTGTCGATCAGGCCCTGCACCGTGCCCACCGTCTCGGCATAGACCATGACCGGGCAGCCCATCGCCTGGTAGAGGGCGAGCTGCTCCTTGATCCGGCTCTTCTCCTCCTCGACCGTCACCTCGAGCAGCCGGCCGGAGAACCAGCCCGAGACCAGCTCGAGCTGGTGGTCCGCCAGTGAT
The DNA here is from genome assembly GCA_041397945.1 of Geminicoccaceae bacterium. Taxonomy (GTDB): domain Bacteria; phylum Pseudomonadota; class Alphaproteobacteria; order Geminicoccales; family Geminicoccaceae; genus SLRI01. Next base: position 35,743 of record JAWKVR010000007.1, read on the forward strand.
CGGCTGGCAGCTTGGGGTCCATCGAGACTTGCCGCCCTTCTCGACCCCGCTGTAGCGGCCGGCCTGCCGCGCCTCCTTCCAGGCACTGCTCGAGGGTGATGTCGCCGCCGAGCTCCGGCAGTCGTCATTGCTCCAGCCGGTAAGGAGACGATGCCGAGGCGGATGGCCATCCCTCGGACTCCACCCGCTGCTTCTTCTTGCCTGCCGTCGGGTGCGCTTTCCTGGCCTCCTGCACGGCCGGCCGCTCGCTCACCTCGGGCGTGCCGCACTCCACCGGGAATTGTCGTTGCCGGTCCAGTCGGTCGGGTGCGTCGATGTGGATCACCGTGGTGCGGTCGGCGGCCTTGGCGGTGCGCACCGCCTCCTCGAGATCGCCGATGCTCTGCACGCGGATGCCGATGGCCCCCATCGCCTCGGCATGCTTGGCGAAATCGACGCCCGAAGGCGCCGTCAGCCGTGCGGCAGGTGTCGAGCGAGTTGTTGAAGGAGGGGACACCCTTCGCCCGCTGCAGCCGGTCGATGACGAGGAACCCGCCATTGTCGCAGACCACGACGATCAGCTTGTGACCCCGTGAGCACCGACGAATAGATGTCGGAGTTCATCATCAGGTAGCTACCGTCGCCGACCATGACGAAACCTCGCGGTGCGGGTCGGCCATGGCCGCCCCCCAGCCGCCGGCCAGCTCGTAGCCCATGCAGGAATAGCCGAACTCGCAGTCGAACGCGTGCCGATGCCCTTGGCCCGCCAGCACATCGAAAGCTCGCCCGGCATGCCGCCCGCGGCGGTCAGCGCCAGGTCGCGCTCGCCGGCGAGCCGGCTCACCGCACCCACAACGTGCGCGTAGGTCGGCAGGGCCGCGTTGGTCGGCCCCGAGCGATGCTCGACACCATTCCGCGGCGCCGACGCCGCCCCGTGCTCGCGCCAGGCGGTGGGCGCCGCCCAGGAACAGGCCGCGCCAGCTCCTCGAGCCCACCTTCGCGTCGCCGACCACGGGCAGGCTCTGGTGCTTGACCGCGTCGAAGCGCGCCGCGTTCAGGCCGATGAATGCGTGTCCGGGGCGAAGAGCGTCCAGAGCCGGTGAGAGGTGAAGTCTGCAGCCGCGTGCCGACGGCCAGCTACGTCGGCCTCGGCGGCGAGCTCGTTGGCGGAGGACGAGCCCATGATGCCGATCGGCCCGACATTCATGGGATGGTCGTGGAGCAGCACAGTCCGCCCGTTCAGCGTCGCCGACCGGGATGCCGTGCTTCTCGGCGAGGCGGCGAGCACTGCCTCGGCGTCGCTCAGCGCACCCGCCGCCGGCGATGATGAGCGGCTTCTTCGCCGACTTGAGGAGCTGGACCGCCATCTTGAGCTGGACCGTGTCGGCCCGCCGCTCGATGCGATGCACCCGCGTCTCGAAGAAGCGCTCCGAATAGTCAACCTCGGCCTGCACGTCCTGAAGGGCCGATGAAGTAGGCCCGCAATCGCAGGGTCCAGCATCATGGCGAGCGCCTGGGGCAGGGACGCTGGATGATCTGCTCCGGCCAGGTGATCGGTCCCGGTAGCGCACCACCGGCTTGAAGGCGTCGTTCACCGAGATCGTCAGGTCGCTGAAATGCTCGACTGCAGCACCGGGTCAGGCGCGGTATGGTAGTCGCGCCCGAAGGCAGCAGGAGCGGCAGGCGGTTGGTGTGGGCGACGGCGGCCTGATCACCATGTTGGTCGCACCCGGCCCGATCGGCCTCGTCGCGATCATGATCTGCCTGCGCTTCCTCGCCTTGTTGTAGCCGATCGCGGCCAGGCCATGGACTGCGCTCGTTCTGCCCGCGCCAGGTCGGCAGGTCGTCCTGCACGGCCTCCAGCGCCTCGGAGAGCAGGTCACGTTGCCGTGGCCGAGATGGCGAACGCCCGAAGGAAGAGCGGCACCTCGTGGCCGTCCACCACCGTCCGCTGGGCCACCAGCCTCTCGCTACAGGCCATGGTCAGCCGAACCGTCCGCATAGCACCCCTCCTCAAATTGCCGAGCCGCCCGGGCGGCGCTCAACCTCTAGCAGGCCGCGCCGGCCGGCAAGCCGGGGGGAATGAAACGCACGTTCCATTTGCGTCGACAAGCGGGTCGTATTCAGGCGGCGCAGGCCCGGACCCCAGGGAGGAACATCGCCATGCTGCGCTTCGCGCTCTTCGGCGCCGGCCGGATCGGCCGGATGCACCGCCGACAATCGTCCGCCACCCGAAGGCCGAGCTCGCCTATGTCTACGACGTGGTGGGCGAGGCGGCCAAGAGGCTGCGCGGCGAGGCACAGGGCCATGGTCGCCTCCAGCATCGAGCAGGCGCTCGGCGACAGCGCGGTCGATGCCGTGCTCATCACGCATCCTCGACCGACACCCACATCGACCTGATCCAGGCCTCGGTCGAGGCCGGCAAGGCCGTCCTCTGCGAGAAGCCCATCGACCTCGACATCGCCCGCGTCGATGCCTGCTGGCAGCGCATCAGGGGTCGCGACCCCAAGGTCATGATCGGCTTCAACCGCCGCTTCGACCCCTCCTTCAAGGCCGTCCACGACGCCATCCGGGCCGGCGAGATCGGCGACCTCCGCCAGGTCGTCATCACCAGCCGCGACCCCGAGGTGCCGCCCGTCGCCTACATGCAGGTGGCCGGCGGCCTGCTCCGCGACATGACCATCCACGACTTCGACCTCGCCCGCTACCTGCTGGCTGAGGAGCCGGTGAAGGTCTCGTGCTTCGCCCAGGCGCTGATCGCCCAGGAGGTGAAGGAACTGAACGACCACGACACGGCCATGATCATCATGGAGACCGCGTCGGGCCGGCAGTGCTGCATCAACAACTACCGCCGCGCGGTCTACGGCTACGACCAGCGGATCGAGGCGATCGGCGAGACCGGCATGCTCAAGGCCGAGAACCGCCGCCCCAACACCCTGGAGCGCTGGGACGAAAAGGCCACCGGGCAGAAAGCACCCATCCTCCACTTCTTCATCGAGCGCTACCAGGAAGCCTACAACGCCGAGATCCAGGCCTTCGTCGACGCCGTCGAGGCCGGCGCACCCATGCCCGTCGGCTTCGACGACGGCAGGAAAGCCCTCCTCCTCGCCAACGCCGCCTACCGCTCGCTGGCGAGCGGCCGGGCGGAGACGGTGGAGGCTTAGGGGCGCCTACCGCCGCATCGTCCACTGCTTCGGCAGCAGATACGGAAACCCCGTATTCGGATCGATCTGGATGTCCATGATCGGCGCCATGTATTCGGCCCAGCGGCGGTTGGTCTCGCTCGCCTTGAGCGCGGCTATGGTGGCGTCTATATCGGCCGTCTCGAAATAGCCGAAGAGGGTGAGGCCGTGGCGGAAGATGGCGTAGCTGGTGATGCCGGCCGCCTTCAGCGCCGCCTCCATCTCGGGCCAGATCTCGGCGTGACGCTTCTTGTACTCGTCCTCGTAGCCGGGCCGGACGCCCAGGACCCAGGCATATTCGGGCATTTTTCCTTCCTTCTCAGACGGGCTCGCTGCGGCCCGACCCAAACGACCGGTAGATCGCGTCCAGCGCCTCGACGGCACGGCAGCCGACAACGCCCGGGGCCTCGTTGGTGACGGCCGTGCCCAGGCAGATCTGGCCGAGGCGGTTGACGGGCTCCGTGCAGGTGTAGGCGCCGGCGCCGGGCTCGATCGGCACCACCGTGTCCCGGCCGTCGCGGCGGCGGGCCTCGAGGCGCTCGCGCTCGACGTCGAAGAGCAGCATGCCCTCCGTGCCGAAGAGGCGAAGATCGAGCTGGAAGCCGCACTGCTTCGGCACGGCGCTGGAGCCCGAGACGGCGGCGGTCGCACCGTTCTTGAAGTTCAGCGTGGCGGCCAGGTGATAATCGACGCCCGCCTTCGAGCGCACGCAGGCGGCGTAGGCATCCCTGGGCTCGAGGTCGGTGACGCGGAAGAGGAGGCCCAGCGCATGGCTGAGCTGGCCCCAGCCATAGCCGCCCGCACGCTTGGGATCGGCCCAGGTGGAGGCCGGCGGGCGGAAGAGGTGATCTGCCGTCTCGGCCATGGGCTCGCCGGCCATGAGGTCGTCGAGCGGCGAGGCCATCTGCAGCACGACATGCTCGATCCGGCCGATCGCACCTTCTCTGACCAGCTCGTGCGCCCTGGTCGTGTAGGGCTGGAAGTTCCAGCCATAGGGCACCACCAGCTCGCGGCCGACCGCCTGCGCCTTCGCCACCAGGGTGCGGGCATCCGCAGCGCTCGTCGTCATCGGCTTGTCGACCAGCACATGCGCACCCGCCTCGAGCCCCGCCATGGCGTGCTCGAAATGCAGGACGTGCGGCGAGGCGACGACGACGGCGTCCGGGCGTTCCTCGGCGAGCATCCTTGCCGTGTCGGTGTAGCCCCGGGCGATGCCGAAATGCTGCGTGACCCGATCCAGCGCTTCCTTGTCCGGCCGGTTGACGGCCACGAGATCGGCATCGGGGTGCGCCAGGAGCGCCGGCAAATAGTTGTGGCAGGCCCACCAGCCGGCGCCGATCACCGCAATCCTGGCTTTCTTCGTCATCGCGAGGCGCTCCCGGGCTTGAAGGAGAGGCGGCCGGCGCTCTGGACGAGGTTGGGCACCAGCACCGAGAGGATCAGCAGCAGGCCGATCACGCCGGTCTGCAGGTGGCCCGTGATGTTGGCGAGCGCCATGCCGTTTCGAAGGTTGAGGACGATCAGGATGGAGAGGAGGACACCCCAGAGCGTGCCCTTGCCGCCGAAGATGCTCACCCCGCCGAGCAGCACCATGGTGATGATGTCGAGCTCGAAGCCGAGCGCCACGTCGCCGCGCACGGCACTCACCCGGGCCGTGTAGAGCAGGCCGGCGAGGGCGGCGACGAAGCCCGAGGCGACGAAGAGCAGCGCCTTCACGCGCGGCACCGCCACGCCGGAGTAGCGCGCCACCTCGGCGCTGTTGCCGATGACATAGACCTTCCGGCCGAAGCCCGAGCGATGCAGGACGACCAGCAGGACGACGAAGAGCACGGCGAAGACGAGAAGCGCCAGCGGCAGGGGACCCAGGACGCGGCTTCGCTGGCCCAGCGCGTTGAACCAGTCCGGAAAGCCGGTGAGATGCCGCGGTCCTCGACCAGGATCCGCGCCATGCCGCGAAAGCCGATGAGCATGGCGAGCGTGACCACCAGGGACGGCATGCTACGACGGTGATCCAGAAGGCGTTGAAGGCGCCGCCCAGAAGGCCGAGGGCGAGGACGATCGGGATGGCGACCCCGGCCGGCACGCCCATCTTGAAGAGCCAGCCGAAGGCGTGCGCGGCGAGGCCCATCATCGAGGCGACCGAGAGGTCGTAGATTCGCCGCTGGACGATCACCAGCGTCATCATCAGCGCCACGATGATCTTCTCGATCGAGAGCTGGAAGATTGATCTGCCGCCGATGGTCAAGAACATCGGCGCCATGGCCGAGTTGACGGCGATGGTGACCGCCAGGATCACCAGCAGCAGGACCTCCCAGCGGACCAGCCGGCGCATGAGCCCGCTCTTCCATCACCCGGCCTCCCTGGGCACGGGCAGGGTCCCGGCCGAGAGCTCGGCCATGTGGCGCTTGCGGCGGAGCCGGTCGAGATAGCGGTTCATCAGTTGCGTTCAAGGCGACCGCGATCAGGATCAGCATGCCGAGCAGCGCGTCGCGCCAGAACTCGTTGACCAGCGCCCAGCGCGTCAGGCTGTTGTCGATGACGTCGACCAGGGTCGTGCCGAGCACGACGCCAGACCACCGTGCCGGAGCCGCTGAAGATGTTGACCCTGCCGACCACCACGGCGGTGGCCACCGACTTGAGCTGAAGCCGAGCCCGGCGACCACCGTGATGTTGCCGAAGCGGGCGAGGAAGACGAAGCCGGCGAGCCCGGCAAGGCACCGCTCAGGAGGAAGGCCGTGAAGACCACGCGCTCGGCGTTGATCCCGGCGATGGCGGCGGCGTCCGGTTCGAGCCCACCGCATAGAGCCGGCGCGCTGCCCTGAGGCGGGTGAGGGCCAGATGCACCGACCAGCGCCACGCCTAGCGCGATGGCGACGGTCACCCTGATGTCGAGGTCGCCGATGGAGAAGAGCTGGTCGCCTGCGGCAGCTCGACCACCCACTTGGGCAGGTTCGCCGGGTGTGATCGAACGGGCATCCGAGTACTCGACCAGCAGCGTGCGGTAGAGGGCGAGCGTGCCGAGGGTGACGATGATCGCCGGCACCCGGCCATAGGCGACGAGCACGCCGTTGACGGCGCCGAGTGCCGTGCCGAGCGCCATGGCGGCGAGCACCGCGAGCAGCGGGTTCAGCTCGGGCTGGGCGACCAGGAGATCGCCCACCAGATAGGCGGTGAAGCCGACGATCGAGCCGACCGAGAGGTCGATATTGCGGGTGATGACGACCAGCGCCTGGCCGATCGCGATGAGCAGGATGATCGCCACGCTGGTCGAGATCCGGTTGAACATGCGTGCGGTATAGTAATTGTCGATCTGCGTGCCGAAGAAGAGGATGACCAGCGCCAGCACCAGGGCCAGCGCCGTCACGCGCAGCGTCTGCGGGTGGGCGCTCCGCAGCCAGCCAGTCATGCGGCGTCGGCCGGGCGCTCGCCGGTGGCGAGCGACATGATGCCCTCGGGCGTGGCCTCCTCGATGGCGAAGATGCCCATCTGCCGCCCCTCGCGCATCACCAGGACCCGGTCGGCCAGGGCCATGACCTCCGGCAGGTCGGAGGAGATGACGATGATGGCGACACCCTGGGCGGCGAGGTCGTTGATGATGGCGTGCACCTCGGTCTTGGCGCCGACGTCGATGCCGCGCGTCGGCTCGTCGAAGATCAAAAGGCGCGGCTCCGTCTCCAGCCACTTCGCCAGCATCACCTTCTGCTGGTTGCCGCCGGAGAGCTTGCCCACCTCGAGCATCACGCTGTGCGTGCGGATGGCGAGCCGCTCCTTGTGCTTCTCGGCCATCGCCAGCTCCGCCCGCCGGTCGATCAGGCCAAAGGCGCCGAGCAACCGCCGCAGGCTCGCCAGCGAGATGTTGGCGGTGATCGGCAGCGCCATGGCGAGGCCGAGCTTGCGCCGGTCCTCCGAGACATAGGCGATGCCGTGCCCCATGGCGGCCTCGGGGCTCTCGATCGGCACGGTCCGGCCGTCGAGCTCGATCGTGCCGGAAGTGGCCGGCTGGATGCCGAAGAGGGCGAGGCCGATATCGGTCCGCCTGGAGCCGACGAGGCCGGAGAAGCAGAGGATCTCGCCGGCGTGGAGATCGAAGCCGACGCCGGTGAACACACCTTCGCGGGCGAGGCCCCGGACCCTCAGCACAAGGTCACCGTGCGGGCTCGCAGCCGTCTTGGGCACGAAATGGTCGACGGCACGGCCGACCATGTCGCGCACCAGGGCGTCGGGCGTCACCTCGGCGATGGGGCGGGTCGAGATGTGCCGGCCGTCGCGCAGCACGGTCACCCGGTCGGCCAGCTCGAACACCTCCTCCAGCCGGTGGGTGATGTAGAGCACGGCGACACCCTGGCCCTTGAGCGTGCGGGCGATCGCCATGAGCCGGGCCACCTCGTGCGCCGAAAGCGACGCCGTTGGCTCGTCCATGATGAGCACCTTGACGTCGAGCGAGATGGCGCGCGCGATCTCGACGGTCTGCTGCTCGGCCAGCGTCAGCCCGCTCGCCGCCCGGCGCACGTCGAGCGTGACGCCGAGCCGCCCGATCTCGGCGCGCGCCGCCTCGTGCAGCCGGCGCCAGTCCATCAGCAGGCCCTGGTCGCGGTGGCTGATGAAGATGTTCTCGGCCACGTCGAGATCGGGGAAGACCATCGGCTCCTGGTAGATGGCGGCGATGCCGTGGCGCTGCGCCGCCTGGGTGTCGGCGATCGTGACGGGCGTGCCGGCGAGGCGGATGGTCCCCTCGTCCGGCTGGTGCACGCCGGTCATGATCTTGATCAGCGTCGACTTGCCGGCGCCGTTCTCGCCGACCAGCGCATGGATCTCGCCCGGCAGAAGCTCGAGCGAGACGTCCGCCAGGGCCGCCGTGAGCGCGAAGCTCTTGGCGATCCGGTCCAGTGCCAGGACGGGTTGCGCCAGGATCGGGGGTGCCGGGGCCGGCTCAGGCAACTGGCGCTGCCCGAACCGGCCGAGCCGTGCCCAGGGTCACTGGGCGGCGGCTTCGACGTTGTCCGCGTTGTAGACCGTGAAGGGACCCATCAGCACGCGGTTGCCGGCATCGCGGGTCGGGTCCTTCTCGATCGTGAAGGTGCCCATCCGGCCGGCCTCGAACTCGTCGCCGACATTGCCCGGGATGGCGCCCGTGGCGATCAGGTAGCTCGTGTAGTAGGTGAGGTAGCCGAGATCGACGAAGCTCCAGAGCGCGAACTCCGGCGCGCAGCCGTTCATGGTGTAGCTGACCATCTCGGCCGGCACGCCGAGGCCCGAGATCTTGATCTGGTCGCACAGGCCCTCGTCCTGCATGGCCTTGGCCGCCGCCACGATGCCGACGGAGGTCGGCGCCATGATCAGCTTGAGGTTGGCGTGCTTGTCCACCAGCGCCAAAGCGCGGTTGTAGGAGAGCTCGGACTGGTCGTCGCCATAGACCGTGTCGACCAGGGTCATGTTGGCGTATTTCTCGCCCTCCAGCGCGCGCTGCATGGCGGCGATCCAGGCGTTCTGGTTGGCCGCGTCCGGGGTCGCCGAGAGGATCGCGAACTCGCCCTCGCCACCCATGATGCTGTGCGCCATGTCCGCCATGACGACGCCGATGTCGTTGAAGTCGACCTGGGCGACGAAGACCGTCTCGCCCTCGGCCGAGGGGATCGGCGAATCCCAGGTGACGACCTTGGTGCCGGCTTCCTGCGCCGCCTGCGCCGAGGGCACGATCTGGTCGCCCGAGTTGTTCGAGAGCATCACCACGTCCTGGCCCTGGGTCGCGGCCGTGGTCATGATCTCGATCTGGCCCGCCACGCTGTTCTCGGGCGTTGGGCCGACATAGAGCAGCTCGCCCTTGTTCTCGAGCTCCTCGTGCGCCTCCTGGGCACCGCGATGCGCCTGGTCGAACGGCAGGATGCCGAGGAACTTGGGCAGGAGCACCATGTTGACGGTCTCGCCCTTGGTCGCGGTCGCGGGTGCCGCGAGCGCGGTCGAGCCCATGAGCAGCGCGGTCGCTGCCAGGCAGCACAATCCTGCAGTCTTCATCGGGGCCTCCCCAGCCACGTTTATCTGTCTCCCCGGCATCGTGGGCGCGGGGTCATCGAGCGGTAGGAGGGCACCCGGCCGGTGTCAAGCGCCGGCCGGATTGGCAAGCGGAATGCCGCCCGCTACCGTTTCAAGAGCATCAGGGAACGGGGAGGCGAGAAGAAGTTGCAGCAATTCGGCTCACTTTCACTCACCTCCTGGTCCTTGACCCGCTGCACGCTCGGGGAGGCCGCCGGCATCGGCCGCGCGCTCGGCATCGAGGGGCTCGATCTCGGCCTGCATCACGGCCCGGCCCTGGCGAAGGACCGCCTGCTCGCCGACCCCGAAGGGCTGGCCGGCGAGATCCGCAAGCTCGGCATCGCCTGCCCCAACCTCTACTGGCTCTTTCGGCGAAGGGCTCGTCGAGCGCAATCTCGCCGACCCCGAGGCACGCGGCGCCAACGCGGCCGACTTCCGCCGGGTGCTGGCCTTCTGCACCGCGGCCGCGATCCCGACGATCTTCGTGCTGCCCGGAGTCTGCGGGCCGGGCGTGGGGCGCGAGGCGGCCCTGGAGCGCTCCGCCGCGTCGCTCGGGCCGCTCGTCGCCATGGCCGGCGATGCCGGGGTCACGCTCACCGTCGAGCCGCATGTCGGCGGCTTCCTCGAATCGCCCGACTCGCTCGCCCTGCTCGATGCCGCCGGGCCTGAAGCTGACGCTGGACTACGCGCATTTCGCCTGCCTCGGCTTCACGCAAGGCGAGATCGACCCGCTCGCCCCCCATGCCGCGCATGTCCATCTGCGCCAGCGCGGCCCGGTGCCCTGCAATGCAAGCTCGAGCACGGCACGCTCAATTTCCCGGCCATGCTGGCGACACTGGCGGGCCACGGCTACCGGGTCGGCTCGCCATCGAGTATGTCCACCAGGACTACATGGACACGCTCCATGACGACGTGCTGAGCGAGACCATCAAGATGCGCGACCCGTGCGGTGCCAAACGGCGACCCCGGTGGTGCGGTAGACGCTCCATCGGGCGGCCCGTCCCGGGATTGTCGCATCTCGCGCGACAATCCGGCCCGGGTTGTCGCACCAGATGCGACCTGAAGCCCCGTTTGTCGCACCGGATGCGACTCGAGCGATGGTTCTGTCGCATCTGGCGCGACAGTCGGGCCCGTTTGTCGCATCGCATGCGACAACCGTCGACGAATGAACCCACCGAATCGACGAGCGAACCTGGGAAAACGACGATCGAACCCACGGATCTTGACGAACGAACCCAACCTCGACAAACGAACCCGAGCGGCGTCAGGCTGCTGTAACAAAAGTCTTTTTCCAGATTTTGCGTGCTCGGCGCCGCACCCGAGATTTCGCCGATTTGCCGAACCAACCCGCAAGGGGCTTGCGTTCCGCCCGGGAGAAGGATATTATTCTCTGCACATCGGCCAGGGCGCCGAGATAGGCCCGGGCCGGCGGGTGGGCGAGCAGGGCAGGGTAGTCGGGCATCTGGGTCACCGTGCCCTTGTGGACGAAGATGAACCGCTCGCAGATTCCTGCAGGATCTCCAGGTGGAACCGCTCGTTGGGGTGGACGCAGAGGAAGACCAGCCGGCCCTCGGCGCGCAGGCGGCGGAAGAAGGCCAGCATGAAGCCGATATAGCCGTCCTGCGTGTTGAACTGCGGCTCGTCGAAGAGGTGCACCCCATCGGGTAGTCGGAGGCGGCCCTGCGCAGCAGCAGGTTGGGCACGAAGGAGCGGAAATGCCGGACCTGGTAGGACTGGTGGTAGTGGATCGCCAGCCGGTCGCGCTCGTCGGTGCGGACCTTGTGGATGTCCTGGCCCAGCACGGTCACCCGGCCGGCGCTCGGCCGGTTGGAGCCGGTGATCAGCTCGAAGAGCGTCGTCTTGCCGGAGCCGTTCGGCCCCATCATGCCGACGATCGCGGGTGCCTCGATCCGGAAGTCGGCGGCAAGGCGAAAGGTGGGCGTGCGGTCCAGCCAGCCCTTGCGATAGACCTTCTCGAGCCCGTCCACCGCCAGCATTGGTGCCATGGTCAGAGCCCCAGCAGGCGCTGGCGGAGCGCTGTGTCGGCAAGCAGCTCGGCCGCCGGGCCCTCGTGGATGGTGAGGCCGCGGTCCATGACGTAGACCCGGTCGGCCACTTCGAGCGCGGCCAGCGCGTTCTGCTCGACCATCAGGACGGCGATGCCCTCGGCCCGGAGCCGGCGCACCGTCGCCAGCACGTCCTGGACGATCCGGGGTGCCAGGCCCTGGCTCGGCTCGTCGAGCAGCACGATGCCGGGCGAGCCGAGCAGCGCCCGCGAGATCGCCACCATCTGCAGCTCACCGCCCGAGAGGTTCTCGCATTCGCGGCCCATCAGCAGCTCGAGGGGCGAGAAGATCTCGACCACTTCGGCGAGGCGCCAGGGCCGGAACCGGGTCCGCCGCGTGCCGATCTGCAGGTTGCGCGCCACGGTCAGGGTCGGAAAGACGCGGCGGTCGTCGGGGACCCAGGAGATGCCCATGCGGGCGATCTCGTGGGTCGGCCGCCGGGTGATCTCCTGCCCGTCGAACCAGATCTCGCCGCGCCGCGCCGGCGAGAGGCCGAGGATCGAGCGGATGGTCGTCGTCTTGCCGGCGCCGTTGGGGCCGAGCAGGGCCACGACCTCCGCCTCGCCGACCGAGAGCGACGGGCCGAACAGCGCCTGGGTCTCGCCGTAGAAGGTCTCTATGCCCCTCACTTCCAGCATTCGGGCACCTCCAGCATCAGCCGACCTCGCCGAGGGCGGAGCGCGCCACCCACTTGTCGGCCATGAGCTCGCCCGGCGTGCCCTCGGCGATCACCTGGCCCCAGTGGATCACCGAGATCCGGTCGGCGAGGCCGAAGAGGAAGCGCATGTCGTGCTCGATGATGACGATGGTGTAGTGCTGGCGCAGCCGGTCGAGCAGCCAGGCCAGGCGCCGCGTCGCCTCGGCGCCGAGCCCCGAGGTCGGCTCGTCGAGGAAGAGGATGCGCGGCTCGGCGGCCAGCGCCACGGCGATCTCGAGGGCGCGCCGGTCGCCGTAGGGCAGGGCGGCCGCCTTTTCCCGGGCGCGATCGGCGAGCCCGACCAGGTCGAGCACGGCGAGCGCCGCGTCGGTCAGGCCCGCATCCTCGAAGACCCCGCCCAGCACGCTGGCACGGCGCCGGTAGAAGGCGGGGAGCGCCAGGAGCACGTTCTCGATGACCAGGGTGTCGTCGAAGAGGTTCATGATCTGGAAGGAGCGGGCGATGCCGAGCCGGGCGATGCGCTGCGGCGGCAGGCCGGTGATGTCCCGGCCATCGAAGGTGATGCGCCCCCGGTCCGGCGCGTGGCGGCCGGTCAGGACGTTGAAGCAGGTGGTCTTGCCGGCGCCGTTCGGCCCCATGATGCCGTGCACGCGGTCCCGCTCGAAGCCGAACGAGATGTCCTCGAGCACGACCCGCGCCCCGAAGCGCTTGTGGATGGATTCCGCCCGGAAGAGGGTCATCGGGCCCGGCCTTTGCCGGGGCGCAACACGTGGACGAGCCCGGCGAGGCCTTCCGGGCGGACCATGACCATGACGACGAACATGAGCCCGTACCAGAGCAGCCAGGTCTCGGTGAGCCCGCCCAGCACGTCGCGGGCGATGAAGTAGAGGATGACGCCGAGCACCGGCCCCCAGAAGCTGACGAGCCCGCCGCCGACCAGCACCATCATGACGATGAGGCCGGACTGGTGCAGGCTCATCACGTCCGGATAGGCGCTCTCCTGGGCCATGGCGAAGAGCCCGCCGGCGAGCCCGGCCGTCGCGGCCGAGAGGGTGAAGGTCGCCCATTTGAACCGCCAGACCTCGTAGCCGACGAAGCGGGCGCGCAGCTCGTTCTGGCGGATGGCCTGGAGCACCCGGCCGAAGGGTGCGTTGACCAGCCGCCAGAGCAGCGGGACCACAAGCGCCACGAGGGCCGCGACGAACCAGTAGAAGGCCGCGTTGTCATTCAGGTCGATGCGGGCGAAGCCGAGCTCGAGCGGCGGCCGGGGAATGCCCAGGAGCCCGTCCTCGCCGCCGGTCACCGCATGCAGCTTGATCGCCGAGAACCAGAACACCTGGCCGAAGGCGATGGTCAGAAGCGCGAAGTAGATGCCGCGGCGATGCGCGAGGAAGAGCCCGACCAGGGCACCCGCGAGCGTCGCCGCGAGCACGGCGGCGAGGAGCCCGCCCCAGAGGCTCGTCGCGACATGGAGCTGGAAGAGGCCGAAGGCGTAGGCGCCGACGCCGAGATAGGCGCCGTGGCCGAAGGAATGCAGGCCCATGTAGCCGAAGAGCAGGTTGAAGCCCATGGCATAGAGGATCCAGATCGCGATCTCGATCCCGAGATACTGGTAGAGCCCGATCGGCCCGAGCCAGAAGGGGGCCGTGGCGAGGCCGAGGAGGAAGATCCCCATGGGCCAGGTGAGGGGCGAGCCGCCCTTGGCCGGGAGGTCGGAGAGGGTGATCAAGCTCAGCTCTCCAGGGCACTCTTGCGGCCGAGCAGCCCGCGGGCGCGAAAGCCGAGGATGAGGATGAGCAGGATGTACATCGACATGGTCGCCCAGGCCGGGGCGTAGGCCCCGGTGATGCCGACGGCGAGCCCGACCAGCAGCGCGGCGAGGACGGCCCCCCAGAAGCTGCCGACGCCGCCGATAGCGATGATCAAGAAGGCCGGGATGACCACGTCGATGCCGACATGGGGCCGAAGGCCCCAGATGGGCACCATGATGACGCCGGCGAGCCCGGCGAGCGCCGCGCCGAAGCCGAAGACGAGCAAGCGGAGCGTCGCCAGGTCATAGCCCAGGGCGCGCACCATCTCGCTGTCGTGCGCCCCCGCCTTGATCACGGCGCCATAGGGCGTGCGCTCGAGGAGGAGCCAGACGGCGAGGATCGCGAGGATGGCGAAGCCGGCGGCGAAGAACTTGTACTTCGAGAAGATGAGCCCGCCCATGAGGAAGGCGCCGTTGATCGCCTGCGGCACCTCGAGATGCTGCTCGCCGGTGCCCCAGCCGAGGTGGATGAGCTCCTCGATGACCAGCGCCGCGCCGAAGGTGAGGAGGAGCCCGTAGAGCGGCGCCTTGCCATAGGCCGGGCGCAGGCAGAGCTCGAGCACCATGCCGGCGGCGCCGGCGAGGACCGGGCCGATGGCGAGCGCCAAGACATAGCGGGACCAGAGCGGCAGGCCCTGCCACCAGGCGCCGAGCCCGGTGCCGGCGAGCCAGTCGCCGCCGATGGTCGAGAGGGCGAAGTAGGCACCCAGCGCGAAGAGCGAGCCGTGGGCGAGGTTGATCACCTCCATCACGCCGACGATCAGCGTGAAGCCGAGGGCGATCAGGGCGAAGAGCAGGCCCAGGGTCAGCCCGTTGACGAGATGCGGGACGAGGTTCAGCACGGGCTCTCAGCGGTGCGGGATGGCTGGCTCGGGGCACGTGCCGGGGCCGGGCTCGCGCTCGCCCGGCCCCGGCATCCGGCTCAGGCGTCGAAGCTCGGCGTGTCCTCGTAGCTCTCGAGCTTGCAGGCGGTGTCCGCCGCCGTGTCGCGCACGGCATCGGGCGGCGACTCCGTCAGGATCTCGAACATGTCGTTCTCGTCCACGGGCGCTGGGTTCGCGGTGGCCAGATAGATCGTCTGCTGGACCTGGTGGGTGACGGGGTCGATCATCGCGTCGTAGGTTTGCATCCGGCTCTCGGCCGACATCTTCAGCCCCTCGAGCTGCTTGATGACCGCGATGTTGTTGGTGGTGCCGGCCCGTTCGATGGCGGCCAGCAACTCGCGGGTCGCCATGTAGCCGTTATAGAAGACGTTGCCCGGCACGCGCATCGAGGTGTCGGGATAGGCCGCCTGGTAGCGCTGCACGAACTCGGCCACGCCGGGCAGGTCGAGCTTGTAGTACCAGGTCGTGCCGAAGACGCCGAAGAGGTTGTCGAGCGGCAGGCCATAGACGTCCGGCCAGTCCTGCTGGTTGTTGATCCAGGCCGGCTTGCTGCCCATGCCGAGCTGCGCCACCTGCTGGCGCAGCGCCTTCTGGTCGTCGCCGCCGACAGCGGCCGCGACCACGTCGGGATTGGCCTGCTGGATGCTGAGCAGCGCCGCCGAGAAGTCGCGCGTACCCTGCGGCACGAGGATCTCGTCGGCCACCTCGCCGCCATACTCGGCGAGCAGGGCCCGGGTGGACGCCGCGGTCTCGTGCCCCCAGACATAGTCGTTGGTCAAAAGCAGCCAGCTCTTGCCGAACCTGTCGATCGAGTTCTTGACTGCCGCCTTGGCGAAATTGGTGCCGTTGCCGTCCCAGACGAACTTGACCCGGTGGCAGTTCTCGCCGCTCTCGCTCGGCGAGGAGGAGTTGGTGTTCATGTAGATCACGCCGTATTTCTGCGCGACCTGGCTGATGGCGTTGGCGACGCCGGAGCTGACGGCGCCGACCAGGAAGCCGCATTCCTCGCGCGTGATCATCCGCTCGGCCACCCGGCTGCCGGTCGCCGGCGTCGTCTCGGTGTCGAGATGAATGTGCTCGATCCTGCGGCCGAGCACGCCGCCTTTGGCATTGGCCTCGTCGATGGCCATGATCATGCCGCGGCGGTCGCTGGCGCCGGAGTTGGCGTACTGGCCGCTCGCGTCCGACGTGAGGCCGATGCGGATCGGCTTGTCGCTCGCCTGAGCCCAGACGCGGTTGTGTCGCCAGGGGCCGTTGACGACCGAGAGACCGCCGGCTGCCGCGGTGGTGCCCAGGAGCCCGCGACGGGTAAGCGTCGAACGTGCCATCTTTTTCTCCCTGATCTGGAAGGGGATCCTTGCCGGATCTCCCGCTGGTTCGCTTCACGGGGCGTCGCCCGTGAATGATCCCTGCAAGGTACTAGAAAAAAATTTTTATTTCTGTCAATGAATATTTATTCACGCCGCGTCGGGCGGCAGATGTTTTCGAGCAGCGGGGCCAGATGAACGACAGCCGGACGAGGACCCGGGACACCTCGCAGGAAACCTACGAATCGCTCAGGCTGCGCATCCGCGAGCGGTTCCCGAGGCTCAGCCCGCATCTGCAGCGGGTCGCCCGCGCGTCGCAGCAGGCGCCGAACGCCTTCGCCCTGAACACGATCGCCACCATCGCAGGCGAGGTGGGTGTCCAGCCCTCGACCCTCATCCGCTTCGCCAAGGAGCTTGGCTACAGCGGTTTCTCCGACCTGCAGAAGGTCTTTCGCCTGAGGCTGATCGAAGGTGCCGCGAATGTGCGCGAGCAGGTCTATACGAAGGGTGAGGCGAGGGGCCATCCGGTTGCCTTGCGCGACACGCTCGAGCGCTGCATCGCTGCCCATGTCGAGGCTCTCGAGGCCTTGCGGCGCGATCTCTCGGAGGATCGGCTGGCCGAGGCGGTCCGCCTGCTGCGCACCACCCGGCACACCTACGTCGCGGGGCTGCGTCGCTCGCGGCCCATGGCGACCTATCTGGCCTACGGGCTGAAGCGGTCCGAGCGGCCGTGCAGCCTGCTCGACTTCGGCGGCGGCATGGCCGCCCAGGAGGTGGCCGGCATGGCCGCGAACGATCTGCTCGTGGCGATCGCCTTTCCACCCTATTCGCCGCCCGTGGTCGAGGTGGTGATGGACGCCTTTCTGGGTGGTCGGCGCATCCTCGCCATCACCGACGGCGAGGCGAGCCCGCTGGCGCGCCATGCCACCGCCGCCATCTTCGTCGATGCCGGCGCCGACGCCCGGTTCCAGCCGATCTCGGGGACCATCTGCCTGATCCAGACACTGGTGACGGCGTTGAGCGAGGCGTAGCTTGCGGAGGCCCCCGGCAGCCCCTACTTCTCCGCCATGCCAGATTCCGCCCCCGACCTCGCCCGCCCGCGCATCGGCATCACCCTGGATAGCGAGGAGCCCGGCGGCTACTCGAAGTTCCCTTGGTACGCCTTGCGCCAGAACTACGGCAATGCCGTCATCGCTGCCGGCGGCCTGCCGTTCGCCCTGCCGCATGTCGAGCGCGGGCTCGTCGACGCCTATCTCGACCAGCTCGACGCGCTGATCGTCACCGGCGGCGCCTTCGACATCGACCCGGCACTCTACGGTGCTGCCGAGCGCCACCCCACCGTCGATCTGAAGGCGGCGCGCACTGCTTTCGAGTGGGCGATCACCGAGCGGGCGCTCGCCCGCGACATGCCGATACTTGGCATCTGCGGTGGCCAGCAGCTGCTCAATGTCGTGCTCGGCGGCACGCTGATCCAGCATATCCCGGACGTCATACCCGACGCTTTGGCGCACGAGCAGCCCAACCCGCGCGACGAGGCGGGCCATGTCGTCGCCGTCGTGCCGGGCTCGCTCCTGCACCGGATCTGCGGCCACGAGGTGCTGGCCGTCAACAGCGCGCACCATCAGGCGGCCGATCGGACCGGCCGCGGCGTGGCCGTCTCGGCCACCGCACCGGACGGCGTGGTCGAGGCGATCGAGCACCTGGGCTATCGCTTCTGCCTCGGTGTTCAGTGGCATCCCGAGTTCCTGATCAGCGAGGGCGACCTGCCGATCCTGCAGGCGCTCGTCCGGGCGGCCATCCGGTGAACGATACCGCGAACAGCGCCCCGCCGCCCGGCGAGCGGATCGCCAAGCGAATCGCCCGGGCCGGCTACTGCTCGAGGCGCGACGCCGAGAGGCTGGTTCAGGAGGGCCGGGTCAGCGTCGACGGCCGCACGGTCGAGAGCCCGGCGCTCAACGTGACGGGTGAGCAGGAGATCCGCATCGATGGCGAGCGGCTGAAGGCGGCGGAACCCGCGCGCCTGTTCCGCTACCACAAGCCCGCCGGCGTGGTGACCACGGCGCACGACCCGGAGGGCCGGCCGACCGTCACCGACAAGCTGCGCGTACGCACGGCCGACGGCAGCCTGCCGCGGCTGATGCCGGTCGGCCGGCTCGACTTCAGCTCCGAGGGGCTCCTGCTGCTCACCAACGATGGCGGGCTCAAGCGCCTGCTCGAGCTGCCGGCGACCGGCTGGCTGCGACGCTACCGCGTTCGGGTCTATGGCAATGTCGATCGCACGGCGTTGCAGGCGCTCGCCGATGGCATCGAGGTCGAAGGCGTCCGCTACGGGCCGATCAGGGCGGAGGAGGAGAGCCGCACCGGGGCCAATGCCTGGCTCAGGGTCGGCCTGCGCGAGGGCAAGAACCGCGAGGTGCGTCGTGTGCTCGGCCATCTGGGCCTGGAGGTTAACCGCCTCATCCGTACCGCCTATGGCCCCTTCCAGCCGGCCGGCTGGCGCGTGGCGATGTCGAGGAAGTGACCCCCAAGGTGCTCAAGGAGCAGCTCGGCGGGCTCGGCGCCGGCCTCGACCTGCCGGAGTCGAAGAGCCACAGCCACGAACGTCGCCTGGCACGGGAGGGTGGGCCGCCGGCCGCCGGGACGGCTTGAGCCCGCCCCGGATCATCGCCGGTCGGCATCGCGGCCGGCGTCTCGAGGTCCCGCCCGGCGACGCTGTCCGGCCGAGCGCCGAGCGGCTGCGCGAGGCGGTCTTCAGCATGCTCGGGCACGGCGAGCCGGCGCTTCGGGACTGCCGGTTTCTCGATCTCTTCGCCGGCTCGGGCGCCATTGGCCTCGAGGCCCTGTCGCGCGGTGCCGCCACCTCGTGCCTGGTCGAGGCGGACCGCCGAGCGGCCGCCGTCGCCCGGCGCAATATCGAGAAGCTCGGCGAGACCGCCCGGGCCCGGCTCCTCGTCGCCGACGCGACCCGGTTGCCGCCGGCTGGCGAACCCTACGCCATCGCCTATCTCGATCCGCCCTACGGCAGCGGCCTGGTGCCCGCCTGCCTGACCTCCCTCGTGAGGGGTGGCTGGCTCGCGGCCGATGCCCTTGTCGTCGTGGAGATCGCCGCCCGCGAGGCGCTGGCCCCGCCACCGGGCTTTGTCCCGCTCGACGAGCGCCGCTACGGCGCCGGGCGGATCGTCCGGCTGCGCTTCGCCGCGGCCAACTGACCGCCCACGGCCGCGACGCCTAACCAAACCTAAAGGAATGCCTGCCATTCTCGGGTGAGCCCGCAATCCGAACGGCAGCCCATGCGCGTCATCACGCTTCTCCTCTTCATGCTCGCGATCTTCCTCATCAACGCGCATTTCATCCGCGTCGGCGAGGAGGAGAACCGCATCTGGCCGCCCATGGTGCTCGCCGTCCTGAGCCTGATCCTGCTCCTGCGCACGCCCCACCTTCTGCGCGTCAACTGGAAGCTCCTGGTCAGCCCGGTCGTGCTGCTCTTCGCGCTCAATCTCGTCTGGCTCGGCATCGTGCAGTTCTGGTCGGTGGCCCCGGCCGGCGGCCGCAGCCACATCATCCTGCTCTGGCTCACCCTGCTGGCCGCCATCGCCCTGTCGGAGGAGCGCCCCTATCGCAGCGCGCTGGCCTTCGTCGGGTGCCTCTGCATCGTCTATGCCTGGAGCTGGGCCGGTGCCGCCGCCGGCCAGGACTGGGTGGTGCTCGACCGCGCGCAATGGCGGCTCAAGGGCGTCATGGCGCACCCGCAGATGCTGGCCCTGGTCGCGATCGCCGGCGTGATCGTCGGGCTCATCTGGCAGCTCAACCGGCAGACCGCCGGTGCTGTGCCGCATCGCGGCCGAATGACCGTCTTCATCCTGGTCTCGCTCGCCACCCTGCTGGCGACGCAGGGCCGCTCGCTCACCGCCTTCTTCGTGGTGACGCTCTTCGTCGTCTATTTCTTCCACATCAAGGGGCCGAAGCGGATCTGGGTCCTTTTGGGCGGCATCGCCATCGGCATCGCCCTCTACGTCGCCATCGACATCATCCTGCCGATGATCAGCCGCGGTCAGGAGGAGACCCTCTCCGGCCGCACGATCGTCTGGGAGCTGACCCTGCGGGAAATCGCCAAGGCGCCGTTCCTTGGCTTCGGCTTCGGCACCTATCAGGACTACTTCGTCAAGTTCTACAACAACTGGGCGCCCGGGCACGCGCACAATCTCTGGCTGCAGGTCACCTTCGAATCGGGGCTGGTCGGGGCCGTGCTCTACACCTTCTTCCTGCTTGCCCTCGTGCAGCGCGGCTACCGCTTCCAACGTGACACCGGCCTCGTCTCCTACACCCTCTGCCTCACCATCTTCTGCCTGATGGGCGGCATGACGAGCGTCTTCCTCGGCGAGAAGCTGTCGACGCTCTATGGCCTTTTGCTGCTCCTGGCGGTGCAGGAGGAGCGGCTGCGGCTGGAAGCGCTGGCGTTGCAACGGGCCGGAACGTTGGCGGTCCAGCAGCCGTCCGCCATGCCGGCAGGGGCCATCGCCAAGCCGCCCGGAGTCGAGCCGCAACCGGCCTGAGCCCGTCGGCTTGCCCGGCATCCCCGCCAGCAGCCGTCCGTCGCACTGCGATAGCATGATACGAGCTGCAGCAAGCTCGCCGAGCGCGGATGCGCGGGACGCTCTATCAGCCCCTTGATGTGGTTGCGGGTCGAGGATGGTCGAGAACGGAAACCAGACGAGCCTTCACGCGGCTGGCCGGTTGGCGCGTGACCGGGTCGGGTCGGCCGGACTCCAGTCGGCCGGAGGGTCGGCCATGCGGGCCGCGGTGGCATGTGTCTCTGCCGGAAACGGTCGGGGCGCCGCGATCGGACGGTCGCGGGCCGCCGTGCACCGAGCCTCGGACCTTGCCGGAGAGCCTCGGTGACCGGTCTCGCGGGCCTGCTCGCCGGGGCGGCCGGGAGTGCTGCCGGCATCGCCTATCTCGCCCTGGCCTTGGCTTTGGGCCTTGGCCGACGCCCGTCGACACCGGCCACGGTGCCGGTCGTGCCCCTGGTCATTGCTCTTCTGGCCGGCGCCTTCGCCGGTTTTCTCACGGGCTTCGTCGGCCCGGTCGCCGCCCGTCCGGCGGGCTTCGTCGAGACGCTTAGCTGGGTCGCGTTTCTAGCGGTCCTCGGGCATGCGCTCGCCGATTCGGTCGGGCGCTGGCTCGCTGCCGCGATCCTTCCACTGGTTGCCGCGATGGCGTCCATGGCGCCTTTCGACCCCTGGCTGATGGCGACCGGTGGTGCAGCCGTGGTCGGCCTCTTCCTCGTTCTGGCGCAGAGTCTCGCCCGACCGCCGGACGAGGCCGGCAGGCGGCTCCTGCTCCTCGGGCTCGGCCTCGGCTTCGCCCTCGATCTGGTGATCGCCGGACTAGCTCTGGTCGATGCGCGTTTCCTTGCGACGGCCGAGGCGGCGCGGCCCTTGCTGCGCGCCGCCCTCGTGCCGCTGATCGCTGTTGCCACCAGCCCGGTGCTCGCCCGGCCCGGCCGCATCGTGCCCTCGGCCGCGCTTCGCCGCCTGGCCCTGCTCACGCTGCTGACCACGATTGCCCTTGTCGTGGTCACTGCCGGGGCCGGCTGGCTCGGCACCAGCCTGGGTGCCACCCTGGCCCTCGCCGTCGGCCTGCCCGCCGGATTCCTCGTGCTCGCTGCCGGCCTGGCGCCCGGTGCCGGGTCGCGGCTGGAGAGGTTGCTGCGTCGCCATTTGCCGGTACATCGCCACGACTATCGACAGGTCTGGCCCAAATTTGTGGACGTGCTCACCGGCGCCGATCCACGGCCGAGCGACGATCTGCCGGAACGCGTCATTCGCGCCGTCGCCGGCACGGTCGGGGCCGCTGGCGGCGGCATCTGGCTGGCCGAGCCGGAGGGCCGCTTCCGTCGCCTCGCCAGCCTCGCTTTGCCGTCGCCGGCCGAGAACACCGGTCGGGCACCGGCCCTGGCGGCCGCATTGCTCGCTGCCGACGGGCCCTTGCCGATGGCGGAGCCGGTGCCGGGCGGCGGCCAGTGGCCGGCCTTCCTGCCACGTCCCGCTGCCGCCTGGCTGGCCTTGCCGCTGATCCACAAGGAGGCGCTCTTCGGGTTCCTGGTGCTCGCCGGCCCGCCCGGGCCGCATCACCTCGACGACGAGGATCGCGAGCTGCTGCGGCTCGTGGCGCGCCAGGCGGCCTCCTATCTGGCCGAGGACGAGACCGCCCGGCAGCTCGCCGATGCGCGCCAGTTCGAGAGCTTCACCCGCCGCTTCGCCTATATCATGCACGACCTGAAGAACGTCGGGAGCGAGTTGACGTTGACCCTGGCCAACGCCCGTCGGCATCGCGACAACCCGGCCTTCTACGACGACCTCCTGGAGACGCTGGAAGCCTCGGTCGATCGCCTTGGCCGGCTGATCGCCCAGC
This sequence comes from Geminicoccaceae bacterium, assembly GCA_041397945.1. Lineage (GTDB taxonomy): Bacteria > Pseudomonadota > Alphaproteobacteria > Geminicoccales > Geminicoccaceae > SLRI01. The sequence goes on from JAWKVR010000007.1 coordinate 58,073, forward strand.
TCCGCAACGAGCGCCAGCCGCGGCTCGAGCGGGTGGCTTTGGCACCACTGCTGCGGCGGCTCGCCCAGGGCCGTGCCGATCGGCGCCTTACACTGGTCGAGCCCTTGCCGCCGCTCGCCGCGCAGGTCGAGGCGGATGCACTGGAGGCAGCGCTCGATCATCTGGTCGACAACGCGCTCGCGGCGCTCGATGCCGGAGGCCGTCTGACGCTCGGGCTCGAGCGGCGCGAGCGCATGGCGACCGTGCTCGTCGAGGACGACGGCCCGGGCCTGCCGCCCGGTCTGGTCGACACTGCCGGGCGTGGCCGCCCCTTCACGAGCCGCCGGCCGGGTGGGCTCGGTCTCGGCCTCGACCAGGCCCGCCACACGGTCGAGCGGGTCGGCGGCCGGTTCGAGCTGGTGAGCCGGCCGGGTCGCGGCACCGCGGTGGCCCTGCATCTGCCGGCGATCGAGGAGGTCGCCGCATGACCGACCGGCGCCTGCTCGTCGTCGAGGACGATCTCGCCCTGCAGAAGCAGCTGCGCTGGGCGCTCGACGCCTTCGAGGTGCTGCCGGCCACCGGCCGCGAGCAGGCGCTCGCCATGCTGCGCGCCGAGGAGCCTCCTGTCGTCCTGCTCGACCTCGGCCTGCCGCCGGACCCGGGCGGCGTGAGCGAGGGCTTCGCGGCACTCCGCCAGGTTCTGGATCTGGTGCCGTCGACCAAGATCGTCGTGATGACCGGCCAGGAGGGGCGCCAGCACGCGCTCGATGCCATCGCCGCCGGCGCCCACGACTTTCACCACAAGCCGGTGGACCCGGACCAGCTCGGCCTCCTGCTGGCCCGCGCCTTCTATGTCGGCGAGCTGGAGGCCGAGAACGAGCGCCTGCAGGCGCGCGCCCGGCAGAGCCGGATGCCCGGCATCGTCGGCGACAGCCCGGCGATGCTCAAGCTCTACCGGGCGCTGGAGCGGGCAGGCCCGACCGATGTCAGCGTCGCCCTGCTCGGCGAGAGCGGCACCGGCAAGGAGCTGGTGGCGCACGCCCTGCACTCCCTCAGCCCGCGCCGCGACCGCCGCTTCGTCGCGATCAATTGCGCCGCCATCCCGCCGACGCTGCTCGAGGCCGAGCTCTTCGGCTACGAGCGCGGCGCCTTCACCGGCGCCTTTCGCCAGACCCCGGGCAAGATCGAGCTGGCCGATCGCGGCACGCTCTTCCTCGACGAGATCGGCGATCTGCCGCTCGACCTCCAGGCCAAGCTGCTGCGTTTTCTCCAGGAACGTGTCGTCGAGCGACTCGGCGGACGGCAGGAGATCGCGATCGACGTTCGTGTCGTCTCGGCGACGCATCGCAAGCTCGAGGATCTCGTCGCCAGGGGCGGCTTCCGTGAGGATCTCTATTACCGCTTGGCCGAGCTCAGCCTCGAAATCCCGCCCTTGCGCGATCGTTCCGGCGACGCGCTCCTGCTCGCCCGCCACTTCCTCTCCCGCTTCGGCCCGGAGCTCGGCAAGCAGCGCATCGGCGTTTCGACCGAAGCACTGGCAGCGATCGACACCTATGCCTGGCCCGGCAATGTGCGGGAGCTGCAGAACCGCCTGAAGCGGGCGATCATCATGTGCGAGGGCAGGCGCATCGGCCGGGCGGATCTCGATCTCGCCACCGAGGACGAGACGCATGCGATCCTCAATCTGCGCCAGGAGCGCGAGCGGGCCGAGCTCGGCGCCTTGCGCCGGGCGCTGGCTCGGGCGGAAGGCAACATCTCGCGTGCCGCCCGCCTGCTCGGCGTCAGCCGGCCGACACTCTATGATCTCCTGCGACAGCACGGCCTGCGTGACTGAATCTCTGGCGTATTCTATAGAATGAATTGTGTAAAAAATTTCGACGATATTTTGGTTTGTCTAACACTTGCCCGCTGTTTTTCTTGACACCTTGCGTACCGTCATGCACCACATGGCCGTGTTGCTGAAGCTCGCGTCGCGTGCCATGCAGCCACCGGGCATCACGCGCACGGCAAGCGATCCGGCCGTGGTCGCGGGTGCGATGGTGGTGGCGCTGTCGACATCGGCTTCGAGGCGAGGGGACCAATCGGTCCCGGACTTCATGGGCCCGCCCGTTATTTCGGGGCGGGCCTTTTTTTGGTTGCAGGCATGCTGGCCACACCCGGCATCGGCCTGACGCCGGCCGGGCATTACCAAGCCCGCCGCTTGCGTCGGCTGCCTGGCGTGGCACATTGCGCGGCGGCGGCCACGCCCGATCCCGCCCCGGCCGCCCTGAGCATGCGAGGTCGGTGACGGATGCAGGATCGAAGCGCCGGGCGGCTAGCCGCCATGGCCGCCGGCGGGCGGCCGGGCGAGGCGCCGCCGGCCGCCCGTCCCGTTGCCGGCGGCCGGCCGGAGCGTTGGTGGCGCAGGCTCGCCCGGCTCGGCAGGGCCGGCGAGATCGGTGTCCGCTTCTTCACGCTCGCCGTGATTCGCTGGATGGCGCTGGTCGGCCAGACCTTCACCATTCTCGTGGTCCATTTCTCGCTCGGCATCGAGCTGCCGCTGCTCTGGCTCGTGCCGGCGCTGCTGCTCACCCTCGCTGTCGATGTCGGGGTCCAGGTCATGGGCACGCCGACCGCCCGGCTCGGCGCCAGGCAGACCTTCTTCCTGACCCTCTTCGATGTCCTGCAGCTCGCTTTTCTGCTCGCTGTGACGGGCGGTGTGCAGAACCCCTTCACGGTGCTCATGGTGCTGCCGGTGGGGCTCGCCGCGGCGACCCTCGATCGGAGCACCGACCGCGATTCTGACCGGCGTCACCCTCGCCGCCCTTGCTGTCCTGGCGGCCATCCCGACGGAGCTTCCCTGGCTCGACGGTGGGCTGCGCCTGCCGCCGCTCTACCTCTTCGCCGCCTGGCTCGCGCTGTCGCTGACGGTGGTGCTGGTCGCCGTCTATGTCTGCCAGCTCGCGTCGGAGGCCCGCCGCCACGCCCTCGCCTTGTCGGCCCTGCAGCTCGCTCTCGCCCGCGAGCAGGAGCTCTCGGCCCTGGGCGGCCAGGCGGCGGCCGCCGCCCACCTCCTCGGCACGCCGCTCACCACCATCAACGTCATCGCCAAGGAGCTGGTCCGCGAGCTGCCGGCCACGAGCCCGCTCCTCGAGGACGCGAACGAGCTGCTGGTCCAGGTGCTGCGCTGCCGCGAGACGCTGGCCAGCCTCGGCAGCGGCCAGCGCGACGCGGCGCATGCCGCGTTCACCAGGGCACCGCTTTCCGGTCTGCTCGCCACCATCGCCGAGAGCTGTCGTGTCGAGCCCGTGACGATCGATATCGGTGTCGACATCGAGCCCGGCCTCGAGGAGCCACGTGTCGTGCTGGCCCCGGAGCTGCGCCACTCGATCGCCAACCTCATCGACAACGCCGTCCGTTTCGCCCGGGCGCGGGTCGCCATCACGGTCGCCGTGGCACATGGCGGCATCGCCGTCGAGATCGCCGACGACGGCCCGGGCTTCAAGCCGGAGGTGCTCGACTGGCTCGGCGAGCCCTATCTCTCCACCCGCCGGGAGGAAGGCGGGCTCGGCCTCGGCGTGTTCATTGCCAAGACGCTGCTTGCCCGAACGGGTGCTTCGATGCATTTTGCCAACCGAGACAAGTTGTCTCACCCGGGAGAAGGCGCCGTGGTCCGCATCTTTTGGCCATCCGGTGCCCTGGAAATGCTCGGACGGGAGTCCGCCGATGACGGATGAAGGCCTCGATGTGGCCGTCGACGACAAGCCCTTGCCCCGGCTCGTTGGGTCAGATGCGCCGGTGCTCATGCTGGTCGACGACGACGCGCCGCTGCGGCGCAGCCTGCAGCGCGCCATGGAGCGGCGTGGCTTCCAGGTTTATGCCGGCGAGAGCCTGAAGGAAGGGCTCAACATCGCCCATTCAGTGAAGCCGGCCTACGCGGTGATCGACCTGAGATTGGAGGACGGCTCGGGCATCGACCTCGTCGCCCGAATCCGCGAGCTGCATCCCACGATCCGCATCGTGGTGCTCACCGGCTATGGCAACATCGCCACGGCGGTCGCCGCCATCAAGGCGGGTGCGGTCGACTACCTCGCCAAGCCGGCCGACGCCGACGACGTGATCGCGGCGCTGCTCGCCACCGGCAGTGGCCTGCCGCCGCCGCCGGCCAACCCGATGTCGGCCGACCGGGTGCGCTGGGAGCACATCCAGCGGGTCTTCGAGCAGTGCAACCGCAACGTCTCGGAGACGGCGCGGCGCCTCAACATGCATCGCCGCACGCTGCAGCGCATTCTCAATAAGCGGGCGCCGAAGGAATAGGAGATCGCGCCGCCCCCTGTCGCCGGTCCGGAAAGCCGGACTGAATGGCGAGACGAGGCGGGGACGCGGCCAGGCAGATACAAAACGAGGGGGCACCGAATGATCGCCGGAGCCGATAACGAGAACACCGCACCGGCGGAACCGATGGCAAGAAAGCTTCTGCTGGTCGACGACGACGCGCCGCTCCGGCGCAACCTCGTCCGTTCGCTCGAGCGCCTGGGCTTCGTCGTCGCCACCGCGGCCAGCGTGCGCGAGGCCTATGAGGTTGCCGGCGAGTTCCTGCCCGAGCTCGCGGTGGTCGACCTCAACCTCGAGGACGGTCACGGCATGGAGCTGGTCGAAAGCCTGCAGGAGCTGCGCCCGGGCCTCAAGGTCGTGGTGCTGACCGGCTATGACAGCATCGCCTCGAGCATCGTTGCCACCAAGGCCGGTGCGATCGGCTATCTGGCGAAGCCGGTCAAGCCCGAGGAACTCGTCGCCGTGCTCGACGGCTCGGCCGAGCCCGCCCTCGACGACAGCCCGATGTCGGCCGACCGGGTGCGCTGGGAGCACATCCAGCGGGTCTTCGAGCAGTGCAACCGCAACGTCTCGGAGACGGCGCGGCGCCTCAACATGCACCGCCGCACGCTGCAGCGCATCCTGAGCAAGCGGGCCCCCCGGCCCTGAATCCCGACCCATGAGCCGACCGATCGAGGACTACGCGCTGATCGGCGACACGCGCAGCGCGGCACTGGTCGGCAAGGACGGGTCGATCGACTGGCTTTGCGTGCCACGCTTCGATTCACCGGCCTGCTTCGCGGCCCTGCTCGGCGACCGCGACAACGGTCGCTGGCAGATAGCGCCAATCGACGCGGCGGCCACCGTCCGCCGCAGCTATCGCGATGAGACACTGATCCTCGAGACCGAGTTCACGACGGCAACCGGAGTCGTGACGGTCGTCGATTTCATGCCTCGCCCGGACAACGACGGGCAGGTCGACGTGGTGCGCCTCGTTCAGGGGCGGCGGGGCTCGGTCGACATGCAGACGGAATTCGTCCTGCGCTTCGACTACGGCTCGGTGGTCCCCTGGGTCCAGCGTCGCGTCTACGGCCTGCGCGCCGTGGCCGGGCCCGACGCTGTGCGCTTCGAGGCACCGATCGAGCTTGAGAGCGAGGACTTCCGCACGACGGGGCGCTTCACGGTCCGCGAGGGCGAGACCCACCCCTTCCGCCTCACCTGGTTCCCGTCGGATCGCCGCGGGCCGGTGGTCGGCGAATGGCAGGAGGACCTCGCGGACTGCGCTGCCTGGTGGCACGATTGGGCCATGCGCTGCACCTATCGGGGTCCCTATCGCGATGCCGTGCTGCGCTCCCTGATCGTGCTCAAGGCGCTGACCTATGGCCCGACCGGCGGCATCGTCGCGGCGGTGACCACGTCCTTGCCCGAGCGGCTCGGGGGTGCCCGCAACTGGGACTATCGTTATTGCTGGCTCCGCGACTCCACGCTGACGCTCGATGCGCTGGCCTCCTCGGGCTTCCTCGCCGAGGCGCGCGCGTGGCGCGACTGGCTGCTCCGGGCGGTCGCCGGCAAGCCTTCACAATTGCAGATCATGTACAGCGTGACCGGCGAGCGGCGGCTCCAGGAAGCCGAGCTGCCGTGGCTGGCCGGCTACGCGGAGAGCCGGCCGGTCCGCATCGGCAATGCCGCGCATGGTCAGGTGCAGCTCGACGTCTACGGCGAGATCATGGACTCGTTCCACGTCGACAGGGTCCACGGCCTGCCGGCACAGGACGAAGCGTGGCAGCTCCAGCGCGTGCTGCTCGAGTCGCTGGAGACGGCCTGGAAGAGGCCGGACGAGGGCATCTGGGAGGTGCGCGGCCCGCCCCGCCACTTCACCCATTCCAAGGTCATGGCCTGGGTCGCCTTCGACCGCGCTGTCAAGGCGGTGGAGGCCTTCGGCCTCGATGGGCCGGTCGAGCGATGGCGCCGGGTGCGTGACGCGATCCACGACGACGTCTGCACCAACGGCTTCGATGCGGAGCTGAACAGCTTCGTCCAGCACTACGGCGCGACGCAGGTGGATGCCGCCCTGCTGATGATCCCGCTCGTCGGCTTCCTTGCCGCCGACGACCCGCGCATGGTCGGCACGGTCGACCGGATCATGCAGGAGCTCACGGTCAATGGCCTGCTCCGACGCTATGTGCCGGCCGAATCGGTCGACGGCCTCGCCGGCGACGAGGGCGTGTTTCTCGCCTGCTCCTTCTGGCTCGCCGACGTGCTCTGCCTGATGGGCCGCCTCGACGAGGCCCGGACACTCTTCCACCGTCTGCTGGCGCTGCGGAACGATGTCGGCCTCCTGGCCGAGGAGTACGAGTGGCGGACGGGGCGTCAGCTCGGCAATTTTCCGCAGGCCTTCTCGCATATCGGCCTGATCGCCACCGCCCACAATCTCGGGCCGGAGCACGGCCCGGCGCACCGCCGCGCCGGGCGGCACGCCCATGGCAGGCCGCGCCCGCCCGAGGCTTCCTGAGCGCCAACCGTCGCATCGCCCTTCGTGGCTTGGTCAAGTGTGATCGCCTCTGCTATAGCTCCGCTGCTCTCGGCCGAACGCCAGGAAACGCACAGCCTTGTCCGAAACACGCCCGACCTTCGCCAATCCCGTGTTCTGCGCCATCGACCGCCCCGACATCGACGGTGCGATCGGCCTCGTGCGGGGCTTGCAGCCACATCTGGGTGGCATCAAGCTCGGCCTCGAGTTCTTCATGGCGCAGGGGCCGGAAGGCATTCGCCGGATGGGCGGCCTCGGCCTGCCGATCTTCCTCGACGCCAAGCTGCACGACATCCCGAACACGGTGGCCGGCGCCATGCGCGGCGTGGTCGGACTGCCGGTCGCCATGGTGACGCTGCACGCCGCCGGCGGCTCGGCCATGATGCGCGCCGCCGTGGAGATCGCCGATGCCAGTGCCCGGCGACCCCTGGTCCTGGCGGTGACGGTGCTCACGAGTCTCGACGATGGCGATCTCGCAGCGACCGGCCAACGTGGCACCGCCACCGAGCAGGCGCTTCGCCTGGCCGAGCTGGCGCTCGCCGCCGGTTGCCACGGCATCGTCTGCTCGCCCATGGAGGTCGCCGCCATGCGCCGCGAGTTCGGCGGCGTGCCGCGGCTCGTGGTGCCCGGCGTGCGGCCGAAGTCGCGCCAGGACGATCAGAAGCGCACGCTGGATCCGGCCGAGGCGGTCAGCGCAGGCGCCGACATCGTCGTCATCGGCCGGCCGATCACCGCCGAGCCCGACCCGGCCGCCGCGGCCCTCGCCATTCGCGCCAGCCTGGACGGCGTGGCCGGGGCGGCCTGACATGCGCGGCCTCGCCGTCAAGATCTGTGGCCTGACCCGGGCCGCCGACCGGGATGCCGCGATCCGGGCAGGGGCGAGCTGGCTCGGCTTCATCTTCTATCCGCCGTCGCCCCGCTCGCTGACCCCGGTGGCGGCGGGGGCTCTCGTCGCCGATCGGCCGGGTGCGGCCGAGGCGGTCGGTGTTTTCGTCGATCCCGACGACGCCTGGCTCGATGCCGTGCTCGCCTCGGCCCCGCTCGACATCCTGCAGCTCCACGGCAAGGAGACGCCCGAGCGCGTGGCGGCAATCCGGGCGCGCACCGGCCGGCGGGTGATGAAGGCGCTGTCCGTCGCCGACGCGGCCGATCTCGACCGCCACCGGGCATATGTCGACGTCGCCGACCTCCTGCTCTTCGACGCGAAGCCACCCCGCACGCCCGGCGCCATTCCGGGCGGCAACGGCCTCGCCTTCGACTGGCGCCTGCTCGCCGGACGGACGATCGCGCTGCCCTGGCTGCTTGCCGGCGGCCTGGACGAGACCAATCTGTCCCTGGCCGTGGCCCGCACCGGTGCAACGGCGGTCGACGTCTCCTCGGGCGTCGAGACCGCACCCGGCATCAAGGATCCGGCGGCGATCGCCCGGCTCCTCGCCGTGGCGCGCGACCTGCAACCCATCACCGCTTGATTAGGGCAGCATCCATGGCTACCGCGCTCGACCCACAGCAGCGCCCGAACAGCTACCGCACCGGCCCAGACGAACATGGCCATTTCGGCAAGCACGGCGGCCGGTTCGTCGCCGAGACGCTGATGCCGAACATCCTCGAGCTCGAGGCCGCGTACACGGAGGCGAAGGCCGACCCGGGCTTCCAGGCGGAGCTCGACAGCTGGTTCAAGGACTATGTGGGTCGGCCGTCGCCGCTCTATCTGGCCCAGCGGCTGACCGACCATCTCGGCGGTGCCAAGGTCTACTTCAAGCGCGACGAGCTGAATCACACCGGTGCTCACAAGATCAACAATTGCGTCGGCCAGATCCTGCTCGCGACGCGCATGGGCAAGAAGCGGATCATCGCCGAGACCGGCGCCGGGCAGCACGGCGTCGCCACCGCCACGGTCGCCGCCCGCTTCGGCCTCGAATGCGTGATCTACATGGGTGAGCGCGACATCGAGCGGCAGCAGCCCAATGTCTTCCGCATGCGCCTCCTCGGGGCCGAGGTCAGACCGGTCAAGTCGGGCTCGCGCACCCTCAAGGACGCCATGAACGAAGCCCTGCGCGACTGGGTCACCAACGTCCGCGACACGTTCTACATCATCGGCTCGGTCGCCGGCCCGCACCCCTACCCGGCCATGGTCCGCGACTTCCAGAGCATCATCGGGACCGAGGCCAAGGCCCAGCTCCAGGAGAAGGAAGGCCGCCTGCCGGATCTGCTGGTCGCCGCTGTCGGCGGCGGCTCCAACGCCATGGGGCTCTTCCATCCCTTCCTCGACGATGCGGAGGTCGGCATCGTCGCGGTGGAGGCCGCCGGCGACGGGGTCGAGACCGGCCGACACGCCGCTGCCATGACCGCGGGCCAGCCCGGCGTGCTGCACGGCATGCGCAGCTACCTGATGCAGGACAATGACGGCCAGATCATCGAGCCGCACTCGATCTCGGCCGGGCTCGACTATCCCGGCATCGGTCCCGAGCACTCCTGGCTCAAGGACCTGGGGCGGATCGAGGTGGCGGTCGCCACCGACGCCGAGGCGCTCGAGGCCTTCGCCCTCTGCTCGAAGCTCGAGGGCATCCTGCCGGCGCTCGAGCCCTGCCATGCGCTGGCCGAGGTCAAGAAACGCGCGCCGGCGATGCGGTCGGATCAGATCATCATCATGAATCTCTGCGGCCGCGGCGACAAGGACATCTACACCGTGGCCGAGCACATGGGCGTGCGGCTGTGAGCGGGGGACGCCGATGAGCCCGACCCGCATCGAGCGACGCTTCGCCGATCTCCGCAAGGAGGGCAGGGCGGGGCTGATCACCTTCATCTGTGGCGGCGATCCCAACCCCCAGGCCTTCCAGGCCATTCTCGCCGGCCTGCCGGCGGCCGGTGCCGATCTCATCGAGATCGGGATGCCGTTCTCCGACCCGATGGCCGATGGCCCGACCATCCAGGCGGGCAACCTTCGGGCCCTCGCCGCCGGCATGACGCTCGCCCGCCTCCTGACCCAGGTCACCGCCTTTCGCGAGAAGGACAAGACGACACCGCTCGTGCTGATGGGGTACTACAACCCGATCCACCGCTACGGCCCGGCGCGGTTCCTCGACGACGCCTTCGCCGCCGGCGTCGACGGGCTGATCATCGTCGACCTGCCGCCCGAGGAGGACGAGGAGCTCTGCCTGCCGGCGCTCGAGAAGGGGCTGAACTTCATTCGCCTCGCCACGCCGACAACCGACGCCGCCCGGCTGCCGGCGGTGCTCGGCAACACCTCGGGCTTCATCTACTACGTCTCGATCACCGGCATCACCGGGGCTGCCTCGCCCGTGGCCGACGCGGTCGGCGATGCAGTGGCCCATCTCCGGCGTCATACCGATCTGCCGGTTGCCGTCGGCTTCGGCATCCGCACGGCCGAGCAGGCCGCCGGCATCGCCAGGATCGCGGATGCCGCCGTGGTCGGCTCGGCGCTGGTGGAGGAGATCGCGAGCCGGGTCGAGACCAGCAAGGCGGACAGCGCCGAGCTGATCGGCGCCGTCCACGCGCGGGTGCGTGGCCTCGCCGCCGCGGTGCGCGAAGCGCGCAAGGACACGGCCGAGCCCGGCCCATGAACTGGCTCACCAACTATGTCCGGCCGCGCTTTCGCGCCCTCGTGCGCAGCGGCACCAAGCCCGAGGTGCCAGAGAACCTCTGGCACCAGTGCTCGTCCTGCGAGCGGATGATCTTCCACCGCGACCTCGAGGCCAACCAGCGCGTCTGCCCGCATTGCGGTCATCACATGCGGGTCGGCCCCGAGTATCGTTTCCAGAGCCTCTTCGACGAGGGCAGCTGGAGCAGGATCGAGTTGCCCAAGGTGCCGCTCGATCCGCTCAAGTTCCGCGATTCCAAGCGCTACGCCGACCGGCTGAAGGAAGCCCAGGGCAAGACCCGGACCCAGGACGCGCTGGAGGCGGCGCACGGTCGGATCGACGGCCTGCCGGCGGTTGTCGCGGTCATGAACTTCGAGTTCATGGCGGGCTCGATGGGGGCCGCCGTGGGTGAGGCCTTCGTCACTGCCGCCCGACTCGCCGTCCTGCAGGAGGCGGCGTTCATCATCGTCACCTCCTCGGGCGGGGCACGGATGCAGGAAGGCTCCGTCTCGCTGATGCAGATGGCCCGCACGACGCTGGCCGTCGAGGAGGTGAAGGAGGCGGGACTGCCCTATATCGTCCTGCTCACCGACCCGACGACCGGCGGCGTGACGGCCTCCTTCGCCATGCTCGGCGACATCCATATTGCCGAGCCCGGTGCCGTGATCGGCTTCGCCGGTGCCAGGGTGATCGAGCAGACCATCCGCGAGACCCTGCCCGAGGATTTCCAGAAGGCGGAATACCTGCTCGAGCACGGCATGGTCGACATGGTGGTCCACCGTTTCGAGATGCGCGCCACCATCGCCCGCCTGCTCGGCCTGCTCTTCCGCCGGCCGCAGCAGGCGGAGGAGCAGGTGGAGAAGAACGCGACGGTCCGGCCAGTCGAAGCCGTTTTGGCCCCGGCACCCGTCGTGGTTGCTGCCAGGAGCGGCGACAAGCCGGCGGAGGCGGTCAAGGACGAGGCGGAAGCGGCCACCCCGGCGCCCCAGAGCGGCTCCTAGTCGCCGGGCAGCCCAGGGGAGCCGGTCCATGACCGCCTTCGACAGCGACGTCATCCTCGCCAGGCTGCAGAGCCTGCATCCGAAGAGCATCGACCTTTCGCTCGACCGGATCCTGCGCCTGCTCGACCGTCTCGATAACCCCGAACTCCGGGTGCCGCCGGTGGTGCACATCGCCGGCACCAATGGCAAGGGCTCGACCCTGGCCATGCTGCACGCTATGCTCGAGGCCGAAGGCCGACGCGTGCACCGCTATATCTCGCCCCATCTCGTCCGCTTCAACGAGCGCATCCTGCTTTATGGGCAGCCGATCGACGAAGGCCTGCTCGCGGACGTGCTCGACCGTTGCGAGCGCGCCAATCGGGGTGAGCCGATCACCTTCTTCGAGATTACCACGGCCGCCGCCTTCCTAGCCTTCGCCGAGTGCCCCGCCGACTGGCTCCTGCTCGAGACCGGGCTCGGTGGCCGGCTGGACGCCACCAATGTCGTGCCGAAGCCCGTGCTCACCCTGATCTCGCCGGTCTCGATGGACCACGAAGCCTATCTGGGCAGCACGCTCGAAGCCATCGCCGGCGAAAGGCCGGCATCATCAAGCCCGGGTGCCGGTGCTGGCGGGACCGCAGGCGCCGGCGGCCTCGCCGTGCTCGATGCCCGGGCCGAGGCACTCGCGGCACCCTTGCGCGCGGCCGGCCGTGACTGGCACTTCACCCCGAGCGAGCGGGGCTTTCGCCTCGTGAACGGCAGGGACGTGCTCGATTTGCCGCAACCGGGACTCGTTGGCGCCCACCAGATCGAGAACGCCGCCCTCGCCGCCGTGGCGGGGCAGGCGCTCGGGCTCGATGTCGATGCCCTCGGCCAGGGCATCAGGCGCGCCGTCTGGCCGGCCCGGCTGCAACGCCTGAACGATGGCCTCGCGGCACGCCTGCCGGCCGGCGCGGAGCTCTGGCTCGACGGTGGCCACAACCCGGCCGCCGGGCAGGCGCTGGCGTTGAGCCTCGACGGGATTGCCCATGGCCGGCCGGTCGATCTCGTGCTCGGCATGCTCGAGACCAAGGACGTGGCAGCCTTCCTCGCCCCCATGCAAGGGCGCATCCGCCGGCTCCTGACGGTGCCTGTGCCGAATGAGCATCTCGGCCGCGATCCGGCCGAGGTGGCGGCGCTCGCCCGGCAACAGGGCTTCGACGCCGAGCCGGCACCGGATGTCGAAGGGGCCCTCGACCGGCTGGGCGAGGCAGGCGGCGAGCCGGCCGTCGTTCTGATCTGCGGCTCGCTCTATCTTGCCGGCCACGTGCTCCGCGGCCGGGTCTGAGCGGTGACCGGGCGGCGCCTCAGGGGCGACGCCCGGTCCCGGAGCTACTCGCGGCTGCCGAGCTTCTTCAGCTCGAGACCCACCTCCTGCTCGCATTCGGAGGCGGCACCGGCGAACTTCGTGTACCATTCATCGCCGAACTGAGCCGTGTACCACTTGGCCATCGGCTCCTTGACGGCCCGGAACGTCGCCATCTCTTCCTCGTTCGGCACATAGATCTCGCCACCGCCGTCGGTGAAGACCTTGCTCTGCCGCGCCTCTGCACCCTTGTTGAACTCGAGCTGGACGTCAGCCATCTGGCGGACGCCGGAAACCACGAGGGCGCGCAGGTCGTCGGGCAGGCTGTCGAGGAAGTCCTGGCTCACTGCCATGAAGCCCCAGAGATAGGCATGCTGATCCATGGTGGCGTAGCGGACGACCTCCTGCATCTTGTTCGGGATGATGTCGGTCACCGCGTTCTTCGTGCCCTCGACCACGCCCGTTGCGAGCGAGGTGTAGAGCTCGCCCCAGGCGACTGGCGTGGGGTTGGCGCCGGAGTACTGCATCATCTCGACCGGGAGCTGCGAGTTGATCACCCGCATCTTGATGCCCTTGAGGTCGTCGGCATTCTTCACCAGCTTGTTGGCGGTGAAGAAGCTCCGGAATCGGCCGGTGTTGCCGACACCGATCAGGTTGACGTTGCCCGACTTCGCCAGGAAGGTCTCGCGCGCCTCCTCGAAGAACGGTCCGCGGATCATGCATTCGGCGACCGCGTCGTCACGCACCATGTAGGGCAGCTCGATCACCTGCATCTCGGGCATGAAGCCGACGAGGCCGCCCACCGCCGTATGCGCCACCTCGAGCGTGTTGGCGTTGACCTGCTCGACCATCTCGCGGAACGAGCCGAGCTGCGAGCCCGGGAAGATCTGCACCTCGATGCGCCCGTTGGACTGCGTCTCGAGGAAGTATTTCAGGAACTCGCCAGCGACATGGTCGTCGCTGTCGGGGCCGACCGGCCCCGGATGACCGTATTTGAGCACGAACTCGGCGGCAGTTGCCGGCAGGGCCGTGCCGGCGAGCAGGGCTGCGGCGAGCAGGCCCGAAGCGAATTTCTTGGTCATGTGCCAGTCTCCCTGGATATTGGCGCCCAAAGGACGCTCGGTGACGCCTTCAGGACCCGAAGCCGAAAAGACGTGGTAAGGTCATCGTAAGGAAGGGGAAGTAGGTGATCAAGAAGATCACCACGACGTGGACGATCAGGAACGGCCACATGTCCTTGGCGATCTCGACGATCGACAGTCGGGTCAGGGTCGAAGCGACGAAGAGGACGAGGCCCATGGGCGGCGTGGCGAGGCCGACCGTCAGGTTCACGCACATGACGATGGCGAAGTGCAGGGGATCGACGCCGAGCTGCAGCATGGTCGGGCCGAGCAACGGTCCCAGAATCAGGATCGCGGGCCCGGCATCGAAGAACATGCCGACGATCAGGAGGAGGATGTTGACGAGGAAGAGCACGACCCAGGGGTTGTCGCTGACCCCGAGGAGGATGTCGCTCACCACGGTCGGCACGCCCGAGAGCGAAGTCACCCAGCCGAAGAGGGTGGCGGCGCCGATGACGAAGAGAATGCTGGAGGAGGCGATCCCGGCCCGGAAGAGCATGTCCGGGATGCGGGCGATCTCGAGCGTGCGAGTGACGAAAAGGCTGAGGAGCAGCGCGTAGGCGACGGCGGCGGCGGCGGCCTCGGTCGGCGTGAAGACGCCGGAGAGGATGCCGCCCAGGATGATGACCGGGGTCAGGAGGGGCAGGAAGGCGTGCCCGAAGGCGGTTGCCACCTCCTTCGGCGGCGCGCGCCGCTCGCTCTTCGGATAGTTGCGCCGGCGGGCGAGGAAGGAGGTCATGAGCATCATGCCGCCGCCCATCATAATGCCGGGCACGAAGCCCGCGGCGAAGAGGGCCGCGACCGAGACACCCATGATGTAGGCGTAGACCACCATGATGATCGAGGGTGGAATCACCGGGCCGATCACTGAGGACGCGGCGGTGACGGCGGCCGCGAACCGGCGCGTGTAGCCGTCCTTCTCCATGGCCGGGATGAGCATCGAGCCGAGGGCCGAGGTGTCCGCCACGGCCGAGCCCGAAAGCCCGGCGAAGAGCATGCTGGAGAGGATGTTGACCTGGGCGAGGCCACCCCGGAAATGGCCGACCAGCGTCTTGGCGAAGGTGACGAGCCTGAGCGTGATGCCGCCGTGGTTCATCACCTCGCCGGCGAGGATGAACATCGGGATGGCGAGCAGCGGGAACTGGTTGATGCCGGAGAAGATCCGCTGTGGCAGCATCGAGAGGAAGACCAGCTTGCCCTCGATCAGGATGCCGAAGATCGGCGCCATGACCAGCGCGAAGACGATCGGCACGCCGAGCGCCATGAGCGCCAGGAGAAGCCAGAAGAAAACAAGGGCCATGAACGGCTACTCGCGAATTTCGTCGATGGCGGACTCGTGGTCGTCGACGTAGCCACGAAGCGGATCGAAGATGCCGTTCAGGGCCTGGAGCGCCTGCTCGAGGGAGACCAGCAGCATCAGCCCCGCGCCGAGCGGCACCGCCCCATAGACCCAGACCATCGACATCTGGAAGCTGGAGGCCACCTGGCGCACCCCCTGCTTGGCGAAAAGAAAGCCCTGCCAGACGAGCACGGCGGCTGCCCCGATGACGATCAGGTGGGCCAGGAGGAAGACCACCTGCCGGGCCCGGCCCCGAATCCAGGCCACCGCGAGGTCGACATTGACGTGGCCGCCGTGGCGAAGCGCGATGGGCGAGCCCATGAAGGCGAGCCACACCATCAGGTACTTGGCGGCCTCCTCCGACCAGGGAATGGCGTTGTTCAGCGCATAGCGCCGGAAGACCGCGACACTCAGGATCACGGCGAGGGCAGCGACGATCAGGATCACCATCCACCGGCAGACGACGAGCAGCGTGGCGTTGAAGCGCCCGAGCCCGTTCACCAGCTCTGCCAGACCCGTCACCCGCCGGCCCCTCCCGCGCGCATCGTTGTTGTGGCCGAACGCGTCGGTCGCCGGCTCCCCTGGCCCACTCATAGCGTCACAACCGCTCGCAACGCAACGCAGGCGACGAGGGACGAGCGAAGTTGACGCTGCCCGGGGGGACCGACTAACCAGAAGCCTCTGCGAGAAAGCTCGAAGCGGCGGTGCCGGCAAGGCACCCTGAAAAGCAAGGGAGGCTGCAACGATGATCATCGACCGACGTCACGCGCTCAAGGCCCTCGGTGTCACCGCGGCGGGTGCGGCTGCCGGTTTTCCGGCGCCGTTCGTCCGCGCCCAGGGGGCGACCGTCCAGATGGTCAGCCACCGTTATCCCGCGCTCGAGCACTACGCCGCGAAGATGCAGTCGGCGCTGCCCGGGGTCGAGGTCAACACCCAGCTCATGCCGTTCGACCGGGCCAACGAGCTGGCGACCATCGCCCTCTCCTCGGGTGCCAGCACCTTCGACATCGTCTACGCCAGCGACAGCACCGTCCTGAAATACGCCAAGAACGGCTGGCTCCGCCCGATCGACGACCTCTTCGAGAAGTACAAGGAGGAGTTCAGGCTCGACGAGTACCCGGAGTCGCTGCTCGACGCCTACCGCTACAACGGCGAGCTCTTCACGCTGCCGGGCACCGCCAACGTCATGCTCTGGTTCTACCGGCAGGACCTGTTCGAGGAAGCCGGCAAGACGGTCCCGACGACGATCGCGGAATACGAGGCGCTGGCGGCCGACTTCAACAG
This sequence comes from Geminicoccaceae bacterium, assembly GCA_041397945.1. GTDB lineage: Bacteria > Pseudomonadota > Alphaproteobacteria > Geminicoccales > Geminicoccaceae > SLRI01. The sequence goes on from JAWKVR010000007.1 coordinate 74,543, forward strand.
CCCGGCCCGGGCCGGCACCATCAGCTGTCAGAAGGTGGTGGATGCCAGCCTGAACGAGACCCACTGGTACATGAACGCCATCGGTGACGGCTGGCTGGATCCCGACCTGCGCCCGATCTTCAACGACGACAAGGGGGTCGAGGCGGTCGAGACCCTCAAGCGCATCACCGCCTATGCCCAGCGCGGCTTCACCTCGGCCGCCAATGACGAGTGCACGATCGCCCTCCAGCAGGATCTCGCGGTGCAGGGCCTGCAATGGGCCACGCGTTGCGCCTCCATGGACAACCCCGAGAAGTCACGCGTGGTCGGCCTGATAGACTGGGCGGCGGCGCCCGATGGTCGCGCACGGCTCTCGGGCGACGGCTACGCCATCACCGCCTACACGAGCCAGGATCCCGAGCTGCTCTTCCGGATCATCGCCACCGCGCTGAACCATGACAGCATGGTGGAGGCCGCGGGTCTGATGGTGCCGCCGCGGGGGCCGATTCTCAACGATCCTGCGATCGCGGAACAGTACCGGCACTTCCCGGGCGTGCTGGCGGCGCTCGAGACGGCCGTGCCGTTCCCGCCCGTGGCCGAGTTCTACGAGCTGGGCGAAACGATCACCCGTCGCGTGCAGCAGGCGATCACCGGCGAGATGCCGGTCAAGCAGGCGCTGGATACGGCGGCCGACGAGTGCACGACCCTTTTGAAGGATCGCGGCTACCCGCTCTGAGCCACCACCCTCGTTCACCATCCAGCTAGCGAAAGTCTTCCTTGATGCATGCCCAGCGGGGTCTGTGGCTGTTCCTGGTGCCGAGCGGCACTGTTCTGACCCTGGTTCTGCTCTACCCGCTGGGCTATGCGTTCTATCTCAGCCTCTTCAACTACTACCTGGGCGCCGAGCCGATCTTCATCGGGCTCGACAACTACAGCTCGCTTCTGCTGGACGAGCGGTTCTGGAGCTCGCTGCGCACCACGCTCCTTCTCGTCAGTGCCTCGGTATCGCTGCAGTTCGTGCTCGGCCTCGCCGTCGCCTTCGGCCTCTACAAGCTGACCTTCGCCACCAAGGGCCTGAATGTGCTGCTCTTTCTGCCGCACGTCGTGACCCCGGTGGTCGCTGCCCTTTTTCTCCGCTGGATCTTCATGGGCCGCTGGGGGCTGATCGACGCGATCCTCATTGGCCTCAACATCTTCCCGCCCGACTGGCTCGGCAACCCCAACTGGGCGCGGCTGGTCGTCGTTCTCGCCGAGAGCTGGCAGTTTACGCCCTTCATGATCATCGTGCTCTATGCCGGGCTCAACACGGTCGACCAGAGCCAGATCGAATCGGCGCGCATGGACGGTGCCGGCAACTGGATGCTGCTCACCCGCGTCATGCTGCCGGCCATCCGCCCGTTGATTCTCTTCGTGCTCGCCATCCGGATCATGGATTCCTTCCGCTTTTTCGACACGATCTACGTGCTCACTGCGGGCGGCCCCGGCACCGCCACCGAGACCGTCACCATCTACACCTATGCCCTGGGCTTCCGCCTCCTCGAGGTCGGCAAGGCCTCCGCCCTTGGCGTGCTCACGCTGCTGATCACCGCGACCGCCATCGCGCTGGTCATCGCCTTCCTCTACCGCCGCGAGCGGGGGGCCTTCTGATGAAGCCCAGCCTGCACACGCAGATGCTGCTCTTCGTCGGGCTCTGCGCCTTCACTGCGGTCAACCTGACGCCCATCCTCTGGGCCTTCATGGTCTCGATCAAGCAGCCGGTCGACGCCTTCGCCGCCCCGCCGGTGCTGATCTTCACCCCCACCTTCGAGTTCCACTACTCGGTCTGGATCGAGCGCGGCTTCTGGCGCTTCCTGCTCAACAGCGTGATCATCGCCGTGGCCGTTGTCTGCATCTCGGTGCCGATCGGCACCATGGCGGCCTATGCCCTCTCACGGATGGAAGGGGCGAAGGCCCGGGGCATCCTCTTCGGCCTGCTCGCCATGCGGATGTTCCCCCATATCCTGCTCGCCATCCCCTTCTTCGTCATCGCCTCGGCGGTCGATCTCATCGACACCTATCTCGCGATGGTGCTGGCCCTCGTCGCGATCAACCAGCCCTTCACCGTCTGGCTGATGCGCAGCTTCTTCCTCGACGTGCCGCGCGAGCTCGACGAGGCGGCGACCATCGACGGCGCCACGCTGTGGCAGACCTTCACCTGGGTGGCGCTTCCGGTCGTCCGTCCGGGCCTCTGGGTCACCTCGCTTTCAGCCTGCTCCTGGCTTACAACGAATTCCTCTTCGCCCTCGTGCTGACCGGCTCCAGCACCAAGACCCTGCCGGTGGCCATCGCCGAGTACGGCGCGGAGGACATCAACTACTGGTCGCTCTCGGCCGCCGCCGCCATCGGCATCATGTTGCCGATCGTGCTCTTCATGGCGTTCATGCAGCGCCACCTCGTTCGCGGCCTGGCCATGGGTGCCGTCAAGGGATGAGTCCGCCATGACCGAAGCCAGGCTGCCGGCAGGCACCATCGACTGCGACGTCCATCCCGTCGTGCCGGGCATTGCCGCCCTCGTCCCCTATCTCGATGCGTACTGGCAGGAGATGATCGACGTGCGCGGCATCGAGGGCTTCGAGAGCCGCGCCTATCCGCCCATGGCGCCGATGAGCGCGCGCGCCGACTGGCGCGGGCCCGATGGCCGCGCCGCCGAGAGCGTCGAGCCGGTGCGCCGCCAGCTTTTCGACCGGTGGGGCGAGGGTGGCGCCATCCTCAACTGCCTCTACGGCGTCCAGACGATCCACGACGTCTCGCTCGCGGCCGCCATGGCAAGGGCCGTCAACGATTGGCTCGCCGCCGAATGGCTGGACGCCGACCCCAGGCTCCGTGCATCCATCGTCCTGCCCTTGCAGAGCCCCGAGCTCGCGGTCGAGGAGATCGAGCGACGCGCCGCCGACAAGCGCTTCGTCCAGGTGCTCGCCCTCGTCATGGGCGAGCAGCCGCTCGGCCAGCGCACTTACTGGCCGGTCTGGGCGGCCGCCGAGCGCCATGGCCTGCCGGTCGCCATCCACACGGGCAGCGCCTATCGCCGGGCGGTCACGGCACTGGGCTGGCCTACAACCTGGCTCGAGGACTACGTCGACCAGGCCCAGGCCTTCCAGGCGCAGGTCGCGAGCCTCGTCAGCCATGGCGTCTTCAACAAGTTTCCCGCGCTCAAGGTGGTCCTGAGCGAATCCGGCATCACCTGGCTCCCGGCCTTCCTCTGGCGTTTCTCCAAGAACTGGCGGGGCCTGCGGATCGAGATTCCCTGGGTCGAGCGGCCGCCGATCGAGATCGTCCGCGACCATTTCCGCCTGACGCTGCAGCCCGTCGATGCGCCCGACGGGGCGACGTTCGAGCGCATCGTCGACCAGCTTGGCTCGGACGAGATGCTGCTCTTCTCCACCGACTACCCGCACTGGCAGTTCGACGGCGACCAGCCCATGCCCGACTGGCTTCCCGCGGGCACTCGGCGTAAGATCGCCATCGATAACCCGCGCGCGACCTATCCGCGCCTCGGCGAGGTGCCATCCGGAGGCGATCGATGAGCTTGGACACGGTGGACGACGTTCTGGTCGAGAGCAGAAGCGAGGCGCGCAGCGAGCGGCAGCGGCCGACCCGCAGCACCATCGTCGACTGCGACGTCCACCCGACGGTGCGCACGGCCAAGGACCTCGAGCCGTATCTGGCGCGGCGCTGGTGGGACCACTTCACCACCTATGGCCTGCGGCCGAAGCACGGCAATGCCACCGGCGATCCCTATCCCAAGGCGCAGCCACGTGCCGCGCGCCGCGATTCCTGGGCGCCCAATGGCGATCAGCCGGGCAGCAATCTTGCCTTCATGCGCGAGAACTATCTCGACCCTTACGGCGTCGAATGCGGCATCCTGAGCCCGCTCAACCCGACCGGGCAGGGCGACCAGAACATCGATTTCTCGATCGCCATGACGCATGCCGTCAACGACTGGCAGCTCGACGTCTTCACCCGGCCCGAGCCGCGCTTCAAGGCGTCGATCGTAATTCCGTACGAGGACGGCGAGGCCTCCGCGCGCGAGATCGAGCTGCGCGCCGGCACCCGGGACTTCGCCCAGGTGCTGATCCTCACCCGCACCAGCGAGCCGATCGGCAAGCGTCGCTACTGGCCGATCTTCGAGGCGGCAGCCCACCATGGCCTGCCCGTGGCACTCCACGTCTTCGGCTATAGCGGGCATCCGGTCAGCGGCACCGGCTGGCCGTCCTATTACATCGAGGAGATGACCGGCCATTCCGCCGCCTGCCAGGCCGCCGTCGCGAGCCTCGTGCTCGAGGGTGTCTTCGAGCGCTTCCCGCAGCTCAAGGTGGTGGTCATCGAGGGCGGCTTCGGCTGGCTGCCGTCCCTCTCCTGGCGCCTCGACCGGCACTGGCAGAAGCTGGGCGCCGAGGTGCCCGGCTGCCGGCGCCCGCCGTCCGAGTACATCCGCGAGCAGCTCTGGATCACGACGCAGCCGATCGAGGAGCCGGAGGACCCGGCCGATCTGATCCAGACCATGGAATGGATCGGCTGGGACCGCCTGCTCTTCGCCACGGACTACCCGCACTGGGACTTCGACGACCCGATGCGCGCCTTGCCGCGCGGGCTCGATCCAGCCAATCGGCGGAAGATCGAGGCCGAGAACGCCCGAGCGCTCTTCAAGCTCGGCTGATGGCCCGGCATATCGTAGCGACCGCCCGGGAGATTCCCGAAGGCGGCAGGAAGCGCGTCGTCGTCAACAACCGGCCGATCGCCGTCTTCCACTCGAATGGCGAGTACTTCGCGCTCTACGACACCTGTCCGCACGAGGGCGGCAGCCTCAGCGCCGGCAAGCTCACCGGCCTCGTCCAGTCCGACGGCCCCGGTGACTACCGGCTCTGCCGCAAGGGCGAGATCGTTCGCTGCCCCTGGCACGGCTGGGAGTTCGATCTGCGCACCGGCCAGTCCTACTGCGACCCGCGACGCATGCGGGTGAAGAGCTACGAAGCCGGCACCACCCGCCCCGGCGAGGCCGTGGAAGGCCCCTACAAGGCCACCACCTTCCCGGTCACGGTCGACGACGAGTACGTCTTCGTCGAGGTCTGAGCACGTTCAGCCGGCCTCGAGGTGCCGCAGGGCGAGGGCGCCGAGGAGGGCGCTGTCGTGGCCGAGCCCGGCCCGCACTAGCTCCACCCGGAAGAGCTCGGGCTCGCCGGCCAACGCCTGTCGCACGCGATCGAGATAGCCGGTCGCGAGGCCGACGCTGCCGCCGATCGCCACGCGGTCGAGACCCACGATGGCGGTAAGGTCGGCGATCAGGGTGGCGACGGCACGGGCCGAGCCTGCGATGATCGACTCGGCCCAGGCTCGACCCTCTGCGGCCGCTTCGAAGACGGCGCGCGCGTCGGCATAGGCATGCCCCAGAGCCTCCGCCTCGGCGGCGATCGCCCGGCCGGCGGCGGTGCTCTCGACCGTGCCGTGCCGGCCGCTGCCACAGGTGCTCCTGCCGAACGGGCTCGAGACGAAACCGACATGGCCGGCGAGGCCGTTGCGGCTCTGGAGCAGCCGCCCGTCGAGCACGATGCCGCCGCCGACGCCAGTCGAGACCGTGAGATAGGCGAAGTGCCGGCTGCCCCTGCCGGCGCCGAAATGCGCCTCGGCAAAAGTCGCGGCGGCGGCGTCGTTGCAACACGTGGCGGCGCCGACGACCGTTCGAGACCTGCGGCCGTGGAAAGCCCTGAACGGCCTCGAGGATGCCCGATTCGACGGCGTGCCAGCTTCCTTCGCTGTCGATGCGCCTGGCGACGGCGATGCTGAGGGGGCGCCCGCTGCATGGCCGAGACTTCTGGCAGGCCTGCGATTGCCGCGAGTTGAGCTTCCGGGCCAGCCTTGCCATCGGCTGGGAAATCTGCAGCCGCTCCTCGGGATTAGGCCACGCTCGATGCGCGCCGCGGCGATCTTGCAGGCTGCCGAGATCGACGGCGAAACCTTCCAGCGATCTGCGCCTGATCGACCGCATCAGCGGCGCTTTGAGGCGCTGCAACCGCGGCTTCGAACCAGCCTGTGACCAGCTCGAGCCGGGTGAGGGCGGTACCGATCGTGACGGCATCGGCGCCGGCCAGGCTTGCCGAGGCGGCGAGCGCCGGCGTGTTGATCCGGCCCTCGGCCATGACGAAGCCGCCGAGCTCGCGAAAGACGCCGATAAGCTCCAGATCGACGCCCTCGCCGCGCCCGGCCGTCTCGGCGGTGTAGCCCGAGAGCGTGGTGCCGATGATGGCTGCACCGGCCGCGAGCGCCCGTCGGCCGTCCGCCGCTGTGGCGCAGTCCGCCATGGCCAGGGCTCCGCCTTTTCGGATCGCCTCGATGATCTCGCCGGCCGGATCCGGGCGCGGCCGGTCAGTCGCGTCGTAGGCGACGATGTCGGCACCCGCGGCGATCAGGCCGAGGGCATCGGCGACCAGGGGCGTGATGCGGACCGAGCTCGCCTCGAGGTCGCGCTTGACGATGCCGATGATCGGCACGGCCACGCGCGGCCGCACGGCCTCGAGGTTGTCGACCCCTTCGACCCTGATGCCCGCGGCACCGCCCGCCACGGCGGCCTCGGCCATGGCCGCGATGATCTCCGGCCGGTCCAACGGCCCGCCATCCACCGGCTGGCAGGAAACGACGAGGCCGCCACGCAGGCTGTCGAGGATGTCCATGATCGGTCCGTCGTTCGGGGCAGGCCGAAGCTGTCTTTAGCCATCCGGCCCTCCGACGCAAACCGGATGTGCGGTCCTGCCGGCATGGGCGACCCCTGTGCCGTTGACAGGCTGGCGGGATCATTCATAAACGGAACGGCATTCCTGTTTTTCGGCAATCGATGAAACAGTCCGCCACCCACCGCGCCTTTGCCATTCTCGAGCTGCTCGTCGGCGTGCCCGGCGGGTTGGGGCTCGGCGAGATCTGTGCCCGGCTCGACATCCCCAAGAGCATCGCACATCGCCTGCTGGCGTTGCTGGCCGAGCGTGGCCTGGTTCGCCAGGACCCGGCGACCGGCCACTACGCCCTTACCCTCGAGCTCTCGCTCATGGGAGCCCGCCATCTCGCGGGCATCGGTCTCATCGATGTCGGCCAGCCGATCCTCGACCGGCTGGCGGTAGCGACCGGTGAGCTCTGCCGGCTCGCGGTGGTCGAGGGGGACGGGATGGTCTGGGTCGCCAAGGCGCAGGGTGCGCGCTACGGCCTGCGCTACGACCCCGATGCCGGCACCCGCGTCGTCCTGCATGCGACGGCGACAGGCAAGGCCTGGCTCGCCACTTTGCCCGAGGCGGAGGCGCTGCGCATCGTCGAGGCAACAGGCTTCGCCCCGCCCCGCCATTTCGGCCCGAAGGCCATAAGGGAGGGCAAGGCCTTCGGCGCCGAGCTCGCCCGCACCCGCGAGCGTGGCTGCGGGCTCGCTCGAGGAGGGCGAGGCGGGGATCGCCGCTGTGGTGGTGGTCGTAGCGCGCCTCGATGGACGCTGCCGCGCCTGCGGTCGGCACGCTGAGCATCGCCGGGCCTATGGCCCGCCTCACGCCGGACCACTGCCGGCACCTGGCGAAGGAGCTCGGCACCGCGGCGGCCGAGCTCAGCGCCCTCTGGCCGATCCGCCTGCCGCTCGGCGGAGCCGCCGCGCACCCCGCAGCCCGGGGCAAACAGCCGGACGAGGAGGCCATCCGCCATGTCGCCTGACCAGAAGCCGCGTTACCCAGGGCCCCTGCCGCTCGCCGAGGCACTGACCGCGCTCAACCTCGCCGAGGTGTCGGATGCCGCCTTCACCCGGGACGGGCCGCGCGCCGATGTCGAGTATCGCGATCTCGGCCTGGCGGCGGCGACGGGCGGCAAGATCGGTGCGAAGCACATCAGGGCAATCGCCCCGTTCGGCAAGGAGACGGGCTGGCACTGGCACGACATGACCGGCCACTTCGTCTTCGTGCTGAAGGGCTGGCTCACCTTCCGCTTCGCCGGCGTCGACGAGCCGGTCACGGTGCGGGCCGGCGGCTGCCTGTCGCAACCGGCCGGGGTGGCCCACAATGTCGTCGGACGAGCCGACGATCTGGAGATCATCGAGATCAACATGCCGGCCACCTATGGCACGGTCGATCTCGCCGGACCCGATGGTGGCGCCGATGGCAGCTGAACCGGCCGAGCTCCTCGCGCCGAACGAGACCGGCAGCAGCCGCGTGCTCGCCTGGCTGCGCAAGCGGGCGGGCCTGATCGCCGTCTTCGCCCTGCTCTTCTTCCTTTGGGAGTACGCGGTCTGGCTCTTCGGCGTGAAGGCCTACCTCCTGCCACCGCCATCCCTGGTCTGGACCGAGCTCCTCGAGCGCTGGCCGACCGTCGCCAGCGGCGCCTGGGTGACGACACAGGAGATCATCGGCGGCTATCTGCTCGCCGTGGTGGTCAGCGTGCCGCTGGCGCTCGCCGTGGCGAAGTCGGCCTTCGTCGAGGAATCGGTCTACCCGGTCGTGGTCTTCCTGCAGATCGTGCCCAAGATCGCGATCGCGCCGCTCTTCATCATCTGGCTCGGCTTCGGCTACGCGCCGAAGCTCTTGATCGTCTTCCTCCTCTGCTTTTTCCCGATCGTCGTCTCGAGCGTCGCCGGCTTCAAGTCGGTGGACCCGGAGATCCGCGACTTCGCCCGGACGACCGGCGCGAGCGCCTGGAAGATGTTCAAGACGATCCAGCTGCCGCAAGCCCTGCCGGACATTTTCACCGGGCTCAAGGTGGGTGCGGCGCTCGCCGCGACGGCTGCCGTCGTCGCCGAGTTCGTGGCGGCCGATCGCGGCCTCGGCTACCTCCTGCTCCAGTATAACGGGCAGTTCGAGACGCCCATGGTCTTCGCCATCATCATCGTGCTGAGCCTGATCGGGCTCGCCGTCTACTATGTGGTCGAGCTGATTGAACGGCTCGTCATTCCCTGGCACGTGTCGCAGCGGCCGGCCGGGGTGACGGGAGTTCAGGTCCTACAACAACCACCCGAGGGGGGCTGAGGAATGAAGACGAAAAGGATGATCGCGGCGGCGGCCGCCGCGCTGGTGCTGGGCGGCGCCTGGACGGCACAGGCCGCGGACGAGGTCTCGCTCCGGCTCAACTGGTACCTGGGTGGGCTGCACGTGCCGTTCTACTACGGCAAGGAGCAGGGCATCTTCGAGGCGGAAGGCATCGACCTCACCATCAACGAAGGCCGCGGCTCCGGCAACACGACCCAGGTGGTCGCCGCCGGCTCCGACACCTTCGGCATGGCCGACTCGTCGAGCCTGATCACGCTCGCCTCCAAGGGCGGCGAGATCAAGTCGGTGATGTCGTTGCTGAACTCGACCGGCTTCTCGGTCGTCTCGCTCGCCGAGACCGGCATCCGGGAGCCCAAGGACCTCGAGGGCAAGAGCGTGGCGGTCTCGCCGGGCGACCCCCTGGCCCAGCTTCTCGAAGCCGTCGCCAAGGCCAATGACGTCGACATCTCGACCATCAACTTCATCCAGGTCGACCCGGCCGCCAAAGTGGTGAGCGTGCTGGAGGGACGGGCCGACGCGCTCCTCGGCGGCGCCGACGACCAGTATTTCCTGATCAAGTACCAGGGCAAGGAGCCCCACGCGCTGCGCTACTCGGAGTATGGCGCCAACATCGTCGGCATGACCATCCTGACCCAGACGGCGCTCATCGAGAACAACCCCGATCTCGTCGAGCGCTTCGTGCGGGCCTCGGTGAAGTCCTGGGAGGCGGCGATCGCCAACCCCGAGGCGGCGGTCCAGGCGGCGCTCGCGGCCAAGCCGGACCTCAACACGCAATCGACCCTCGACCAGATGATGGTCGATATCGAGCTGCTGCATTCGCCGGCCTCGCCCGACCGGATCGGCTGGGGTGCCGAGGAGGACTGGACGCGCACGATCGACCTCCTGAAGACCTATCGCGGGCTGGAGACGACCAGGACTGGACCGCGTTCCACACCAACGAGTTCGTGCCCGAGTAGATGACGGCGAAGGCGTCAAGCAGCGCCATCGCGCCGGCCTCGGCCCACTCCCTGCCGGTGGCCGAGCCCGCGACCGGTGTCGCGGCAGGCAGGGCGGCGGCTTCGGCCGCCGCCGGCTCGCCGATCCGGGTTCAGGGGTGAGCCATGTCTTTCGCCGGGGGCCATGGTCACCCATGCCCTCGACCGCGTCGATCTCGAGATCGAGGCCGGCGAGTTCGTGGCCGTGCTCGGCCCGTCCGGCTGTGGCAAGAGCACGCTGCTGAAGATCCTCGCCGGTCTGCTCGACCACACGACGGGTGAGATCGAGATCGCCGGCAAGCCCGTGACGGGGCCGCAGACCGAGTCGGCATCGTCTTCCAGAGCCCGTGCTCCTCGACTGGCGGACGATCCTCGACAACGTGCTGGTGCAGATCGAGCTGCGCGGGCTCGACCGTCGTCGCTATCTCGACCCGGCGCTCGATCTCCTGCGCAAGGTCGGGCTCGAGGAGTTCAGGGATCGCCTGCCCCGCGAGCTCTCCGGTGGCATGCGGCAGCGGGCCGCCATCGTCCGCTCGCTGATCCACGACCCGCCGCTCCTGATGATGGACGAGCCCTTCGGCGCCCTGGACGCGTTGACCCGCGAGCAGATGCGCATCGACCTCGAGAAGCTCTGGCTCGAGCGGCGGCACACCACCGTCTTCATCACCCACGGCATCAGCGAGGCGGTGGCCCTCGCCGACCGCGTGGTGGTGATGACGCCACGGCCCGGCCGCATCGACCATGTGATCACCATCGACCTGCCGCGGCCGCGCGACAAATCCGTGGTCACGAGCGCGCGCTTTTCTGCCTATTGCGACGAGATCACCGAGAGCTTCATGCGCCACGGCGTCATTCGCTACTGACCCGGCGCGCCTTCAATCTATAGGATGATCAGCATTCGAGGATGACGAGACGATGAGCGTTTATGGAACCGGTGCGGTTGCCATCTGGCACGATATCGCTGCCGAGGGGCGCAATGAATTCTACGCCTGGCACGGCCAGGAGCACATGCCGGAGCGGGTCGGCATCAAGGGCTTCATCCGCGGTCGCCGCTGGATCGCCATCGAGGCGGACCGAGAGTATTTCAATCTCTACGAGACCCGCGACCCCGAGGTCGTGCGGGGGCCGGACTACAAGGCCCGGCTCGACGCACCCACGCCCTGGACGCTCTCGACCGTGAAGCATTTCCGCGCGGTCGCCCGCTCGCTCTGCCGGGTCGAGGCGCACGAGGGCACGGTGGACGGCGCCCTGGTCGCCACGCTTCGCCTCGACCTGCCGGACGAATCCGCTGGCGGCGCCTGGGCCGCCCGCCTGCCGGAGCTGATGGCGCTGCCCGGCATCGCCGCCGCATGCCTCCTCGTCGCCGACCGGGAAGCCAGCGGCTACGTGAACGCCGAGCAGCGCGAGCGCGGCGGTGCCAACGAGATCCCGACCCATGCGCTGATCGTCGAGGGCTGGGGCGACGAGGCGCCGTTCATGGCAACCGTCCGCAAGGCGGTCGGCAAGGAGGGCGCCCTCGGCTTCTACCGCCAGCAGATCCTGGTCAACAAACCGACCTGAGCCCGGCCCGCCGACGAACCGGACCGGCGACGCCCGATCGGGGGAACCGTGCCGGCTGCTTCGCGGTTCCGGCGTCCCGGCACGGCCTTCGCCCGTTGCCGCGAAGTCGGAGGTGGGCATGGGGTTTCGGGCTGGAATCGAAGAACGCGGCTCGCCGGGCGCCGGGGTGGCGTCCCTGGTCTATGTCGACGAGAACGAGCTGAGCCTGCGTCGCCGCCGCTGCGGCCGGGGCTTCGTCTTTGTCGACGCAACCGGGGCAAGGCTCGGGGATCCGGGAACCTGGCGGCGGATCCGAGCGCTCGCCATCCCTCCGGCATGGGTCGACGTGCGCATCTGCGCCGATCCGGCCGGGCACATCCAGGCGATCGGCCGCGACAGCCGGGGCCGTCGGCAGTACTGCTACCATGCCGACTGGCAGCATGTTCGCGACGCGACGAGGTTCCATGATCTCGTCCGGTTCGGTGCGAGCCTGCCCCGCCTGCGGGCGCGCTTGAAGGTCGACCTGCAGCGGCGTGGCCTCTGTCGCGAGCGCGTCCTCGCTTTGGTGGTCGATCTGCTCGATCGCACGCTGATCCGCGTGGGCAACACGGCCTACGCGAAGCAGAACCGCAGCTTCGGCCTGACCACGCTGACGAAGCGGCATGTCGGCGCGCGTGGCGCCGAGCTGCGTTTTCGCTTCACCGGCAAGTCCGGCAAGGCGTAGGACGTCCGCCTCAGCGACAGCCGGCTGGTGCGGACGATACGCCGTTGCCAGGAGCTGCCGGGCCAACGGCTCTTCCAGTATACCGATGACGATGGCACGGTCCGCGCGGTCGATTCGACGGACGTGAATACCTACCTGCGCGAGATCGGTGGCGATGGCGTGACGTCGAGGCGCTTTCGCACCTGGGCCGCGACCGTGGGTGTCGCCAGTCGCCTCGCCCGCGAACCGGCGCCGGCATCGAAGCGGGCAGCGGCGCGGGCGATCAATGAGGCCCTGGATGCCATGGCCGCCCGGCTCGGCAACACGCGCAGCATCTGTCGCAAGAGCTACGTGCTGCCAGCGGTGCTCGACGGCTTTGCCGCCGGCGAGCTGGCGACGGCTCTCACCGGCACGCCGAATTGCCGCCGTCGCGGCCTGACGGCGGCCGAAGCGCGCGTCCTCGCCTGGTTGAAGGAAACGCCGGCCTGATTCCGGGGCAGCCGACGGAAATCGCAGTCAGGGCTCCGTCGCTTCGGCCTTCTCGGCGAGCCATCCGGCGCAGCCCGTCCCGAAGACGCCACGTCGCCTCGGCGCCGAGCGCTGCCAGGCGCCTGGGGCAAGGCCCAGCCCGGCCTGCCGGTGGTCAGCGCCAGCATCGCCTTGAGCGAGGCTGCGAAGGGTGCAGCGCTCAAGAGGGCGTCGAGCGCATCGAGCCGCGCCGTCAGGTTCGAGATTTCCGCCGGCTCAGTGGTCAGCATCAGCGCGCGCACCAGCTCCGGCGCCACATTGGCGAGGCCGCAGATGGTGCCGCCGCCTCCGGCCGCCACCGCCGCCGGCAAATGCACCTCGGTGCCGACGAGCACGCGCATGTCCGGCAGCGCGCGGATCAAGGCAAGGCTCGCCTCGAGGTCGCCAGCGCTGTCCTTGATGCCGTCGATCACCGCACCGAAGCGGCGGCGAAGCTCCAGCGCCAGCTCCGCGGTGATCATCGCTCCGCTCATGTCGGGGAAATGATAGAGCATGAGGCGCAGCCGATCGTCGCCCAGCGCCTCGACGAGATCGCCGTAGAATCGCAGGAGCCCGTCCGGGCTGGCGGCACCGCGAAAGAAGAAGGGTGGCATCACGAGCAGCCTGGTGATCCCGGCGCTGGCGGCGTGCCGGCAGAGCTCGAGCACGTCGCCCGGTGCCGCCGACATGGCGGCAACCACCAGCCGCTCCGGTGCGATGCCGGCATCGAGCGCCCGCTCGAGTCCCGCCCGGCGCTCGGCCACGGTAAAGGCTGGCCCCTCGCCGGTGGTGCCGAAGAGCGCCACTGCATCGCAGCCGCGCTGCAGAAGGTCTCCGGAGATGGCGGAGATGCAGGGCACCGTCGCAGCTTCCGTCAGGTGCGGCGGGCGTGGCGGCGGCGGCGATGAGCTCGGTGCGTATCCGGCGGGCATGGTCGATGCGCGGCCTCCCGGCCGGTCGCGAACTTTGGGCAATCCCTGCTTGACCAGCCGGATCGCTATATTGTCAATGATCGCCGCAAGCCAGAACCGGCGCGCCTGAAGGATACCGCCGGCCACTTTCGGGGGACTAGAAATGACGATCAAGACTCCGCCGGCACCGCTCTCGGCCGGCGCCGGGCGCTTGCTCCCGGGTGCCGCCGCGGCGGCCGCCCTTCGCCCTGGCAAGTCAGTTTCCGGGCGCAGGAGCCCAAGTTGCTCCGCATCAGCACGCCGGGCAGTGCGGAGGAGACGCTTCAAGTCGCTCTTCGTCTTCAAGGATCAGCTCGAGCAGCATGCGCCGGGCGCCTTCAATGTCGAGCTGGCACCAACGCCACGCTCTTCGGGCAGGGCATGGAAATCCCGGCGATGCAGCGCGGCAACTCTGGAGGCCGCGATGATCTCGCCGCAGGACATCGCCGAGCAGCTCCCCGAGTACTGATCTTCACCGCCGGCTATCTGATTCGGGACCGCGATCATCTCGAGCGCATCTTCGGCAGGTGAGGTCGGCGAGAGGTTCGCCAGGGTCGCCAGCGAGATGGGCGTGGAAATTCTCGGCACGCAGTATCACGGCCAGTTGGCTGCCGAGGTTGCGCGAGCCCAAGGAGGTCAACACGCCGGCCGACCTCGCCATGAAGCTGCGTGTGCCGGGCTCCGAGAGCTGGCGGCTTCCTCGGCGCGGCGCTCGGCGGCAACCTGACCCCGATCGCCTTCGACGAGGTGTATCTTGGCGCTCAAGACCGGCACGGTCGACGCCGTCGAGCAGCCCCTTGTCGGACATGATCCTGGCCAAGTTCTACGAGGTGACCACAGCTCGTGCTGACCGGGCCACCCTGTCTCGACCCTTCTTCGGCTTCTCCAAGCCCTTCATCGATGGCCTGACCGACGAGGAGCGCGCCCAGGTCCAGGCCGCGGCCAGTGCCGCCGCGATCTGGAACAACAATGCGGTGACCGAGATCGAGAAAGGGTCGACTATCTGGTCGGCCAGGTACCGATCGGGACCACCGACATCGAGGCGTTCCGCAATCACGTCCTCGACGCCTATCTCAACTCCGATTTCTCGGCCAACTGGCCGGACGGCATGCTCGAGAAGATCAACGCCGCCTGAGACGGGAGCTTGCGGCCGGTGCTGCACCGTCTCCGCACCCTTTGCGAGATCGTCAGCGCCGGCCTCTTCGCCATTCTCTTCGCCGCGTTCGCCATTCAGATCTTCACCCGCTACGTCCTCAACGACCCGGTGGTCTGGGCGCAGGAGCTCTGCTCGCTGGCCTATCTCTGGGTCGTCTGCTTCGCTGCCGCGACCATCGTCAAAGAGCGCGAGCACATCGCCTTCGACCTCATCTACCAGGCGGCGCCACCGCGCTTCCGGCGGGTCCTCGCCATGATCTGCACGGGCTTTCTCGTCGTCCTCTTCATGCTCGGCCTGCCCGGCACCGTCGACTACGTGCTCTTCATGGGCCGGATGAAGACCCTCGACATGCACATCCCGTTCGACCGGGTCTTCTCCGTCTTCGTCTTCTTCCTCGTCGTGACCGTGCTCCTCGGCCTCGTCCGGCTCTGGCGGTTGAGCCGCGCCGACTACGAACGCGAGCTCTGAATGAGCCTCGCCGCCGTCCTGATGTTCGCCGCCTTCTTCGCGGGTGCCGCCATCGGCGTGCCGATCGGCCACGCCATGATCGCCACGGGATTTCTCTATCTCTGGGTCCATGGTGGCGACATGGGCCTGGTCGCGACCCAGGGCCTGAACGGCCTCTTCAAGAGCTTCGTGCTGCTCGCCGTGCCGATGTTCATCTTCGCTGCCGAGATCATGAACTATCCGGCAATCAGCGACCGTTTGCTGAAGTTCACGACGCTGCTGGTCGGCCGGTTCCGGGGCGGACTCGCTCACGTCAACGTGGTGCTCAGCGTTATCTTCTCCGGCATGAGCGGCAGCGCGCTCGCTGACGCGGCCGGCCCCGGCAAGCTGATGATCAGCCTGATGACGAAGGAGAACCGCTACACGCCCGGCTTCGCCGGGGCGGTCACCGCGGCTTCCGCGACCATCGGCCCGATCATTCCGCCGTCGATCCCCATGGTCCTGTACGCGGTCGTCGCCAACACCTCGATCGGCTATCTTTTCATCGCTGGCATCATCCCGGGCCTGATGATGGCAGCGGCGCTCATGGTGCTGATCCACTTCTTGGCGACGCGCCGCAACTTCCCGACCGAGCCGCCAATCCCGAGAAGCGAGATCGTCGGCACCGTGCGCGAGGCGCTGCCGACCCTCATGCTGCCCGCGATCCTCCTCGGCGGCATCTACTCGGGTGCCGTCACCCCGACCGAGGCCGCTGCCGTCGCCGCCGGCTATGCGCTCCTGCTCGCCGCCGGGCTCTACCGCTCCTTGTCGCTCAAGGAGCTCTTCGGCGTGCTGGTGCGCTCGTCGCGCGCCACGGCGATCGTCGCCGTCACCATCATCGGCGCCCTCTTCTTCAACTATGTCGTCGCCGCCGAGGGCGTGGCCGAGCACGTCGCCAACTGGATCGCGGCGCTGGGCCTGTCGCCGCTCGCCTTCCTCCTGGTCATCAACCTGCTGTTCCTGCTGCTCGGCTGCTTCCTCGACACGCTGCTCATGCTGCTGATCGTCGTGCCCATCGTCATGCCGTCGGTCAGGGCACTCGGCATCGACACCGTGCATTTCGGCGTGGTGGTCGTCGTCAACATGATGATCGGCCTCATCACCCCGCCCTACGGCCAGATGCTGTTTTTGATCAGCGGCGTCAGCGGCATTCGCCTGCAGGCGATGTTGCGCGAGATCTGGCCCTTCATCGGTGCCCTCCTGGTGGCCCTGCTGCTGATGACGTTGCTCCCCGACGTCGTCCTCCTGCTGCCCCGCTATTTCGGCTATCCCGGCTGACCGGAGCCCGCTGCATGTTCATCGAGAAGAACGGCCTTCGGCATTATCGCCATTGCGTCGACGGCGCCTGGCTCGACGGCGTTGACAGGATCGAGGTCGAGAACCCGGCGACCGGCGAGATCTTCGCCACGGTCCCGGCCGGCGGCGCCGCCGAGGCCGGGCTGGCCGTCGAGGCCGCGGCCCGTGCCCAGCCTGCCTGGGAGGCCCTGCCACCGATCCGCCGCGCCGACCATTTGCGCCGTCTGGCCGCCTTGATCGAGCGCGACGGCGAGGCTCTCGCCCGGCTCGTCACCATGGAGCAGGGCAAGCCCATCGCCGAGGCGCGGGGCGAGGTCCAGGGCACTGCCCTCTATCTCACCTACGCCGCCGAGGAGGCCCGGCGGCTGACCGGCGACATCCTGCCATCGGACGAGCCCGACGAGCAGGTCTGGATCCAGCGCGTCGCCCATGGCGTCGTGGTGGCGCTGACCGCCTGGAACTACCCTTTGGCGCTGACCACGAGAAAGCTCGGGCCGGCCCTCGTCACCGGCAACACGGTCGTCGTCAAGCCGCACGACGGAACGCCGCTCTCGGCCCTGCATGTCGCCGCCCTCGCCATCGAGGCCGGCTTGCCAAAGGGCGTCGTCAACGTCGTCACCGGCACGGGCAGGGAGCTCGGCGCGGCGCTGGTGCGCCACCCCCGGACCGCCCTCGTCACGCTGACGGGGAGTGTCCGGGCGGGCAGGGAGGTCTTCGCCAC
>JAWKVR010000008.1:0-91205 GCA_041397945.1 Geminicoccaceae bacterium
ATGACGAGGTTGAGGACGAGGACGATGCCGAACTGGATCGGGTCGTAGCCGGCGGCCTTCACCATGGGCACCAGGATGGGCACGAGGATCACGAGTGCTGCGATCATCTCGATGAAGAGGCCGACGAAGAGCAGGAAGAGGTTGATGAGCAGCAAAAGGACGACGAGCCCGGCATCGAGCGAGCCCAGGGTCGCGGCCAGGCGCTGCGGCACCTGCTCGGCGGCGAGCACCCAGGCGAAGGGGGCCGCGGCGGCGATGATGATGGCGACGGCGACCGTGTCGAAGACCGCCTCGCGGATCGACGCGGTGAAGTTGGCGACGGTCAGCCGGCGATAGATCAGGCTGCCGCAGAAGATGGCGAAGACGAAGGCGATGGCACCGGCCTCGGTGGCGGTGAAGACGCCGAAGCGGACCCCGCCGACGATGGCCAGCGGCAGCAGCAGGGCCGGCACGGCGTTGCGCAGGGCGATCAGCCGCTGGTGGCCGCTGGCCCGGGGGACGTCCGCGCCGTAGCCGCGGGCGCGCGAGACGAGGAAGACGACGACCGCCAGCGCCAGGGCGGCCATGAGGCCGGGGACGATGGTGGCGACGAAGAGGGCACCGACCGAGACCGAGGCGAGGGCGGCGTAGATGATGAGCCCCAGGCCCGGCGGGATCAGGTTGGCCAGGGTCGAGGCGGCGCTGGTCAGCGCACAGCTGAAGGCGCGGGCATAGCCGTGCCGCTCCATCTCGGGCACGAGCAGCTTGGTGATCGCCGAGGCGTCGGCCGAGGAGGAGCCGGACACGCCGCCGAGCAGCGTGTTGGTGACGACATTGGCCTGGCCGAGCCCGCCCCGGAAATGGCCGACGAGGCAGGTGGCGAGATCGACCAGCTTCGTGGTGATGCCGCCGGCGTTCATCAATGCTGCCGCCATGATGAAGAAGGGGATGGCGAGGAGGGTGAACGAGTTGAGCGAGGACGACATGCTCTGCGTCACGATCACCAGCATCATGTTGCCGAGCGGCGCGAAGGCGGCGAAGGCGCCGAAGGCGAGGGCGAAGGCGACCGGCACCTCGAGCATGACGAGGGCGAGGCCGACGATCATCAGGACGGCCGCGCTGCCCGCCTCGCCATAGACGAGGCCGGCGCCGTAGCGGACGGCGAGATAGACGAGCCCGCCGGCGAGGATGGCGGCGAGGCCGAACCAGGCGGCGCCTTCACGTGGCCGGGCGAGGTAGCAGAGGTTGAGCGCACCGCCGACGGGCACGGCGAGGAAGAGATACTTGAGCGGCCACTGCATGGCCGGCGAGACCTGCATCGCCCGGCTGAGGAAATCGATTCCGTGGACGATCAGCATGACGCTGGCGGCGGCGATCATCGTGGTCACGAAGAAGCGGTGCGCGGGGCGCCAGGCGGCCGGCATGAGACGGGACGCGAGGTCGATGGCGATGTGGCCGCCCCTGCCGAGGGCGACCGCCATGCCGATGAAGACCGCCCAGCCGAAGGCCCAGAGCGCGACCTCCTCGGGCCAGGCGAGGGAGGCGTTCAGCACGTAGCGAAAGAAGACCTGCAGGCAGGCGATGCCGGCGGCGGCGAGCATCAAGAGCGCGGCCAAGGCCTCGAGGGCGAGATCGAAGACGCGCCAGAAGCGGGCCGCCGCACCTTTCGATGCGGCGGCCTTGCTCTGGGAAAGAGCCGCGTCGGTCACCCGAGCGCGCGGATCTTGTCGATCATGATCTTGGTCTCGGGGCTCTTGGCGCCGAACTCGTCGAAGAGCGGGGCGGTGAGCTCGGCCCACTTCGCCCGCTCGGCGTCATCGATCCGATAGACGGTGACACCGACACCCTCGAGGTCGACCAACGCCTGGTCGGCCTTGGCCCGGTTCTCGGCGCGCTGCGCGGCGAAGGCCGCCTTGGCGGAGGTGCGGACCAGCTCCTGCAGATCCGGCGGCAGCGAATCGAGCCAGGCGGCGTTGACGCGGACGGCCTTCGGCAGGAACCAGTGATAGGTCAGGGTCAGGTTGGTGGCCTGCTCGTACCACTTGAAGCCGAGGATCGAGAAGAAGTCGGAATCGAGCCCGTCGATGATGCCGGTGGAGAGGGCGGCATACTGCTCGGAATAGGGGAGCGGCGTCGGGTTGGCGCCGAGCTTGGTCCAGAAATCGACCCAGATGCGCAGCTCCGGCACGCGCAGCTTGACCCCGCTCAGCGTGTCCAGCGAGGTGACGGGGCTCTTCGAGAGGACATGGCGAAACCCGGTCTCGCCATAGGCCACGAACTCGACCCCGGTCTTGGCCCGGGCGATGTCCGAGACCTCCTGGCCGAGCGGGCCCTGGAGGACGCGATCGACATGCGCCTCGTCCTTGTAGATGAAGCCCGGCGCACCGCCGAAGGCGGCGATCTCGGGTGCTATGGCCTCCTCGCTGTCGGGGCCGGCCGTGGTCACCTGGATGGTGCCGATGCGGCTGCCCTCTAGCAGCTGGGCGAGGCCGCCGAGCTGGCTCGCCGGGAAATGCTGGGCGTCGATGCGCCCGCCGCTCTCGACGTTGAGCGTGTCCTTCCAGGCCTCGAAGGCATTGGTCAGGGGCGAGCCGATCGCCTCGGAATGGGCGATGCGGCAGGTGAACTCTGCCGCACGGGCCGGGCGGACGATGGAAGGCATGGCGATCGCCGCCGTGCCGAGGGCGGCCCCGGTGGCGACGAAGCGCCGGCGGCCGAGCGCCGCTCGGCGCGTGGATTCCGTTGTCATCTCTTGTGCTCCCTGATCTTTTGCTTGGGTGCCGGACGGTATGCCGCAATCGCCCGGCGGGCAAGGGATGCGCTCGCTTGTCGGCAATGGGCGCAGGGGCTATCGATCGGCCATGTCCGGGTTCGACCTCACCTCCGACAGTCTGGCCCTGCCGCCGGGGGCCTGGGCCAGGACCCATCGGCGCCGGCTGCGGCATGACGGGCGCACCGTCCTCGCCCTGACGCAGGGCGCGTTTCGGCCCTATGTCTTTCCGCTGATGACGCCGGCCGGCTTCGCCGTCACCGCCGAGGCGCCGGCCGACCATCCGCACCATGCCTCGCTCTGGCTCGGCGCCGACCACGTGCAGGCCCTGACGCCAACGGCCCCGGGGGCGGTCGAGGAGTACACCTACAATTTCTACACCGACGAGACCTTCCAGGGCCGGGCGCCCGGGCGGCTGATCGAGCGAGGCTGCGAGGGTGCCGCGGACGGCGATGCCTTCGTCATCGACCAGGCGATCGACTGGCAGGGGCCAGAGGAATGGGCAGCGGCAGCGGGGCGGCTGGTCGCCCGGGAGCGGCGGGTGACGCGGGTCGCTCTCGGCCCCGGGCACTACCGGATCGACGTCACCTCGACGCTCACCGCCGGCGAGCGGGCGATCCGTCTGGGGCCCACGCGCCATGCCTTCTTCAACGTGCGGGTCGCCGACGGGCTGATGGTCGCGAATGGCGGCCGGGTGCAGGACGATCGGGGCCGTGCGGGCGGCGCTGCGATCAGCGGCGAGGGTGCCCGCTGGGTCGATTTCTCCGGTCCCGTCGGCGGCGGAGAGTGGGCCGGGGTGGCGGTGATCGCCGAGCCGATCGGCACCTGTGCACCTTCATGGTTCGTCGCCGATTGGGGTGTCATCACAGTCGGCCCGTTCCGCTCCAAGGCGCTCCTGCTGGAGCCGGGGCAGGACTTCACGGCGCATTTTGCCGTCATCGTCCACGACGGTGACGCGGAGGCCGCCGGCATCGGCCGGCTCGCCGGGGACTGACGATCAGTGAGGAAGGAACGATCATGCATATTGCCCGCTATCTCTACGAAGGCGAGGTCCACTGGGCCGTCGTCGAGCCCGACGGGCTGCACCGCGGCCGGCGCGCCTTATACCGGCATCGAGCGGACGGGTGCCGTCGATACTTTGCGCCCGGCCGCTGCTCTGCCCATCGAAGGTGCGCCCCGGATCTTCGCCATCGGCCTGAACTATGTCGATCATCAAGAATCGGGCAGCAGGACGCCCGAGATCCGCTCGTCTTCATGAAGCCCTCGACCGCCGCCATCGGCCCGGGCGAGCCGATCGTCACGCTCGAGGGCCAGGAGGTGCATTTCAGAGGCCGAGGAAACCGCCGTCGTCATCGGCCGGCGCGGGCAACGCATCGAGGCGGGACCGGGCGCTGGATCACGTGCTCGGCTACACCTGCGCCAACGATGTCAGCGAGCGGGTGATCCAGAAGGCCGAGATGGCGCAGGGTGCGCTCGTGCTCTGCAAGGGCTTCGACAGCTTCTGTCCCCTCGGCCCGACCATCGCCACGGGGCTCGACCCGCGCGATCTGAAGATCGGTGCCCGGGTCAATGGCGAGGTGCGGCAGGCGAGCTCGACCTCGGACCTGCTCTTCTCGGTCGCCGATCTCGTCGCCTATTTCAGCACCGCGCCCGGCCCTCCTGCCGGGCGACGTGATCCTGACCGGCACGCCCTCGGGCGTCGGCCCGGTGAAGCCGGGCGATGTGGTGAATCGAAGTGGAAGGCGTCAGCGTGCTCAAGAACCCCGTGGTGGCGGAGGCCTGGCCTCGCGTCCCCGGCTGTCAGCGGGCCACGAGCAGCAGCAGGATGCCGCCGACGATCACGATGCAGCCGAGGAGCTCGCTCTTGTTGATCGCCTCCTTGAAGACGAGCCACGAGGCGAGGAAGGTGAAGACGAGCTCGATCTGGCCCAGCGCCCGCACATAGGCGACCTTCTGCAGCGTCATGGCGGTGAACCAGCCGGCCGAGCCGGCGACGCCGACGAGGCCGACCCAGATCGCGACCCGCCAGTTGACGAGGCTGGCGCGCAGCTGGTCCGGCTCGCGCCGCCACATCCACAAGACCATGACGAAGGTCTGGAAGAGCGTCACGAAGGCGAGCGTGAAGGCCGCCTGCATGATGAAGCTCGGCCCGGCGAGTGCTGTCGACGCCTGCCGGTAGAGCACGGCCGACACGCCGAACGACGCCGCCGAGGCGAGCCCGATCAGGGCCGGGCGGCCGCTGAGCGATGAGATGACCGACCGCAGCGTCAGCGGCTGGCGGGCGATCGAGATCAGGACGACGCCGGCGACGCCGATGAGGATCGCGGCGACGGCTCCGGCCGTGACGGTCTCGCCGAGCAGGACGAGGCCGAAGATCGCCGCCTGCACCGGTTCGGTCTTCGAATAGGCCGTGCCGACGGCGAAGTTGCGGTAGGAGAAGAGGTGCACCAGCAGGAAGGTGGCGATGATCTGGGCGAGGCCGCCCAGCGCACCGGCGGCGAAGAAGGTGACGTTCGGTTCCGGCAGCTTGTGGCCGAGCCCGGCATGCAGGACGGCGAGATAGAGGAGGGCGAACGGGAAGCCGTAGCCGAAGCGCACGAAGGTGGCGCCGGTGGTGCCGAGCCGGCCCTTGAGATGCTTCTGCAAGGCCGAGCGCAGGTTCTGGCAGAACGCCGCGAAGATGGTGATCGGAATCCAGAGCTCGAGCAGGACGCGGCCGCCTTTCACGCGAGCGCCGAGGTGGTGGCCGGGCGCTGAGCCTTTCGGCTTCTACAAGGCGCGCAGCCAGGCTTCCCAGCGGAAATCGTGCATGATCGAGCGGGCGCGGAGATATTTCCACGTCCCGTATTTGTGATAGTCGAAGTCGAGGGCCGAGATCTGCTCCTGGACCATGGCCCAGGTCGCCCATTTGACGTCGGCCAGCGCCCGCATCACGGCGACGCGGGCGACCAGCTCCGGCCGGAGCTCGCCGGCATAGGCCTCGAGCAGCCGGGCGGCCGTGTCCTCGGTGAAGAACATCTCGCCGAGCCAGACGCCGAGCTCGTAGGAGCGCTCGTTCATCGAGGCGAACTCGTAGTCGACGAGCTTCATGGGGGCGTCCTGCTTGACCAGGAAGTTGCCGGGCATGGGGTCGTTGAAGCAGGGCACGAGGTCGAGGCCGGATGCCAGGAAGGCGGACCGGGCATTGCCGTAGAGCCGGCTCAGCCAGGGCCAGTCCTCGGGCAGGCTGCCGCCGAGCCCGGCCACCTGGGCGATGTGCTCGTCGATCATGTCGAAGATGGTCTTGGTCAGGCCCAGCCCCTCGCCGGCGTGGAACTGGCGGTAGCAGTCGGCCGAAGCGGCGAGCTGGACCTGGCCTCGTCCCGCGAAATCGGCATTGGTGCAGGCGCGATAGCCTTCGAGCAATTCGGCCACCCGAGGCGGTTTCGGCATCGAAATGGACCACCTCGGGGCCGAGCCCCTTGGCGTGCGCCAGCCGGGCCGCCTCGTTGGCCGCCACGGTCGGCGAACATCTCGGTCCCGGCACCCGGGATCTTGGTGGCGCTCGTCGCCGGCGAGCGTGATCCGCCAGTTGCTGTTGGAGATGCCGCCGGTCATCAGGGCGTAGCTGGCGCCCTGTTCCCGCCAGGCCGGCACCCTGGCGATGGCCGCCTCGACGGCGCGCTCCGCGTCGGTCTCGGCCTCGCCAAAGTTTCGCTCGCTCATCTCAGACCCTCCTTCCGTTCCTCGAAGCGCTGGTCGCGCATCGCCATGCGGCAGCGCAGGAAGCGCCATTCGGCATATTTGAGGAACTCGAGATCGGTCCTCGCCGAGGTTCGGGCGAGGATGGCGCCGATCAGGCCCCAGCGCAGGTCGTCGGCGACCCCGTAGAGGCGGGAGCGGTTGAAGAGGCGCTCGTCGAACCTGCCGTGGAACGCCTCGAAGCTCTCCCTGGCGGCCGGGTCGAAGGTGTTGGCCTCGACCAGGAAGCTGCCGAGGTCCTCGAACGGGTCGCGATTGGCGGCGAGGTCGAAATCGACGAGAAGGACCCCGCCGGCCTCGTCGATCATGACGTTGCTGGCATTGCCGTCGCCATGCGCCGGCACGGTGTCGGCCGGCGGCCCGGATGGCCTGGGCCGCGGTGCGGATGTTGTCGAGCCAGGCATGGTCGGCCGGCAGGGCGACGCCCGCTGCGCCGGCCGCAGGCAGGCTCTCGATGTGGTCGAAGACGCCCATCGTCCGCGGCAGAGGGGGCCCGGCCTGGAAGGCCCGCATGGCGGCGAGCACGGCATCGCGGATGGCGGGCTCGGCGAGCAGTTCAGGGTGGCCGTGCGATGCGATCCGGCAAGATCCCGCATGACGAGGTCGCCGGTCAGGGGATCGGCCGCGACGACCTCGGGGCCGACGCCGAAAGGCGTGCCCGCCTCGCGCGCGGCGGCCACGACGCTCGCCGGGTCGGCGAAGAGGGCGGCGTCGGGATCGGCGATCTTGACCCAGAGGCTCTCGCCGGTTGCCGCATCCCAGGCGCGCAGGCTGGTGGCGTCGACGCCCTGGTTCATGGGCGAGGCCACCGGCGCGACGCCCGGGCGGAGCGTCGGCTCGCGGCCTGCCCAGCCGGGCACCGTGGCGACGAGTGCCCTGGCCGCTTCGAGTGCGTCCCGCGTGCTCATGATGCGGTCTCCCCGGCTTTGGCGAGGTCGGGTCCCTCGACCAGCAGCCATGCCGGTAGGCAGGTCGAGGCCGAGGGCGAGGTCCTCGGGCCTGGTGTCCTCGAGGGCGAATGGCAGATGCCGCCGATGCTCGGTGTCGCCACGACGATCGAGGGGCAGAGCCGCGCCATGGGCACGGCGTCGTGGGCGGCGATGGTGTCGAGCCGCATGGCCGGCTCGCCAGGCGGTTGCCACCTCGTTGGCGAGGCGCGCTGCAGGCCGGGCGCGAAGCGGCCGGGGCGGCGCAGCTCGTCGCGGGCGAAGGACCAGCCGACGCCGGCGCGGGTCGCCTCCGCTTCGATCAGCGCCTCGGTCCGGGCGAAGGCGGTCACCAGCACGGCCGGATCGGCGGGCGCAGCTCGGCGAAGATGGTCACGGTCGAGGGCACGACATTGGGCGAGTTGGGCGGGGCCTCGATCCGCCCGACCGAGGTGTGCAGCTCGCCCGGGGTGCCATGTCGACGAGCTGGCGGAGCTCCGGTGATGACGCCGGCGGCGGCGAGCAGCGCGTCCTTGCGCTCGGCCATGGGTGTGGGCCCCGTGTGCGCCGGCACACCCTCAGCCGGATCTCCAGCTTGCGGCAGCCCCCACCAGCGATCGAAGGCGGCGAGGCGCCGGCCGGCCCGCTCCAGCAGCGGGCCGCATTCGATGTGCAGCTCGACATAGGCGGCCGGGCGCGGCGCCGGCTGGTCGGTGCCGGATAATGCCGATGGCCTCGAGGGCGGCCTGACCTGACGATGCCGTCGGTCTTCCCAGGCCAGCGCCCAGTCGGTGTCGATAGCGCCGACGCATAGAGCCTGCGAGCCGAGCACGCTCGGCTGGAAGCGAGCACCACTCCTCGTTGGTCCAGGCGACGACGGCGAGGTTCATCGCCGGTGCCGCCAGCGCCGCTGGCGCAGCTCGCGCGCCGCGATCACCGAGGCGATGACGCCATAGGTGCCGTCCAGCCGGCCGCCATTCGGCTGGCTGTCGACATGCGGCCGGTGAGCAGCCAGGGGCCTCGGGGCCGGCGATCCCGGCGAGGCCGAAGATGTTGCCGATGGCGTCGATGCGCACCTCGAAGCCGGACTCGCGGAGCCAGGCGACCAGCGCGTCGCGGGCCTCGCCGATGGCGGCGGTCGCCTCGGGCCGGTGGATGCCGCCGGCCTTGGTGGCGCCGAAGGTGGAGAACCAGGCGATTTGCTCGTGCAGCTCCCGATGGATGTGGTCCGGCCGCGTCATTGCCCGCTCCCGCCTCGCTCGATCTCGTCACGCCCGCTTGGGCTCTTTGCCCGATTTTGTGGGTTTTGACCGAATGATCCTAAAGTCGTTGACGCATCGGGCAAGTCTCAAATAGCGTCGGCGCGCCACTGGTCGGTCGCTCAGGCACGAAACCGCAACAAGCAGGAAGGGTCCACCCTCATGTCGAGTCTCGTGATTCCCGGCAAGACGCGCTTTCGGACGAACCGTCGGCGGGTGCTCGGCGGCATGGCCGCGGCGGGCGGGCTCGCGGCCTTTCCGGCCCCCTACATCAAGCGGGCCTGGGGCCAGGCGCGCAACCACATGGTCTTCGCCAGCGCCGAGCCGGTCACCGGCAACTGGGATCCGACGAGCCACACGACGCTCGCCCAGATCAATCTCGAGGGCTTCGTCTTCGGCAAGCTGTTCAGACGCCGATGCGGCCGGAGAACCCGGACGAGCTGGTCTTCGAGCTGGCCACCAGCCAGGAGGTGCTCGACCTCCACACCATCGAGTACAAGCTGCGCGACGGCGTCGCCACAACGGCGCGCCCTTCGGCGCCGAGGACGTCAGAGCGACCTTCGAATATGCGTCGCAGCCGGGTCGTCCGGCCGCCTGGTATCCAGGCCCGGTCCGAGTCGAGGTGGTCGACCACTGACCGCCCGCGTCCACCGAGATCGGCGATTTCCCGGCATCGGCCTTCTATTTCCTCGCCGGCTTCCTGCCGATCATGTCCGAAGGACGATGTCGCCGATCCCACCGTCCTGCAGGAGCGGCCGAACGGCACCGGCCCCTTCAAGTTCGTCGAGCAGCGCGGCAACACCACGGTGCTGGCGGCCTTCGACGGCTTCATGCATGGCCGGCCGATCCTCGACGAGGTGCATTTCGCCTGTAGGCGATGCCACCACCCGCGTTCTGGCCCTGCTCGGGCGAGGTCGACGTGGTCGAGCGGCTCGAGCCCGAGCAGTACGAGACGCTGGCCGGCGAGAGCGGCGTCGCCCTCTCGCGCACCATCTCGACCGAGAACAAGTACCTGCATTTCCGCTGCAACAAGGCGCCGTTCGACGACCCGCGCCTGCGCATGGCCGCCTGCCACGCCATCGACCGCGAGCTCGTGACCGAGATCCTCGGCGTCGCCGGTCATGCCTCCTCGAACTACATCTCGCCGGTCAAGTTCGGCTATATCCGACCTGCCGAGCTATCCCTCTTACGACCCGGCGCGCTGCCGGAAGCTGCTCGCCGAGGCCGGCTTCCCGGGCGGCCAGGGCCTGCCAAACGCTCGAATACCTGACCAGCGACGGCTTCTACCCGAAGACCAAGGAATATGGCAGGGTGATCACGGCCTCCTGCAGGAGCAGGGCTTCCCGGTCGAGCTGACGGTCATGGGACTGCCGCCTGGCTCGAGCGGATCTACCAGCGCGAGGGCCAGGAGCCCTACGGCCATCTCGTCGATGTCGGCTGGTCGACCGGCTCGCCCGGCCGACCTCGTCTCCGGCCGATGTTCCATTCGAGCGCCGGCCTTGCTGTTCCCGGCCTGATCAACGGCATCGCCGACCCGGCGATCGACGCCGTGCTCGACCAGCAGCAGGCCGAGACCGACCCCGGCAAGCGCCGCGAGCTGATCCAGACCGTGGCGACGCCGAAGCTGGCCGAGCTGGTGCCGAGCCTGTCGCTCTTCACCTCGGTCCTGCTGCACGGCCGGCGGGCCGGCCTCGAGGGGCTGCACTTCTATCCCAACGGCCCGATCGACGCCTCGAAGGCCGAGTACAAGTCCTGATCCCGGGATAGCCGGAACGTGGGTTTCGCGCTGACGTTCTTCGCCCGGCGCCTCGCGCAGGGTGTGCTGATCGTGCTCCTCGTCTCGTTCACGATCTTCGCCCTCCTGCGCGTCGTGCCGGGCGACCCGGCCCGGATCATCCTCGGGCCGATGGCGACCGACGAGGTGGTCGAGCAGACCGCCCGCGACATGGGCCTGCGCGATCCGATCCCGCTGCAGTACATGCGCTATCTCGGGCAGTTGGCGAAGGGTGACTTCGGCACCTCCTTCATCAAGGCGCGAGGCGGCGGCTCGATGGGCGGTGGCCGCGACGAGGCGCGGGGCGAGCGGGCGCGGGTGCTCGACCTCGTCGCCGAGACCCTGCCGCTGACGCTGCGGCTCGCTGGCCTGGCACTCGTCTTCACAGCGCTCATCGCCCTGCCGCTCGGCATCGCCGGCGGGCTCATGGCGGGGCGCTGGCCGGACAAGCTGGCACTCTATGCCTCGTCGATCTTCGTCTCGCTGCCGAACTTCTGGCTCGCCATCGTCCTGGCGCTGGTGGTGACGGCGAAGCTCGGCTGGATCCCCTCGATCGGCTACCAGAACATCGCCTACGCCATCCTGCCGGCCTTCGTCATCGCCATCGAGATGTCGCCTTTGTTCATCCGCTCACTCTCGGTCTCGATCGCCGACACCATGCGCCACCCCTTCGTCGAGCTGGCCCAGGTGCGCGGCCTGTCGCCCGGCCGCATCTTCAGCCGCCACGTGCTGCGCAACGCCGCCGTGCCGGTCCTCAATCTCTTCGGCGTGCAGATCGGCGCCCTGCTCGGCGGGGTGCTGATCGTCGAGTACATCTTCGACTACCCGGGCTTCGGCCTGCTCACCGTGCAGGCGGTGCTGCAGCGCGACTTCCCGGTGATCCAGGGCATCGCCATCATCTCGACCTCGATCTTCGTCGTCATCAACATCCTCGTCGACTTCGTCTCGGCGCAGATCGACCCCCGGATCGAGTACTGATGGCCGCCTCCATCGACGAGCCGGCAGCAATCGCCGCCACCGCCGTCGCGGCGACGCCGGGCCGGCGGATGTGGCTCGCCACCTGGTCGCAGACCGAGTTCAAGATTGGCCTCGTGCTCTTCCTGCTGCTCGTCGGCACGGCCTTCATCTACCCGCTGCTGTCGGACATCGACCCGACCAAGCTCTCGGTCCGCGAGCGCTTCCTGCCGCCCGTCTTCCTCGAGGGCGGGGTCTGGGCGCACCCGCTCGGCACCGACCAACTCGGCCGCGACCTCTTCGTCCGCTCGCTGGTCGGGCTGCAGAACGCGCTGATGATCAGCATCGCCGTCGTCGTCCTGATGTTCGCCTTCGGGGCGACGGTCGGCCTCGTCGCCGGCTATCGCGGCGGCTGGATCGACACGATCCTCATGCGCCTGACGGACGCGCAGCTCTCCATCCCGCTCATCATCCTCGCCATCATCATCCTGACCGTCTCACGGCCGACGCCGCTCTCGGTCATCCTGGTGCTCGCGCTTGCCGGCTGGCCGGTCTACGCGCGGGTGACGCGCAGCGTGACCCTGGCGGAGCGGCGCCGGGAGTACGTGCGCGGGGCGACGATCCTGGGCGCTTCCGACGGCCGGATCATGTGGCGCCTGATCGCCCCCAACATCCTGCCGCCCATCGCCTTCGTCGCCGTGCTCGACATCGCCCGGATGATGATCTTCGAGGCGATCCTCGGCTTCATCGGCATCGGCATCCAGCCGCCGACCCCGACCTTCGGCACGATCATCGCCGACGGCCGCAAGTACCTGATCAATGCCTGGTGGATCGCGACCATGCCGGGCGGCTTCCTCTTCCTGACGCTGCTCAGCGTCAACCTCATGGGTGCGGCCCTCGAGCGCGCGCGCAACCGCCTCCTGCGCGGGACCATCTGAGCCATGACCGAGCGCCTGCTCACCGTCGAGAGCCTCAGCGTCGACCTCCTGCGCGACGGCGCACGGGTGCCGGTGCTGCGCGACGTCTCGCTGGCGCTCGACCAGCGCGAGGTGCTCGGCATCGTCGGCGAGAGCGGCTCCGGCAAGACCGTGCTGGCCAAGGCGCTGGTGGGCTGGGTCGCCGAGCCCCTGGTCGCGAGCCGCGGGGCCGTCCGCTTCCGCGGCCAGGATCTGCTCGCCATGCCGCCCGAGGCGCGGCGGGTCCTGCGCGGCAGCGCTGTCGGCTATATCGGCGCCGATCCCGGCAGCAGCTTCGACCCGACCCTGCCGGTCGGCCGGCAGATCGTCGAGAAGGTGCGGGCGGTGCGCGCCGACATCGACGCCGCGGCGGCGAGGAAGCGCGTGCTCGACCTGCTCGACAAGGTCCACATCCCCTCGGCGGCCCGACGCTTCGACGAGTTCCCGCACCAGTATTCCGGGCGGCATGTGCAGCGGCGATGATCGACGCCCTGGCCTCCGATCCGGCCTTCCTCGTCTGCGACAACATCACCCAGCCGCTCGACGTGACGGTGGCGGCGCAGATCATGCGGCTGCTGCACGAGCTGCGCCGATCCTCGACGCCGGCATCGTCTTCATCTCGACCTTCCCTGCCGGTGGTCTGCGACATCGCCGACGAGCTGGTGGTGCTGAGCCGCGGCGAGATCGTCGAGCGGAGCACGCCGGCGCGTCTGCTCGAAGCGCCCCAGCACCCCATAGCCGGGACCTGATCGCCCGCAACCCGGTCATCTGGGGCACCCCGCCCGAGCCCGTGCCGGCCGAGGTGGTACCCCGGGCCATTCTTGAGGTCGAGGACGTCACCAAGACCTATGTCGTGCCCGACCGCACGCGGTTCTTCGGCACCCAGGCCGTCAAGGCGGTGCGCGGCGTCAGCTTCGCCGTGCATGGCGGCGAGAATCTGGGCCTCGTCGGCGATCGGGCTGCGGCAAGTCCACGCTCTCGCGCCTCCTGAGCTGGGTCGAGCAGCCGGACGAGGGGCGCATCCGCTTCAAGGGCCGGGACATCGCGGGCATGTCGGCGCCGCAGCTCCTCGCCATGCGCAAGGGCTTCCAGCTCCTGCTGCAGGACCCCTTCAACTGCCTGCCGCCGAACCTGCCGATCGGCCGCTCGATCGGCATGTCCTTGCAGATCCATGGCGGGCTGGGCCGCAAGGCGATCGCCGAGCAGGTGCGGGCGGTGATGGCCGAGGTCGGGCTGAAGGACGCGGACCGCGAGCGGCTGCCCATCGGCATGAGCGCCGGCCAGCGGCAGCGGGTGAACATCGCCCGGGCCCTGGTCCTCGAGCCGGAGCTCCTGATCCTCGACGAGACGCTCTCCGCGCTCGACCCCATGGAGCAGGCGCGGCTGCTCGATCTCTTCGAGCGGCTGCAGGCGCGGCACGGCTTCACCTATCTCTTCATCAGCCACGACCTCGCCATGGTGCGGCGGGTCTGCACCCGGATCGCCGTCATGTATCTGGGCAAGGTGGTGGAGCTCGCCGACACGCGCAGCGTCTTCTTCGCACCCACCCATCCCTATACCCGTGCCCTCCTGTCGGCCGTGCCGACGCTCGAGGAGAAGCCTTTCAGGGCCGCGGACTGCCTGCTCGAGGGCGAGCCGCCGAGCCCCATCGACCTGCCGCAAGGGTGCAGCTTCGCCGCCCGCTGCCCGCATGCGATGCCCCGCTGCCGTGCTCAGGAGCCGCCGCTCGTGGCACTGGGTGGCGGCGGCTTCTCGGCCTGCTGGCTGAACGAGCCAGAGGCCAGCCGGGCGGCCTGAGAGGAGGCGTTCATGGCCAGCGAAGGGACCTGGGATTTCATCGTCGTCGGTGCCGGTGGCGCCGGCGCCGTGCTGGCGGCGCGGCTGAGCGAGGACCCAACCTGCCGCGTGCTGCTGCTCGAGGCCGGCCCCGACTACCGGGCGGCCGAGCAGCCGCGGGAGATGGCGAGCCCCAACCCCTTCAACATCATCCTGCCGGAGTCCTTCCAGGCGACCTACATGTGGCCGGAGCTCCTGGCGAAGCGCACGAAGCGGCAGGCGCACCGCCTCTACTGGCGCGGCCGGGGTGTGGGCGGCAGCACGGCCATCAACGGCCAGATCGCGATCCGGGGCGTGCTCGACGCCTTCGACAACTGGGCCGAGCACGGCTGCGAGGGCTGGTCGGCGGCGGATGTGCTACCGGGCTTCAACCGGCTCGAGAGCGACGAGGACTTCGCCGGCGAGGCCTATCACGGCGGCAGCGGGCCGATCCCGGTCCATCGCACACCCGTGGACGGGTGGGGGCCGGTCGACCGGGCGCTGCGCGATGCGGCGCTGGATCTGGGCTATCCCTGGACGGCCGACCTCAACGCACCCACCGCCGAAGGGGTGACCACCTACGCCATCAACAGCAGGGGCGGTCGCCGGGTCTCGACCAATGACGGCTATCTCGAGCCGGCGCGCGGCCGGCCCAATCTCGAGATCAAGGGCGGCATGCTCGCGGACCGCGTGGTCATGGACGGGCGCCGGGCCACCGGCATCGCCGCCATCGGCCCCGACGGGCCGGTGACCTTCGACCTCGCCCCCGGCGGCGAGGTGCTGCTCGCGGCCGGGGCCATCCACAGCCCACCCATCCTCATGCGCTCGGGCATCGGCCCGGCCGCCCACCTCGCCGGGCACGGCATCGCGGTGATCCGCGATTTGCCGGTCGGCGACGGGCTCTTCGACCATCCCTTCGTGCGGCTCGAGCTGAAGCTGAAGGACGAGCTGAAGCCGACGAGCGTCGATGCCCGCCACACCAATTGCTGCGTCAAGTACAGCTCCAACATGCCCGGCGGCTCGCTCGCCGACATGATCTTCTTCGCCATGAACCACGGCGGCGTCGGGGTGGCGCAGGACATGGCGCAGTTCGGCGAGGCCGGCATCCATTGCGCGCTCTTCGAGGCGCATTCGCGGGGAGAGGTCAGGCTCGCCTCGGCGGACCCCCAAACCCAGCCCGTGGTCGATCTGAACATGCTCGACGACGAGCGCGACCTGGCGCGGCTGCGCGACGGCGCCCGGCGGCTGATGGCGATCGGCAGCCATCAGGCGGTGAGCGAAAAATGCCGCGAGGTCAGCCTCGGCAATACCGGCAGGCCCATCGCCGAACTGGCAGATGCGCCGGACGCGGCCGTCGACGAGTGGATCCTCACGGACTGCTCGGACGCGCAGCACGGGGCGGGGAGCTGCCGGATGGGGGCGTTCGACTACGACGACGGCCGCTCCGTGCTCGACCCGCTTTGCCGGGTGCGCGGCATCGAGGCGCTCGGGGTGATCGACGCGTCGATCATGCCGGCCGACTGCAAGGCCAACACGGCCTTCACCACCATGATGATCGGCGAGCAAATGGCCGAGCGCTTGCGCCACCGGCGGGCCGGGACCGGCTGATCGGCCGATGTCCGAGCTGGCGCGCCACGCGACGATCCTGGCCGCGCTCGGACGCGATGGCCGGGTTGGGGTCGCGGAGCTGGCGGAGACGCTGGGCGTCAGCGCCGAGACCATCCGCCGCGACCTCGTCGCCCTCGACGCCGCCGGGCAGCTGCGGCGGGTGCATGGCGGGGCGGTGCAGTTCCGCCCCGACGAGGAGCAGCCGCTCATGGTCCGCTCGCGCATCCGGCCGCGCGAGAAGGCGCAGCTGGCGGCGGTGGCGCGCGGCCTCGTCCGCGACGGCATGTCGATCTTCATCGACACGGGCTCGACGCCTTTGGCCTTCGCCCGCACCCTGGCCGATGCGCGCGACCTCACGCTGGTCACCAACTCGCTCGACATCGCCCGCCTGCTCGCCGCCGCGCCCGGCGTGCGGGTCAAGGTGACGCCGGGCTGGGTCCGGGCCAACGACTACGCGCTGGTCGGCGGGGACACCGTCGCGTTCGTGCGCCGCTTCGTCTTCGACATCGCCTTCATGGGCATCGCCGCCTGCGACGCGCAGTATGGCTGGATGGACTATGCCGACGAGGAGTCGGAGCTGCGCCGCAC
Organism: Geminicoccaceae bacterium; assembly: GCA_041397945.1. GTDB lineage: Bacteria > Pseudomonadota > Alphaproteobacteria > Geminicoccales > Geminicoccaceae > SLRI01. The sequence continues at coordinate 16,371 of JAWKVR010000008.1, forward strand.
CGTCATCGAGCAGACCCGGCGCGCGGTGCTGCTGGTCGACGACGGCAAGTTCGGCCGCCACGCCTCGATCCGCACCTTCGATCTCACCACGCCGCTCACCGTGGTCACCAACCGGCCGGTGCCACCGCCTTTCGCCGAAACCTTCGAGCGGGCCGGGGTGGAGGTGCGTCACCGGCTGCGGGGCGGCTAGCCGGCCAGCGTCTCCTCCAGCGCCGCGACCAGCTGGTCCGCATGGTCGGGCGTGAAGGTCAGCGGCGGGCGGATCTTCAAAGTCTCGCCGTAGCGCCCGCAGGCGCCGACCAGGACACCCCGCCGCCGCAGCCCGTTGATCACCCGCCGGGCGGCCGAAGGGTCGGGAACCTCGGGGTCGCTTGCGCGGCAGAGCGCCACCCCGAGAAAGAGCCCGGCACCACGCACGGCAGCGATCGACGGGTGGCCTGCCCGGAGCCGCTCCAGCTTCTCGCGCAGGTAGCCGCCCGTCGCCGCCGCGTTCTGTTGCAGCGCCTGGTCCGCGATGACGTCCAGCACGGCGAGCCCCGCGGCTGCCGCCACGGGGTTGCCGCCGAAGGTGTTGAAATAGCCGAACTCGGCGAAGTAGGGGGCCATCACCTCCGGCCGGGCGGCGAGGCCGGCCACGGGGAAGCCGTTGCCCATGGGCTTGCCCATGGTGACGATGTCGGGCGTGATGCCGTGCCGCGCGAAGCCCCAGAAGGCGTCACCGGTGCGGGCGAAGCCGGGCTGCACCTCGTCGGCGATGTAGAGGCCGCCAGCGGTGCGCACGACCGCTGCCGCGGCCCGGAGGAAGTCGGCAGGGTCGGCGTGCACGCCGTCGCTGGAGAAGATCGAATCGGCGATGAAGGCAGCACAGCCGAAGCCCGCCGCGTCCAGCTCGCCGATCGCCCGCTCGATATCGGCGGCGAAGCCGCCTGCGAGATCGGCGCCGTAGTGCCGCGCGTCAGGGGCGGGCACCATGCGGATATGGGCGGGCGGCCCGCCCTGCCTGAAGGCCGAGGGCGAGATCTCGCTGACGGCCGCGGTGTTGCCGTGATAGGCCGCCGCCGTGACGACGACGCCCTGGCGGCCGGTGGCCTTCCGGGCGAGCCGCAGCGCCAGGTCGTTCGCCTCGCTGCCGCTGCAGGTCAGGGCCACGGTCGAGAGCTCCGGCGGCAGGGTCGCCTTGAGGCGCTCCACATAGGTCTCGGTCGGTTCGTTCAGATAGCGCGTATGGACATTGAGCGTGGCAGCCTGCTCGGCGATCGCCGCCACCACTCGCGGGTGGCAGTGACCGACCGAGGCCACGTTGTTGTAGACATCGAGATAGCGCCGCCCGTCCTTCGCCTCGAGCCAGACGCCCTCCGCACGAACGATGTGCAGGGGCTCCTCGTAGAAGAGCACGGAGACCGGGCCGAGATTGGCCTGCCTGCGGGCGAGCAGGGCGGCCGTGACCGGATCGGCGGGGGCGTCGCCCGCCGGGTCGAAGGCGTTGAGGGAGAGAATGTCGGGGTCGGTCGGCATGGGCCGAAGCTTTCCTCGCCGCCGGGTCGCGGGTGCAGGCCGGCATCTTGCGGCGGGGCAGGGACGAAGACAACCGCCCGGGGCCGATTAGTGGTGGCACCCCGTGCCGGATGCCGTTATCGAACCGGCAACCACAATCATCCGGTCGGGGAGCAATGTCGATGTTCAGGCACATTCGCAACGGAATCATCGGGTCCACGGCACTGGCGCTGGTCAGCGCCGCAGCGCTGGCGGCGACGCCGCCCGACATGCTGGTGATCGGCACCGACGTCGGCGCCATACCGACGCTCGATCCGGCAGCGCTCAATGCGCGGACCGTCTCGGAGCTGGTCTCCAACCTCTACGACAACCTCCTCAAGCTCGACCCCAACGACCTGCAGTCGATCCAGCCGATGCTCGCGGCGAGCTGGGAGGTGGCGCCGGACAACTCCAGCATCACGCTCCAGCTGCGCGACGACGCGACCTTCGCCAGCGGCAACCCGGTCACCGCCGAGGACGCCGCCTGGACGATCCAGCGGGTGATCAAGCTCGGCCAGGTCGGCGCCACCGACTTCGCCCAGTGGGGCTTCACGGCCGACAATGTCGACCAGCTGGTGCGCGCCGAGGGCGACCACACTCTGGTGATCGAGCTGCCCGAGCAGGTCAGCATCGACCTCGTGCTCTACTCGCTGGCCGGCTCGTCGCTCGGCATCATCGACCGCCAGGTGGCGCTGGAGCACGAGACGGACGGCGATCTCGCGCGCGACTGGCTGCGCGCGCAACGCGGCGGGCAGCGGCCCTTTCACGCTGGTCGAGTGGCGCCCCGAGGACATCGTCGTCACCGAGCGGCGCGAGGACTACTGGGGCGGCACGCCGGCGATGCGTCGCGTCATCATGCGCCACGTGCCGGAATCGGGAAATCTCCGGCTGCAGCTCGAGGCCGGTGACGTCGACATCGGGCAGTATGTGGGCTCCGGCGACCTCGAGGCGCTGGCCGAGAACGCGGACATCGAGATCCAGCACACGCCCGGCTTCGGCTTCTACTATCGGCCTCAACATGAAGGACCCGGATCTCGCCAAGCCCCAGGTGCGCGAGGCGTTCCAGCATGTCCTCGACTGGCAGGCGCTGAGCAACTCCTCGATGCGCTTCAACGGCTTTCCCTGGCAGTCGATCATCCCGAAGGGCATGGCCGGCGCACCCGAGGCGTTCGAGGAGCACTACACCTACGACCCGGAGCGGGCACGCGAGCTGCTCGCCGAGGCCGGCTACCCTGACGGGCTCAAGAAGAAGCTCTACCCGGCGAGCGACGGCCACCTGCTCAACGCCGAGTCGCTCCAGGCCACCGCCGCACTGGCCGGCATCGAGCTCGAGCTGATCCCGGGCAACCACGTGCCCGAGTTCCGCGCCCGCGACTTCGAGGTCTACATGGGCAACTCGGGCGGCCGGCTGCCCGACCCGTTCGCGACGGCGACCCACTACGCCTTCAACCCGGACAACAGCGACGAGGCCAAGCTCGGCGGCTACTACCTGTGGCGGACCGCCCTGGACGCGCCGGAGCTCACCGAGCTGACCAACGAGTCCAAGCGTGAATCCGACCCGGAGAAGCGGGCCGCGATCTTCCGCCAGATGGACGAGATGTATCACGAGATGGACCCGTCGCTGATCGTCTTCTTCCAGCGCGTCGACCCTTATGTCGTTCGCGCCGAGGTCGAGGGCTATGTCGGCCATCCAACCTGGTCGACCCGCTGGCTCGACGTGACCAAGAACTAGGTGTTGCCGGGAGCGGTGGGCCGGTAGGGATGGGCCGGTAAGGGTGGGAGCGTCGGGCGCCACGACCGCGCTCGGGTCGGGTGCGGCACCGGCACGGCCGACCCGTCGGCGGCGGATCGTCGGCCGGACGGTGTCGCTGGCTCTCACCCTGCTCGGCCTGATGGCGCTCACCTTCCTGATGGGCCGCCTGCTGCCGGCCGACCCCGTCCTCGTCGTGACCGGATTCGAGGTCGATCGCGCCACCTATGAGCGGGTCTATCTCGAGCTCGGCCTCGATCGGCCGGTCTGGCAGCAGTTTCTCAGCTATGTCGGCAATGTCCTGCAGGGCGATCTCGGGCTCTCGACGACCACGGGCCAGCCGGTGGCCCGCGATCTCCTCAGGGTCTTCCCGGCCACGTTCGAGCTCGCCCTGACCGCGGTGATCGTCGGCTCGCTGCTGGGCATCCCGCTCGGCATCGTGGCCGCCGTCCATCGCGGCAAGCTGATCGACCACATCGCCCGGATCATCGGCCTTGCCGGCTACTCCATCCCGATCTTCTGGATGGGGCTGATGGCGCTTCTGGTGTTCTACGCCAAGCTGCGCTGGGTCGGCGCCTCCGGTCGCGTCGACGTCTATTACGAAGGGCTGGTGCCTGCCGTCACCGGCCTGCTGCTGGTCGATTCCGCCATCGCCGGCGACTGGACGGTGTTCAAGAGCGCCTTCTCGCACCTGATCCTGCCGGCCAGCGTGCTCGGCTACTATTCGACGGCCTATATCAGCCGCATGGCGCGCAGCTTCATGCTCGAGCAGCTTGGCCAGGAATACATCATCGCCGCCCGTGCGAAGGGCCTGCCGCAGCGCGGCGTCATCTGGCGCCACGCCTTCAAGAACATCCGCGTCCAGCTCCTGACGGTGGTGGCCCTCGTCTTCGCCGGCCTGCTCGACGGCACGGTGCTGGTCGAGACCGTGTTCGGCTGGCCGGGAGTCGGCCAGTACCTGACCCGCGGGCTGACGTTCAACGACATGAACGTCGTCATGGGCACCGTGCTGGTGATCGGGATCATGTTCCTCGCCATCAACACGATCTCCGACTGGCTCTACCGCCGGCTCGACCCGAGGACGCGGTAGCGCGGATGGCCGGGCGTCAGAGCACCCCGATCGACAGCGGCCAGGGCCTGCGCGCCTGGCTGGAGGCCGAGCAGCCGCAGAGCCTGCGGCAGGCCCGTGCCCAGCGGGCGTGGCGCGGCTGGCAGAGCTTCCTCGACCATCGGCTCGGCGTGATCGGGCTGGTGATCGTCGTGGCGCTCGTGCTGGTAGCGCTTCTGGCACCCTGGATCGCGACCTACGACCCGATCATCCAGCAGATGGACGAGCGGCTGCTGCCGCCGTCGGCAGCGCATTGGCTGGGCACCGATCATCTCGGCCGCGACGTCTACTCGCGGATCGTCTGGGGCGCGCGCACGACGCTCAGGATCGCCGTTCTGGTGGCCATCATCGTCGCACCGATCGGCCTCGCGGTGGGTGCCACGGCCGGCTATCTCGGCGGCATCGCCGACGAGATCCTGATGCGCGTGACCGACGTCTTCCTGGCCTTTCCGGGCCTCATCCTGGCGCTGGGCTTCGCCGCCGCCCTGGGCCCGGGCATCAACAACGCCATCATCGCGATAGCGCTCACCGCCTGGCCGCCGATCGCCCGGCTCGCCCGCGCCGAGGCGCTGACCATCCGCGGCAGCGACTACATCGCCGCCGTGCGGCTGCAGGGCGCCTCGCGCGCCCGGCTCATCGCCCGCCACGTCGTGCCGATGTGCCTGCCGTCGGTGGTGGTCCGCGTCACGCTCAACATGGCCGGCGTCATCCTGACCGCCGCCGGGCTCGGCTTCCTCGGCCTCGGCGCCCAGCCGCCCTGGCCCGAATGGGGGGCCATGGTGGCGGTCGGCCGGCAGTTCATGTTCGACAGCCCCTGGGTGGTGGCGGCCCCCGGCATCGCCATCGCCATCGTCAGCCTCGCCTTCAACCTCTTCGGCGACGCGCTCCGCGACATGCTCGACCCGCGCAGCACGTGAACGCCTGGCGCCGGGTGCGCTTGGCATTTGCGCGTCGGGCGGGCACAACTCGGGCATTCGACGGGGGTATGGCGTGGCCAGGCGACCGACCATGCGGCGCAATGCGGAGATCAATCGGGCACGTCTCGTCGAGGCGGCGACCGAGGAGTTCGCCCTGCGTGGCTATGACGGCGCCCGGGTCGACGCCATCGTTGCCAGGGCCGAGGTCTCGAAGAACCTCGTCTACCACTACTTCGCCGGCAAGGAGGCGCTCTTCATCGCGGTGATGGAGCGGGTCTACGTGCTGATGCGCACCCATCACCAGGACGAGCTCCTGAAGCAGCTCGAGCCGCGGGCCGCCATCGAGCGGCTGATCCGCTCGGTGCACCGGCTCTTCGTCGAGCGGCCCGAGATCATCACCCTGCTCAACAGCGAGAACCTGCACAAGGCGGCGCATATCGCGAAGTCGGAGCGGATCAAGACGCTCTACAACCCGCTCCTCGAGGCGCTGATCGACATCCTCGACCGGGGCTCGGCGGCGGGTGTCTTCCGCCGCGGGGTCGATCCGGTCGATCTCTACATCACGATCAGCGGGCTCTCCTATTTCTACATCTCCAACGCCCACACCCTGACCTTCATCTTCAACGAAAATCTCCTCGCGGCGGAGCGGCTGGCGCGGCGCGAGCAGCATATCGTCGAAGTGGTGTTGGGCTATCTCGAGGCGGGGCGAGCGAAGGGTGCCGTCAGCCGGCTGCCGGCGCGCGCGGCGGTGCCCGGCTGACCAGAAGGAGCCCGGCCATGACGAGGGCGAAGCCCAGCGCGTGATACCAGGCGAGGGCCTCGCCGAGGAAGGCCACGGCCATGCCGGCCGATGCCAGCGGTGTGAGGTAGAGGAAGGCCGCGGCGCGCTGCGGGCCGAGCCGTGACACGCCGAAGATGTAGCAAGCATTGGCGAGCAGGGTCGGGCCGATGGCGGCATAGGCCAGGATCATGAGCGCCGTGGCGGGCTCGGACTCCGCGGTCGCGTAAGCCTCGCCGCCGGTGGCGAGCCAGAGGAGCCAGGCTGGCAGCAGCACGGTGAGCGTGCCGGCCGAAGCCGTGGCAGTGGTCAGCGACAGGCTGGCGATGCGATCCTGGTAGGGGCGCAGGCGTGTGGTGAACCAGGCGAAGAGGATGGCCGAGGCGAGCACGTAGAGATTGCCGATGCCGGCGCCGAGCCCGAGGATCGCCCCGGGTTGCCGCGCGTCACGACCAGCAGCGCCCCGGCGAAGGCGATGGCGAGCCCGGCAATCGTCGCCCCGGCGATGCGCTCGCGGCCGCGGAGCCAGACGATCAGCGCGACCCAGGCCGGCGTGGTCGAGCTGATGATGCCGACCTCGATGGCGAGGCTGTAATAGGCGCCGGCGATCAGGAGGACTGAGAAGAGGCCGACGCCGACCGTGCCGAGCAGCAGAAGGTCCCGCCAGCTTTCGCGCAGCACGGGCCAGTCGCGGCGCAGCCCCGGCCAGGCGACGGCGATCAGGATCGGCAGGGCAGCGGCCCAGCGCCAGAAGACGAAGGCGGCGAGCGGCACGATCTCGGTCGAGCCCCGGGCGACCACGTGGTTGCTGCCCCAGAGCGTGGCGGTGGCGAGCAGCGCCAGACCGCCGAGCAGAGGGCCGCCGAGCAGGGCGCCGCCGGTCAACAGGCGCTCAGCCGCCGTGCTGGCTGCCGCCTTCGCCACGCTGCGAGACGTGCCAGGGGAGCATCAGCCGCTCGGCGAAGTCGAGGGCGTAGAAGAGGGCGGTGCCCATGAGGCCGAGCAGCACCAGCGAGACGAAGACGCGGGTGGTGTCGAACTGGCCCTGCGCCACCAGCACGAGAAAGCCGAGCCCGTTGCCGCCGGCGACGAACTCGCCGACGATCGCACCCACGAGCGCGAAGGAGATCGCCACCTTCATCCCGGCGAAGAGGCTGGGCAGCGCATTGGGGAAGCGGATCTTGGCCAGGATCTGGAGCTGCGAGGCCCGGGCGGCACGCGCCAGGTTGACCATGTCCGGATCGACCGAGCGGAGCCCCAGCACCGTGTCGATGACGATGGGAAAGAGCGCGAGCATCACGGCGACCGCGATCTTGGGCTCCATGCCGGTGCCGAGCCAGATGACGAAGAGGGGGGCGAGCGCCACCTTGGGCACGCTGTTGAGCGCCACCAGCAGCGTGTAGATCGTCCGCTCCAGGAAGCGCGAGTAGACGATGGCGACGGCCAGCGCGATGCCCAGTGCCACCGAGACGGCGAAGGCGAGGAGCGTGGTCCAGAGCGTGTAGCCCATGTGCCGGATGAAGAGCCTGGCGCGTCGTCAGGAACTCGGCTGCATGGCGCTCGGTGGCGGCAGGAAGATCTTCGGCGGCTGTAGTACCAGACGCCGATCTCCCAGATGGCACCAGGGCCGCGAGCACGAGGAGCACGTCGCGCGTGTGCGCTCTCGCCTATGAGATGCTTGCGCCAGAAGCTCATTCCTTGAGGATCCCGAGCTCCGCGAAGTGATGGCGGATCTGCGCACATAGGCACCGAAGGCCGGCGTCTCGCGGATGGCGAGCGGGCGCGGGCGCGGCAGGTCGATGTCGATCACCTCGACGATCCGCTCCCGGGCCGCGCGACATCATCACCACCCGGTCGGCGAGGTAGACCGATCTGACGATCGAGTGGGTGATGAAGAGCACGGTCTTGTTGCTGCCCTGCCAGATCCGCGTCAGCTCGACATTGAGGTCGTCGCGGGTCATGGCATCGAGCGCGCCGAACGGCTCGTCCATGAGCAAAAGCTCGGGATCGCAGAGCAGCGCACGGCAGATCGCGGCGCGCTGGCGCATGCCGCCCGAGAGCTCCCAGGGGTGGCGGTCCTCGAAGCTCCTCGAGGCCGAAGCGGGCAAGGAGCGTATGGCCCGCTCGCGGTAGTCGGCGCGCGGCCGGCGCAGGAGCCTCGGCCTGCAGGAGCACGCCGTCGAGGATGGTCCGCCAGCCGAACAGCACGTCGCGCTGGAAGACGATGCCCATGGCGTCGGGCGGGCCGTCGAGCTGGCGGCCGTTGATCTCGATCGTGCCGCGGGTGATCGGCACGAGCCTGGCCAGGCACTTCATCAGCGTGCTCTGCCGCCGCTGGGGCCGACGACGCTGACGAAGGAGCCGGGCTATGCTGAGGTCGATGCGCCATTGCTTTGAGGTCGTCGTAGCGCGGCACAGATAAGACCTTCAGCTGTCGCAGTCGAGTTTCACATATCTTCAGCCGTCCGGAGCCGACGGCTCGCCCTGGCCCATCGCAGAGGTCGCGCCAGGTGGTGTCGTCCGGTCCCGCCGTCGATTCAGTTCACCGTCTCCTTGGCCGCTCCCGCTCGCGCGCCTGCCAGCCGATCGGCTTGCCCGCAGTCGCCGGGTGTCGAAATAGTCGAGGGTGATGCGGATTCGCTCGCGCAGGACATCCGGTTCAGGTTCGCATCGGGCCGCTGCGCGATGATCGCCTCGACGCCGAGATCGGGGTTCTCCCGATGGCCGCCCATGAAAGGCGCGCTGCTCCACGGCGACCAGCTTGGCGAGCCCTCGCCGCGCTCGGCGATGGTCTCCTCGGTGGCGATCAGGCCGTAGCTCGGGAAGGTGAGGCCGGCCTCGTCCAGCATCATGCACTTGGAGTGGACGGTTGGCCTCGGCGACCGGGATCGCCGAGCCGATGGTCGACATGAGCCCGTCCGCCCGGCCCGCGGTGTAGGTGCTCCAGAGGGCGGCCGGATCGACGAACAGCACCTCGACCTTGGTTTCGTCGAGCCCGCCCGCGGCCAGATAGTCGTTGATATAGGCGGCCCAGGGCTGGCCGCGAAGACGACCAGCGTCTTGCCCTCCAGGATCGGCGATCTTCTCGATTGGCGAATCGCGATCGACGAGGATGCAGAGATCGGTCTTCCGCTGGAAGCCGGCGAGAAGGACGGATCTGGCCCTTGCTCGCGCGAGGCGCCGAGCAGGCCGAGCTGGATTCCTGGCCGACATCCACTCCGCCGGCATTGACGAGCTGCAGCGTGTTGCCGGAGCCGCGGCCGTCCTGCAGGTCCACGGCGAGCCCCCGCCTCCTCGAACCAGCCTTCGTTCATGGCGTAGTGCAGCCGGCATGCACGCCCCAGGGCGAGAAATCGAGCCGGACCGTCAGGGGCTCCTGCGCCGCGGCCGAAACGGCCGTGGCCGCCATGAGCGCTGCCGCCAGGGTGCTTGCGAGGATCGTCCGTCATTGCCATCGTCGTCTCTCCTTCTTGGGGCCTAGGTTCTTTGTGCGCGCAGTTCGGCGCGCAGCGCGCTGTGGTCGCGCTTCGGGTCCAGCACGAACGTGTCGGACAGGACCACGCCATGCCGGTCGCGGGCGAAGCCTTTGCTGATCTTCTCCGTCGAGCGCGTCCATGGCGACCAGCGCCGGGTCGCGCTCGAGCGGGTCGCCATAGCCGCCGCCCCGGCCTGGTGGTGGCAGAGGCTGTCGCCGGCCTCGATGTTCCGCGTCAGCTTGCCGGGCACGGCCTCGCATTCCTGTCCGGGTTCAGGATATTCTCGGTGAGCGCACCCGGCCCGCCACCGAAGAGGCCGTAGGGCGCGTGCGCCGTGCGGTCGGAGCGGAGCCAGAGCATCGCCCGGGTGCGAGCAGGCGATAGGTGCGCGTTAGGCCGAGTTCGCCCGCCACTTGCCGGCGCCGCAGGAATCCTGGCGGGTAGCCAGCCTCGATGCGCACGGGATAGCGCGCTCGAGCGTCTCGACCGGCAGTGGACATGTTCTGCGCCGGGTTGGTGACCCCTCGATGCCGTCCTGGTCGACGCGCCCGCCCCAGGCGCCGTTGATCATGTCGACGAGGATGAAGGGCTCGCCTGTCGCCTTGTCGTAGCCGCCGAGGCAGACGACCGTATTGCCGCCCTCGCCGGCGGCCATGACCTTCGCCGGGACGATCTGGGCGAGGCAGCCGAGCATGGTGTCGACGATGCGATAGCCGGTGAGTGCTCGAGCAGCGACGGCGGCGGGCAGACGCGGGTTCAGCATCGAGCCCGGGGGCGCCTTGACGTCGATGCAGCGAAAGACGCCGGCATTGTTGGGGGCGTCGGAATCCATCACACAGCGCACGCTGAGATAGCTCGCCGACTTGACGAAGGAGAGGGTCGAGTTGATGGCCCCCTTCACCTGGGGCGCGCTGCCCTCGAAATCGACCTCGAGATGGCCGCCCTTGACCGTGATGGTCGCCTTGATCGGGATCGGCGCCTCGCTGAACCCGTCGCCGTCGATGTGGTCGGTGAAGCTGTAGGTGCCGTCCGGCCAGGCCTCGATCTCGCGCCGGGTCATGGTCTCGGCGTAGTCGAGCAGACCCTCGATGTAGCTCTCGACCGTGGCGGCACCGTAGCGCTCGAAAAGGCGCAGGAACTGCCGCTCGCCCATCCGGCAGGTGGCGTATTGCGAGAGCAGGTCGCCGATCACGAGGTCCGGCACGCGGACGTTCTTCTCGAACAGGCGAAAGAGCGTCTTGTTCGGCTCGCCCCGCTCGTAGAGCTTGAGCGGCGGGACGCGGAAGCCCTCCTGGAAGATCTCGGTCGAATCCGAGGCGTTCGAGCCCGGCACCCGCCCGCCCATGTCGCAATGATGGGCGACGACGACGGTGAAGCCCTGCAGCCGGTCCTGAAAGAAGACCGGCTTGAACATGAAGATGTCCGGGAGATGCATGCCGCCCTCGTAAGGGTCGTTCATGATCACCACGTCGCCCGGGGCGAAATCATTGCCGAACGCGGCCTGCACCGCCGCGATGGCGTCCGGCACCGCCCCCAGGTGCAGGGCCACGGTCTTCGCCTGGGCGACGATGCGGCCATGGCGGTCGCAGAGCGTCGTCGAGTAGTCCAGCACCTCGCGGACGATGTGCGAGCGGGCCGTGCGCATCACGTTGTAGGCCATCTCGTCGACGATGGTGTCGAAGGCGTTCTTGATCACCGCGAAGGTGATCGGGTCGGCGAATGGCGAGGCGTCGCCCGTGGTCATGCCCGGCCCTCCAGCTCGATGCGCAGATTGCCCGCCTCGTCCGCCCGCACCACGGCACCGGGCGGGATGACCGCGGTCGTGTCCAGGCTCTCGACGATCAGCGGCCCCCTGGCCTCCGCCGGCAAGGCCGAGCGGTCGATGACCGGGGTCGCAATGAAGCCCGATTCGCGCGCGAACATCACCTGACGCTCCGAAGCAACGTTCGTGCCACCGGTGGCGCTGGTGCGGTAGCTCGTGAAGTCGAGCTTGCCGGCGCGGTGGCCGCGCCCGACGACGCGCACCGCCACGACCTCGACCCGGTCCCGGGCGCGATACTCGTAGACCCGCTCGTAGGCTTCGAGGAAGCGCTCGCGCAAGGGGGCCGCGAAGCCCGCCTCGATCGTGCCGTCGACGGTGATGCCGAGCTCGGTGTCCTGGTTCTCGAAGCGAAGATCGACCTGCCGCTCGATCGCCATCTGGTCGGCGGTGAAGCCCTCCTCGGCCAGCGCCGCCCGGGCCTCGGCCTCGAGCCGGTCGAGCGCCGCCCGGAGCCGCGGCGCCAAAGCTTCGTCGAGCGGTGCGGGCAGGGGCTCGACGAGCTGGCGCTCGATGTCGCCCGCCAGCATGCCGGCGGCGGTGAAGACGCCGGCGAGGTTGGGCATGAGGACGTGGCGGATGCCGAGCATGGCGGCCAGGTCGCAGGCATGGACCGGGCCGCTGCCGCCGAAGGCGACGAGCGTGAAGTCGCGCGGGTCGACCCCGCGCTCGACGGTCACCGCCCGGATGGCACGGGCCATGTTGAGATTGGCGATCTCGCGCACGCCCAGCGCCGCCGCGGCGGCGTCGACGCCGAGCGGGGCGGCGACATGGGTGGTGATCGCCGCATGGGAGAGGCTGGCGTCGATGGCGAGCGTGCCGCCGGCGAGCTCCTTCGGGTTGAGGTAGCCGAGCACCACGTTGGCATCGGTCACCGTGGCCTGGCTGCCGCCCTTGCCGTAGCAGGCGGGGCCGGGCTCCGCACCGGCCGAGCGTGGCCCCATGAATGAGCCCGCCCGCATCGACCCGGGCGATCGAGCCCGCCCCGGCGCCCACCTCGGCGATGTCGATGGTGGGGGCGCGCATGAGGAAGCCGCCGGCCTTGATGAAGCGGCTCGGCGTCGAGATGCCGGCGCGGAACTCGTACTCGTTGGTGCGCGAGATGCGCCCGCCCTCGATCAGCGCCGCCTTCGCCGTGGTGCCGCCCATGTCGAAGACGATGAGATCGTCGATCCGCCCGGCCGTGCCGAGCCGGGCAGCACCGTGACACCGGCGGCCGGGCCGGAGGAGATGAAGAGCACGGGCTGCTCCTGCGCCACGGCGGCGCGGACGAGGCCGCCGCTCGAGCTGACGACGAGAAGCGGCGCCGCTATGCCGAGCGCTTCGAGCCCGGCGGCCAGCCTCGCCAGATAGCCCCGCATGACCGGCAGGACATAGGCGTTGACCACGGCCGTGCTGGTCCGCTCGTACTCCTTGGCCTCGGGCTGCAGGGCGGCGGAAAGCGTGACCTCGAAATCCGGGAATGTGCGCCGTCAGGAGCTCGCCGACACGTCGCTCGTGGGTGCCGTTGCGGTAGCTGCTGATGAAGCAGACCGCGACCGAGGTGATGCCCAGCGCCTGCAGCCGCCGGCCGGCCTCCAGCACCTCCGCGTCGACGAGCGGTGTGAGCACCGCCCCGTCGGCGGCGACCCGCTCGGTCACCTCGAGCCGGGCGCGCCGCGGCACCAGGGGCTCGGGCTTGGTCCAGGCGAGATCGAACATCTCGGGCGTGCGCACCCGGCCGATCTCGAGGATGTCGCGAAACCCCTTGGTGGTGATCAGCCCGGTCGGCGCCCCGGTGCGCTCGAGGAGCGTGTTCGAGCCGATGGTCGTGCCATGCAGGACTTCGACCACCTGCCCGCCATCGACGCCGGCCTCGGCCATGATCGAGCGAATCCCGTCGAGCACGGCGGCCTCGGGCGCCGAGCCGGTCGAGGAGACCTTGGCGGTCAGCACCTCGCCGTCCCCCTTGCTCAGCACGAGGTCGGTGAAGGTGCCGCCGATATCCGCGGCGATCCTGACCGTCCGATCGCCCGGTCCCGCCAAGCCCATGCGCCGCATCCCTAACTAACCAATTGGTTAGTACGCTAGGTGCGACTAGGCACCTTGTCAATCGGCCGGCGGAGGGTAGTCGGGGCATCTCATGCCGCTCGGCTGCCGGTAGCCAGGCAGTGCCCGCCGAGCCAGGCGATGGCCAGCCAGACGAGGCTGCGGAGCGTCATCGCACCCACGGTTCGCATTTCGAAGGCGCCGCCGGTGGCAACATGGACGGCAAAGGCCACGAAGACGAGCAGTGTGGCCAGGGCGATGAGCCAGGCGAGGCGGGCAGCCCAGTGTCGGGCACGCCAGAGACCGATGCCGGCCACCACATAGGCGAAGCCGGCGAGCGTGTTGAACCAGAGGACGAAGGGCACCGCGTCGCCGACTGCGGCCCTGGCCTCGGGTCCGCCGAAGAGTGCCGTGCCGCCGGAAAAGACCGTGGCGACGCCGAAGAGAACGGCGATGACGGCGAGCACCTTCAGCAGGCGATTGCCGGCGTTCATGTCGGTCCTCCTTGAACCGCTGGCGCATGCAGGGCAGCCGCGCGCCTCGCGCCGCTTGTGGCATTTGTCTACACCCTGCCGGAAATGGTGCGTGGCAAAGATCCGGATGTCGCCCGAGACGACCGGCGCATGAGAGCGACCGCCGGGCATGTCGACTTCACGCAGGAAGGCAGCCACGTATTGTTCAGCGTCTGGACCGACCGATGGGCTCTGGTGAACTATGATGCGCACATGCTGGCGGAGGTCAAAAGGGTCCCGATGCGTCGACCGATAGGCAGGATCAATGTCCACACTCGCCTTGCAACCGCCGGCTGCTGAGCGGAACAGGGTTGTCGGCCCGGCGCTGCTGCTCTGCGCGCATGGTGCCCGCGGCGTGGCCGGTGCCGCCGCCCGGCACGCGGGCGTGCTGCGGCGGCAGGCCCGCTTTGCCGCGGTCGAGGCCTGTGCCTTGCATGGTGCCCCGAGGCTGGAGTCGGTGCTCGCCCGGATGGCGCCGGGGCCGCTCACCGTGCTGCCCTTCATGATGGCCGAAGGCTACACGCTGCAGGTGCTCGAGGGCCGGCTGCGCGCCGCCCGGCCCGACGCCCGCCTGGCCCCGGCCCTGGGCTCCCATGTGGGGATCGCCGATCTGCTCGTGGCGCGGGCGCTCAAGGGCCTGCGCGCCCATGGCCGCGCGCCGCACGAGACCGCGCTGCTGCTCGTCGGCCACGGCACCACGCGGCACCCGGATTCCGCCCTGACGGCCAAGCGCCACGCGGCCGTGATCAGGGGGCGGGGTGTCTTCGCCGAGGTGGGCGTGGCCTTTCTCGACGAGGCGCCGGCAGTGGCGGAGGCCGTGGCCCGGTTGGCCGCACCCTTCATCGCCGGGGTCGGCTTTCTCACCGATGCCGGCCAGCACGGTGCCGGCGACGTGGCGCGGCTCATGGCCGAAACCGACCGTGCCGGCGTCTATTTCGGCCCGATCGGCCCCGACCCGGCGCTCTTGCCGCTGATCGTCGAGGCGGCGACCCTCCGGTAGCGGCCGAGGAGGAAGAAGAAGGGCCGTGGCGACCGCTGCAGCTCCATCAGCCCGAGCACCCGGTCGGCATCGATCCGGCGGAAGTGATCGGTGATCGGCAGCCGGTCGTAGACCATGGCGGCACTCGACCGGCCGCGAAAGACGCGCGTCTCCAGCTTCGCCGCCGGCCCGCGCGCACGGAGCAGCGGGCGGAGCGCTCGAAACGCCGCCCGCACCGGGCCGCTCCGGCTGAAGCCCGGCAGGCGGAGCGCCAGACCGACCGGCAGGCGGGCCGGCTCGATGGCCACGGGCACCCCGGACGAATCCCGGAAGAGCAGGGGGTGCACGCGATCCGCGGCGTCGAACGCCTTGCCGTGCCAGCCGAGCGCCTCGAGCAGGCCGTCGAGCGGGTGGCCGGTCGGCAGGCTGCACCCCCGCCAGTGGCCCAACATGGCGTCGGGCGCGAGGCCCGGCAGCGTATCGAAGCGGTAGAGCGCCACATCAGGGTCGATCGCTCGGTTCCGCCAGGCCTCGAGCCAGTCGGGCTCGCCTGCCGGCACGCCTATGTGGCGAGGGCGAGCTGGACCTTCACGGCCCGGCTGCGGTCGCCGGCGAGCTCGAAGGCGTCGCGCGCATCCGCGATGGGGAAATCGCCGGTCAGGATCGGCGTCGGGTCGATCCGGCCCTCGTCGATCAGCCGGACGGCCTCGCTGAACTCGGGGTGGAAACGGTGCGTGCCGACGAGCTCGATCTCCTTGGCGACGATCAGGTTGAGCGGCACCGCCACGTCGCCGGTGACCCCCACCTGGACGATCCGGCCCATGGGCCGCGTCGTCTCGATCGAGGTGCGGATGGCCGGGCCGGCGGCGGAGCATTCGAAGGCGACGTCGAAATGGCCCTTGTCCGCCTTGTAGGCGTCCATCGCGTCGGCGTCGCGCGTGAGATTGACCGCGCTCGTCGCACCCATGGCGGTGGCGGCGGCGAGGGTGGCGTCGTGCAGGTCGGTGACGACGATCTCGGTAGCGCCGCCGGCAGCCGCGGCGGCGACGCAGAGGCTGCCGATGGGGCCGGCGCCGGTGACCAGCACGCGCTTGCCGTCGAGGCTGCCGGCCCGGCTCCGGGCATGCAGACAGACCGCGAGCGGCTCGGCGCAGGCGGCCTTGGCGAGGCTCGTGGCAAGGCTCACCGGCACGCATTGCGCGGCCTCGACCACGATGCGCTCGCGGAACAGGCCCTGCTCGTGCGGGAAGCGCATGGCCGAGCCGCGAAAGCGCATCGCCAGGCAGTGCTGGAACTTGCCCGCCTCACAGTAGCTGCACTGGCCGCAGGGCCGGCTCGGGTTGACCGCCACCTTCGTGCCGATGGCGAGCTCGACGCCGGGGCCGACCGCCTCGACGGTGCCGGATGCCTCGTGGCCGAGGATGATCGGCTCCTTCACCCGGATCGGGCCGAAGCCGCCATGCTGGTAGTAGTGCAGATCCGAGCCGCAGATGCCGCCCGCACCCATGCGCAGGCGCACCTCGCCCGGGCCGGGCTCCGCGACCTCGACGGTCTCGATGCGGATGTCGCCCTGGGCATGGAGACGGCAGACACGGGCTTGCATGGCTTGGCCTTTCCTGACAGCGGTCCGAAGCTGCCGCTTTTCCATGCTAATCAACCGAAATCAAATCTGATAGGCAACCGGTCACGCTGGCAGGGAGGAAGAAGCGAATGCGACAGACATGGCGGTGGTTCGGCCCGAAGGACCTGGTCTCGATCGACGACATGCTGCAGGCGGGCGTCGAAGGCGTGGTCTCGGCCCTGCACCACGTCCCGACAGGTGCCGTCTGGAGCCCGGCCGAGATCGGGCAGCGGCAGGCGGAGATCGGCCGTCGGCGTGACGGCACGCCCTCGGGCCTCGCCTGGGAGGTGGTCGAGAGCCTGCCGGTCTCCGAGGACATCAAGAAGCAGAAGGGCGAGTGGCGCGCCCATTTCGCCAACTATGGCGAGAGCCTGCGCCATCTGGCCGCCGCCGGGATCGAGGTGGTCTGCTACAATTTCATGCCGGTGCTCGACTGGACCCGCACCGACCTCACCTACCGGGTCGCCCATGGCGGCACCTGCATGCGCTTCGACCTCGTCGACTTCGCCGCCTTCGACCTCTTCGTCCTCGAGCGGCGGGGTGCCGGGGAGGACTATCCCGAGGCGGTGCGCGACGCCGCGGCCGAGCGCTTCGCCGGCATGGCCGACGCCCAAAAGCAGCAGCTCACCGGCAATATCGCCTTCGGCCTGCCGGGTGCCGCCGAGACCATGACGCTGGACGACCTGCGCCGGCACCTGGCCGAGTACGGTGCGATCTCCGCCGAAACGCTGCGCGCCCACTTCACCGCCTTCCTCGAGGCGGTGGTGCCGGTCGCCGAGGAGGTCGGCATCAGGCTCTGCTGCCACCCCGACGACCCGCCGTTCCCGCTCCTCGGCCTGCCCCGGATCATGTCGACCGAAGCCGACTACGCGGCGATGATGCAGGCGGTCGACAGCCCCGCCAACGGCATCACGCTCTGCTCGGGCTCGCTCGGCGCCAGGCCGGACAACGACCTGCCTGGCATGATGGAGCGCCTCGGCGACCGGGTGCATTTCCTGCACCTGCGCAACGTCCACCGCGAGAGCGACCGGGTCCAGGGCTCATTCTACGAGGACGAGCACCTGGCCGGGGCGACCGACATGGTGGCCCTGCTGGCCGCCGTCATCGCCGAGGAGCGCCGCCGCAAGGCCGCCGGCCGCGTCGACCACACGATCCCCATGCGGCCCGACCACGGCCAGGACATCCTCGACGATCTCGGCCGCCGGGCGCAGCCGGGCTACCCGTCGATCGGCCGCCTCAAGGGGCTCGCCGAGCTGCGCGGCGTCATGACGGCACTCGCCCACCCGCGCTGGGGCATGGCATCCTGAACAGGCGGCTGAGCCGCGCCTCGCTGGGCAGCATCCCGGCGGTGGTCCACCGGCCGCTTCGACCCGGCCGGGCGGGCCATGGCATCGTCCATCTCGGTGTCGGCGCCTTCCACCGCGCGCATCAGGCCGTCTGCACGGACGACGCCCCGCCGCTGCCGGCGGCGACTGGCGCATCCTGGGCGTCAGCCCGCGCAGCACCGCCATCGCCGACGCGCTGAACCCGCAGGACGGGCTCTACACGCTCCTGATACGCGGCCCCGAAGGCACCGAAGCCCGGGTGATCGGCAGCATCGCGCGGGTGATCGCCGCTGCGCGCGAGCCGGGTGCCGTGCTGGCGGCGATGAGCGACCCCGCGACGCGGATCGTCAGCCTGACGGTCACCGAGAAGGCCTACGGCATCGATCGCGCCGGCGGCATCCTGCCCGACCATCCCGCCATCGCCCCCGACCTGCGCTCGCCGCGCGAGCCGAAGGGGGCCATCGGGCTCCTCGTCGAGGCGCTGCGGCAGCGCCGGGAGCAGGGGCTCGACCCGTTCACCGTGCTCTCATGCGACAACCTGCCGGAGAACGGTGCGCTCCTGCGGGCGGGCGTGCTCGATTTCGCCGCCCGGGCTGACCCGGCCCTGGCGCCCTGGATCGAGGCCGGGGTGGCCTTCCTCGACCATGGTGGACCGCATCACGCCGGCGGCGACGCCCGCCACGCTCGCCGACGCCGCCCGGCTCACCGGCTGCGAGGACCGGGCCGCCATCGAGACCGAGCCCTTCAGCCAGTGGGTCATCGAGGACCGGTTCACCGCCGGCCGCCCGGCCTGGGAGGCGGGCGGGGCGATCTTTGTCGACGATGTCGCAGCGTATGAGCGGATGAAGCTCGCATGCTGAACGGCACCCACTCGATGCTCGCCTATGCCGGGTTCCTCACCGGCCACCGCTACGTGCGCGACGTCATGGGCGACCCGGTGCTGGCCCGCTGGTCAGGCGGCAGCTCGCCGCCGCGGCCGCCACCCTGCCGCGTCTCGCCGGCATCGATCTCGACGCCTATGCCGCCGATCTCTGCCGGCGCTTCGCCAACCCGGCGATCGGCCACGAGACCCGGCAGATCGCCCGGGACGGCACCGAGAAGCTGCCGCAGCGCGTCATGGCGCCGGCGCTCGAGCTCGCCCGGCGGGGCGGCGAGCTTCGCCCCTTCGCCTTCGCCGTCGCGGTGTGGATGCGCTACGCCATCGGCCGGACCGATGCCGGCGAAACCTATGCGGTCGAGGACCCGCGTGCGGCTGAGATCCGTGCTGCCGTGGCGAGCGGCGGCACGCCCGCCGGGATCGCCCGGGCCCTGCACGGGCTGCAGGGCCTCTTCCCGCCCGAGCTGGTCGCGAATGCCGCCTGGACGGGTGCGGTCACGGCGATCCTGGCCGGCATGCTCGAGCGCGGCGTCGCCACGGCGCTGGCCGGGGAGGCCGCCGGCACCGCCTGACCCCCTCGGCCGACTGATCGCGGCCCTGCCGCAGCCGTTCAGCTCAGATGGGCCGCGAAGAAGTCCAGGGTCCGCTGCCAGGCCAGCTTCGCGGCCGCCTCGTCGTAGCGCGGGGTCGTGTCGTTGTGGAAGCCATGGTTCACGTCCGGATAGAAGTAGACGGTGAACTCCTTGCCGTTCGCCTCGAGCGCTGCGCCATAGGCCTCCCAGCCCGCGTTGATCCGCTCGTCCAGCCCGGCATAGTGCAGGAGCAAGGGCGCCTGGATCGCGGGCACGTCCTCGACCGCCGGCTGCCGGCCATAGAACGGCACCGATGCGGCGAGGTCGGGATAGGCGACCGCGAGGGCGTTGCAGACGCCGCCGCCATAGCAGAACCCGACGGCACCGACCTTGCCGGTCGAGGCCTCGTGATCCCTGAGGAACTCGAAGGCCGCGAAGAAATCCGCCATCAGCTTGGCCCCATCGAGTTGCTGCTGCATCTCGCGGCCCTGCTCGTCATTGCCGGGATAGCCGCCCAAGGGCGTCAGCCCGTCCGGCGCGAAGGCGAGATAGCCGGCCTTGGCGAGGCGCCGGGCGACATCCTCGATATAGGGGTTGAGGCCGCGGTTCTCGTGCACGACCAGCACCGCGGGCAGGGGGCCTGCGGCGTCCGCCGGGCGGGCCATCAGCCCGACCATCGGCCCGTGACCCTCCGGGCTCTGATACTCGACCCGCTCCGTCACGATGGCCGGGTCGTCGGGGGCGACCTGCTGGGCCAGCGCATAGTTCGGCTGCAGCTGCTCCAGCACCATGGCACCGGTCACGCCTGCGGCGGTGTACTGCCCGGCCTGCGCGATGAATTCGCGCTTCGACATCTTGCCGTGCACGTAGCCGTCGAAGATCTCCAGGATCCGCTGGTCGAAATCCCGGGCACTCTTCCTGAACGACGTGGCCATTCCGTCCTCCTGATTTGCACGATGGCTTGTGTAGGCGATCGTATGCTTCGCGGCTGCCACGTCCGGCTCGCGACCACCGGGCGAGATCGGCAGGCGCCCCGTTCAACGGGCACGAAAGTCCAAACTAGATGCGGGACCGCCTGCGGCAATTGTCGAAGCGGCAATTCACCGTCGGGGCGCGGTAACGGCGACTGCCGCCTGATCGCGCAACTGCCACGTCGCCATCAAGTAGAGCCCGAGTGCGCCTTGGATGGTGTCTCGCAGCAAAGCCCATTTCCTGTCTCGCCAACGCATTTTGGCGACCACCTCGGCCGCACTTAAACCTGTACTAGTGATGCGTCGTGTCGTGGCCGGCAATGCCGGTCGCCCACATGCGCCTATCAGGGGGCACCAATGAAAACGACATCACGACGCGCCGTGTCGCGCGCAGCCATGCTTGGCCTGACATTGTCCGCCATGCTCGCCGGCGGCGCAGCCAATGCGCAGGACGACACGGTCACCATCGGGTAGCGGTCGCGCGCACTGGCCTGAACGCCACGGGCGCCGGAATCACGACAATCCCCAACTACGAGCTCTGGGTGAAGCGACGTGAACGACGCCGGCGGGCTGGCGATGCCCGACGGCTCGAAGCGCAGAATAGAGGTCGTGGAATACGACGACAGGTCGTCGAATGAGGATCTCGTGCGCGCGATCGAGCGCCTCGCCTCGCAGGACCAGGTGGATCTGATCCTGCCGCCCTGGGCACCTGGGCGAACCTAGCCGTGGCGCCGCTTTTCGACAGGTTCGGCTATCCGCAGCTCGCCGTCACCGCGGTCACCGACAAGGCGCCGGAGTTCGCGGCGCGGTGGCACCGCAGCTTCTGGCTCCTGGGCGGCGGCCACGACTACGCCGAGGGCCTCGTTGGTGTCCTCTCCGCTGCGCGCGATGCGGGCATCATCAACGACAAGATCGCCGTGGTGTCGGTCGCGGACGGCTTCGGCATCGACCTCATCAACGGCGCCCGGCCGGCTTTCGAAGCGGCGGGCTTCGAGCTGGCCTATGATGAAACCTACCCGCTCGGCACCTGACTTCGCCGCGATCATGAGCGAAGCGCAGGCTTCCGGCGCGGACAGCTTCGTCGCCTTCTCCTATCCACCCGGCAGCTTCGGGATGACCAAGACGGCGCAGGCCACGGGCTACAATCCCAAGGTCTTCTACGTCAGCGTCGGCGGGGCGTTCCCGATCTATCCCGGGATTGCCGACGGCAAGGCCGAAGGGGTCATGGCCATCGGCGGCGTGAATGCCGACTCGCCCGCCATCCAGGAGTATTTCGAGCGCCACACGGCGTTCGTCGGCACACCCCCCGACAGCTGGGCCTCGGCGATCACCTACGCATCGCTCGAGATGCTGGCGCAGGCGATCGAGCGGGTGGGGCTCGATCACGAGGCGCTCGCCCAAGAGCTCTCGTCCGGCACCTTCGAGACCATCGTCGGCGAAGTGAAGCTGGAGGACAACCAGCTTCGTGATCTCTGGTGGGTCGGCCAGTGGCAAGGCGGGGCGTTCCGGGCCATCAACCCGCCCGACAAGGAAGGGGCGTCGGACCCGATCATCCCGAAGCCCGAGTGGTGACCGCCTGAGCCCGAGCGCGGGCCGGCCCCGGCCGGCTCGCGCGACCTGCGAAGCGGACGACCATGCTGACGACGCTCATCCTCGGCCTCGTGCTCGGCGGCACCTACGCCCTGCTGGCCCTCGGGCTGACGCTGCAATACGGGATCGCGCGGATCATGAACCTCGCCTATGGCGAGCTCACCCTGGCCGCGGCCTTCGTTCTCGTCGCCCTGTTCAACGGCCTCGGCGTGTCGCCGCTTCTCGCGATCGTCGCGATTGCGCCAACCGGCTACGCGGTCGGCTGGATGCTCTACGCGGTCATGTTGCGCCCTCTCGTCCAGCGGTCCGCCGCGCGCGATCGGCTCGCGGTCGATTCGATCCTCGCGACGTTCGGGCTTCTCTTCGTGATACAGGGCCTCCTTCTGGTCACCTTTGGCGCGAACTTCACCTCGATTTCGTACCTCGACCGCGGCGTCCGGCTCCTGGGCGTCCCGGTGGCGCTCAACCGCCTGATCGCCTTCGGCATCTGCGTCGTCGCCGTCGGGGCGCTGATCTCGTTGTTGTCGTGGACCCGATGGGGGCTCGTCCTGCGGGCGGTGGCACTGAGCCCGGCGGCGGCGCCGCTCGTGGGCATCGACGTGAACCGCGTCGCCCGGCAGGGCTTCGCGCTCGGCACGGCGCTGGCCGCCGTTGGCGGCGCCACGATCGCCATGTACCAGACATTCTCGGCGACGGACGGTGTCGTCTTCACCATGAAGGCGCTGGTCATCGTCATCATGGGCGGCGTCGGCAACGTGATGGGTGCACTGATCGCCGGACTGGCGCTCGGTCTCGTCGAGACCTTCGTGGCCACCGCCATCGACCCGGGACTGACGCTGGCCGCGACCTTCGCGATCTTCCTCGTCGTCCTCCTGTGGCGGCCGCAAGGTCTCTTCGGGAGCCGCATGTGATCCGCTGGCTGCTGCCGCTGCTGGCATTCTGCGCCCTGGCCGCACTACCAGCGCTCGTTTCGGACTACGGGCTCGGCCTGCTGATCGGCGCTGCGACCTACGTGACGCTGGCCTCTGCCTGGGCGCTGTTCTCCGGCCACACGCGCTACATCTCGCTCGCGACGGTGGCGTTCTACGGCACCGGCGCCTACACGGTCGCGGTCCTGAACGAGGCTCTCCCCTATCCGCTCGTGCTCGTCGCGGCGGCCCTGATCGGGGCTGCGCTGGCCCTGGTGGTCGGGCTGTCGACGCTCCGGCTGGCCGGGGTCTACTTCGTGATCTTCACCTTCGGCCTCGCCGAGCTGATCCGCCAGCTCATCACCTGGTACGAGGTCAACGTCACCGGAACGCTGGGTCGCTACATCTTCCTCGACGTGACGGCGCGCGGCATCTACTGGCAGATGCTGGCGCTCGGCGCCCTCACGATCGGGCTGACGGCCTGGGTGCAGCGCGCGCGTCTCGGTCTCGCGCTCCGGGTCATCGGCGACGACGAGACCGTCGCGGCGCATAGCGGGGTCGACCTCGCACGCACCAAGCTGCTCGCCTTCACCCTGTCCGCCGTCATCCTGACCCTGGCCGGCGCGATCGTGTCGCCCCGCTGGGTCTATGTCGAGCCGTCCATCGTCTTCAATCCGACGGTCAGCTTCCTGACGGTCATCATGGCGCTCCTCGGCGGGGCGAGCCGCCTCTGGGGCCCGGCGCTCGGCGCCGTTCCCCTGTTTCTCGTCTTCGAATGGCTGGCGTCGAGCTTCCCCGACACCTATCCGATCTTTCTCGGGCTCGTGTTCATCGCTACCGTCTCGCGTTGCCGGAAGGCGTGCTGGCTGGCGTCGAGCGTCTTCGACCCGGTCATGGCGGGCGGCGACTCTGAATCGTCTCGCAGCGGGGGAGCGACGATGGTCTTCGGCGGCCTGCGGGCGGTCGACGAGGTGACGTTTGCGCTCGAGCCGGGCGAGATCGCCGGCCTGATAGGCCCAACGGCTCGGGCAAGACCACACCGACTGAATCTGATCTCCGGTGCCCTGGTGCTCGACCGCCGGTCGGATCGAGCTCGACGGCGTCCTGCTCTTCTGGCCGGCGCCTGGACAGCATCGCCTGGATGGGTGTGGCCCGCACGTTCCAGCTCGTCCGCACGCTGCCGTCCTTGACCCTGACCGAGAACGTGATGGTCGCGGCGGCCTTCGGCGCAGCGACCTCCTGGGGTGATGCCGCGCGCACCGTCGCCCTTCGGAAGCTGGAGGTGGTGGGGCTCGTCGACCGCATGGCGGAGACGGCGGCGGAGCTGACCCATATCGACCAGAAGCGGCTCGAGCTGGCGCGGGCCCTGGCGGCCGAGCCGAGCTGTGCTGCTGTCGACGAATGGCTCGCCGGGCTGAACCCCACCGAGCTGGACGCCGGCATCGAGCTGGTCCGCAGCCTGACGCGATCCGCATCACCATTCTCGTCGAGCACATCACGCGGACGCTGCCGTTCGCGCCTTTTCCGCCTACGCGTGCTGGTGATGAATTCCGCCGGCTCATCGCCGACGATGCCGACGGACGTGGCGCTGGCGGACCCTGCCGTCATCGCCGCCTATATTGGGGACGACGAAGATTCCGGAGGTTAGGACCCGACCGTGAGCCATGGCAAGCACGTGGCTCTCGGCGGCGTGTCTCTCCAGGTCGAGGCTGCCGGATGGCTGCGATCCGCCAACGGCGCCGGAAAGTCATCGCTTCTGGCGCCATCGCACGACGTGTGCCCGTCGCTGGCGGCGAAATCCTCTACAAAGGCCGATCCCTTCGGCCTCGCGCCCCACGAGACCGTGGAGCTTCGGCATTGCGCTGGCGCCGGAGGGCCGGCGGCATCTTTCCCGCCCTGAGCGTCGCCGAGAATCTGCAAGCTCGGCGCCACTCCCGCGCGCGCCCGAAGCAAGGCGGACGCTACATTGATGACGGTGCTCGAGTTGTTCCCCAGGCTGGCGGAACGACGCGGCCAGATTGCCGGCACCATGTCCGGCGGCGAGCAGCAGATGGTGGCAATCGCCCGCGCGCTCATGTCCGCGCCGGACCTCCTGCTGCTCGACGAGCCGTCGCTCGGCCTCGCGCCCATCGTGATGAAGGAGGTCTTCGCGGCGCTCGCCCGGATCCGCGACACCGGGTTGACGATCCTGATCGTCGAGCAGAACACCCGCGCGACGCTGGCGCTGGCGGACTTCGCCTATCTCGTCGGAGCCGGCCGGATCACCGGCTCCGGCCCGGCAAAGGATATCGGGTCGGACCCGGCCGTCGTGCGCACCTTCCTGGGCGGCCGAGCCTGGCGTGCTTCGTAATCGGTATGCTTGCCGAAAGCGGCACAACCCATGACCGAGGTGCCATGGCCCGGCTGGTCGATCGCAGCGCTCCCGGCAGGCGAGAGCGACACGGCGCGACGGCGGTGAAATCTGTCGGGGAAGGGCCGAGAATCCAGGCTGAAGCCCTCGAAAGACATGGCGCGCCCTGCAGGACTCGAACCTGCGACCTGCTGCTTAGAAGGCAGCTGCTCTATCCAGCTGAGCTAAGGGCGCGTGGCGGCGCTTATAGCAGGGCCGGCGGGCGGGGGGAACTTCCGGGCGGGCCGCGGCCTCAGCTGCGGCGGATGAAGTTCTCGGCGTAGGACTTGGGCAGGACGACGCGGGTGTGCGGCTCGAAGACCTGGTAGGTCAGGTTCTCGCGCCGGCAATAGGCGATGGCGGCGTCCTTGGTCGGGAAGCGCAGCCGCACCTGCTGGGCCGTATCGTCCGAGCCGTTCCAGCCGATCAGCCGGTCGGCCTCGACGCGCGAGCGCGGCTCGAACTCGACCAGCCACTGGTGGGTCTTGCGCCGGCCCGACTGGACCGCGGTCTTCGCCGGTCGATAGATCCGTGCCTGCATCAGGGTGGTCCGTGCCATCGTCTCTGGAATGGTTCGGAACTAGGCGGTTTCGGCGGATTCCGCAAGCCAGCGGCGGCGCAGATCGCTGTGGTGGACCTGCAGCCAGCGCAGCGGGACGATGGCGTTGACGGCGAGGATGCGGCCGCTCTCCAGCCAGTCGAAGGCGGTCTGCAGCGGGAGCACGAAGCTGCGGATGTCCTCCGCCTCGTGCTCGAGGCCGTGCACGCCGCCGGCGCCGCTGGCGTCGACCTCGGCGATGAAGACGGTGCTGCGCTCGGTCACCGCACCGGGCGACGCGACATAGGTGGCGATCTGCTCGATCCGCCGGGCCTCGAGCCCGGCCTCCTCGACCAGCTCGCGGCGTGCTGTCTCGAGGGCGCATTCGCCCGGCCCGACGAGCCCGGCCACCACCTCGTAGAGCCAGGCGCCGGTCGGGTGGCGCATGCAGCCGGCGCGGAACTGCTCGATCAGCACGATGCTGTCGGTGACCGGGTCGTAGGGCAGCACCGCCGCCGCCTCGGGGATGTGCAGGATCTCGCGGGTGATGACGGGGCTCATCTGCCCGTCGAAGCGACGATGCCTGAGATCGACGACCTCGAAGCGGAAGAAGCCCCGATAGCCGTCGCGGCTCCGGACGATCTCGACCTCGCGTGCCGCGTCCTCGAGGGGCCGGTCGTCCGCGGGCACCGGCGACGTGCCTGCCGCCCGGTCGGTCAAGCGAAAGCCTTGAAGGTGATGAGGGTGAAGGTGTCCTTCACGCCGGGCAGGCTCTGCACCGCCTTGTTGACGAAGCGGCCGATATCGACGTCGGCGGCGAGGTGGAACTTCATGATCAGGTCGTACTGGCCGGAGACCGAGTAGACCTCGGAGACCTCCTCGATGGTCTCGACCGCCTTGCCGGCCACCTCGTAGGAGCAGCCGAGCTCGCACTTGACCATGACGAAGATCGTCTGCATGGGCGGCTTCCGGAAAGTCGGGGGCGGCGCCGGCTCAGGCCACGGCCTTGATCGGCACCGGCCGCAGGAGGAAGGCGGGGACGTGATCGCCGAGCCCGACCACGGGCTCGTCGCGCGGCTCACCGCGGCCCCGCTGCGGCTTCGGTGCCGGCTTGGCCACGCCCGTCGGCGGGGCATCGGCGCGGCGCCGGCGCGGCCGGCTCTGCTCCGGCTCGGCCGCCGTGGCCTCTGGCGCTGCGGTCTCCGGCACCTTGCCGGCGGCCGGGGTCTCGGCCGTCGCGGCCACCGGCTCGGCCGCCTCGGAGCGCCGCCGCCGGCGGCGGGTGCCGGTCGGCTCGGCCGGGGCCAATTCACTCGGGGTCGTCTCGCTCGGGGCGGCAGCTTCCGTCGCGGCGACCTCGGGTGCTGCGTCGGGCTCGTTGCGCCGCTTGCGCCGGCGCGGGGCCGGTGCAGCATCACCTTCCCGCTGCGGCTTCGGCGGGCACTGCCTCGACCCGACCTCGCGCTCGGGTGCCCTTCGTGCCGGGCGAGCCCGGCTCGGCCGCCGAGGCGTCTCGGTCTCCTCGCTCACGCTCTCGATCATCTGCCGCTCGATCTTGCTGCCGAGCAGCCGCTCGATCGCGGCGAGATGCTTGCCGTCGTCGGAATCGGCCAGGGTGTAGGCATGGCCCTCCTTGCCGGCGCGGCCGGTGCGGCCGATGCGGTGGACGTAGTCGTCGGGATGGATCGGCACGTCGAGATTGATGACCACGGGCAGGTCGACGATGTCGAGGCCGCGCGCCGCCACGTCGGTGGCGACCAGATAGTCGACCGTGCCGGCCTTGAACGCGTCGAGCGTCGCCTGGCGCTGGCTCTGGTCGAGGTCGCCGTGGATGTCCTGGGCGTTGCGGCCCTGGCGCTGCAGGAACTTGTTGACGGTCGAGACGTCGCGCTTGCGATTGCAGAAGATGATGGCGTTGCCGATCTTCTCGACGTCGAGCAGACGGTCGAGGGCGACCCGGCGCTCGATGCCGCGGATCGGCACGACGACATCCTTGACCTTCTCCGCCCGGGTCGAGGGGCGGGCGACCTCGATCTCGGCGGGGTCGCGCAGGAAGCGGTCGGCGAGCCGGCGCACCTCCTTCGGCATGGTGGCCGAGAAGAGCAGGGTCTGGCCGCGCTTGGTCAGAAGCTGGAAGATCCGCTCGACATCCGGGATGAAGCCCATGTCGAGCATCCGGTCGGCCTCGTCGATAACGAAGACCTCGACCCCGTTGAGCAGGATGCGGCCGCGATCGAACCAGTCGAGCAACCGGCCGGGCGTCGCGATGAGGACGTCGACACCCTTCTCCAGCAGCTTCTCCTGCTCGCCCATGCCGACGCCGCCGATCAAGAGCGCCATGGTGAGGTTGAGATGCTTGCCGTAGGTCTCGAAGCTCTGCGAGATCTGCGTCGCCAGCTCGCGCGTCGGGCTGAGAATCAGCGAGCGCGGCATCCGGGCCCGGGCACGCCCGGCGGCGAGCCGGTGCAGCATCGGCAGGGTGAAGCCCGCCGTCTTGCCGGTGCCTGTCTGGGCGATGCCGACGACGTCGCGGCCCTGGAGCACGGCCGGAATCGCAGCTGCCTGGATCGGGGTCGGATGCACATAGCCGGCGTCGGCGATGGCACGTTGAATTTCCTCGCGCAGCCCCAGCTCCGCGAAGGTGATGGTCGCTTGTTCGGTGGTCAAGAACAGTCCTTGGTGGGTGACATTCGCTGTCGGCCCTGCATGTATGGACAATCCTCGAGGAGTCAATGACAAGCGGTCGCGCAGCACCCCCGCCTGTGCAAAAAAAGAGCAGGATCGGCCAAGAAGCCGCAGGGATGAGGCCATGATGCCGGGGAAGGCGGGGCGATGTTGAGGCGGAATGAATCGCTGCTCTTGATTGTCGACGTGCAGGCGGGGCTGGCGCGGGCGGTGCATGATGCAGCAGCGTCCATCGCGAGGCTCGGGCTGCTGCTGCGCGCGGCGGCGGTGCTCGACGTGCCGGTGATCGTCTCCGAGCAGTATCCCAAGGGGCTCGGGCCAACCGACCCACGCCTCCTGCCGCTGCCCGACGGCACCACGGTCCTGCCCAAGCTCGCCTTCTCCTGCTGGCGCGAGCCGGAGCTCCGGGCGGCGCTCGAACAGGCCGGCCGGCGGCAGATCGTGGTCGCCGGCATGGAGACCCATGTCTGCGTGCTGCAGACAGCGCTCGATCTGCAGGATGCGGGCTTCGCCGTGCATCTCGCAGCCGACGCCTCGGGCTCCAGGCGGGAGGCGGACCGCGCCCTGGCGCATGCCCGGCTGCGCGACCGGGGCATTGCGGTCGTCGGCGTCGAGATGGTCGTCTTCGAATGGCTGGAGCGGGCCGCAGGGCCGGCGTTCAAGACGCTGATCCCGGCGATCAAGGCGCTGGTCCCACAGGCCCCAGAGCCCCCACAGGCCACAGGCGGCCTGCCGGCCATCGCCAGGGTCAGCGTCCTGGTGCCGGATTACGACGCGGCGATCGCCCATTACTGCGGCGTTCTCGGCTTCACCCTCGTCGAGGACACGCCCATGCAGCCGGGCAAGCGCTGGGTGCGGGTGGTGCCGGCGGGGGGCGGCACGGAGCTGCTGCTCGCCCGGGCGGCGACAGCCGAGCAGGAATCCCGCATCGGCGACCAGACCGGTGGCCGGGTCTTCCTCTTCCTCGATACCGACGACCTGGCCCGCGACCATGCCCGGCTGACGGCGCTGGGCGTCGCCTTCGAGGCGGCGCCGCGTGACGAGCCCTATGGCCGGGTCGCGGTCTTCAGGGACGCCTTCGGCAATCGCTGGGACCTGGTCGAGCGGCGTCGTGGCTGACGCGGCTCAGGCGCGGCCGGCCTTGGCTTCGGCGATGCGGTGGTCGAGCCGGTCGTCATCGAGCCCGGCGGGCTCCTGGTGGATGATGATCTCGGTCTCGCCGAAGGCTTCGGCGAGACGCGCCTCGAGCGCGTCGGTGACGCGGTGCGCCCGGCGCACGCTCATCGCCCCGTCGATCTCGACATGCAGCTCGATGAAGGTGGTGTTGCCGGCCTGGCGGGTGCGCAGGTCGTGGAGGTCGACGACGTCGGGATGCTCGCGCACCAGCGCCTCGATGCGCCGCCGCTCGGCCCCGCTGAGCTCCCGGTCCATGAGGGTGTCGATCGCCGAGCGGCCGAGGCGGGCGGCCTGCCAGGCGAGGTAGAGGGCGACCACGACGGCGGCCACGGGATCGATCCAGGAAATATCGAGCCTGGCGGTCAGGAGCAGGGCGGCGAGCACCAGAAGGTTGGTGGCGAGGTCGGCCGTGTAGTGCAGCCGGTCGGCGGCGATGGCGGTCGAGCCCGTCCGGCGGATCACCACGCGCTGCAAAGTGACCAGCGCCAGGGTGATGACGATGGCGCCGACCAGCACGACGAACGCGAAGGTGCCGGGCTGGATGACCCGCGGGTTCAGGAACCGTTCGCCGGCGCCGATCAGGACGAAGAGTGCCGAGCCCATGACCAGCGAGGCCTGCGCCAGGGCGGAGAGGCTCTCCGCCTTGCCGTGGCCGAAGCGATGGCTGCGGTCGGGCGGCTGCTGGCTGACCCGGACGGCGATGAAGGTGATGAGCGAGCCCCCGATGTCGGCGAGGCTGTCGATCATCGAGGCGAGGAGCGCCAGCGAATCGGAGACGAGGGCGGCCGCGAGCTTGCCGAGGGTCAGCGTCACCGCGACCGTCAGGCTGGCCTTGGCGGCGAGCCGGACCAGGGCCGCCGGATCGAGTCTCTTGAGCATGTCGCCTCGTCAGTAGAGGCCGCGCTCGTAGGCGTCCTCGATCAGCGCGTCCGTGGCCTTTTCCTCGACCCCCTCGATCTGGTCGGCGAGGATCCGGGCGAGGCTCGGGAACTGACCCTTCTCGATATGCTGACCGGGGTCCCAGAGCTTCGAGCGGATCAGCGCCTTGCCGCAATGCATGAAGGCCTCCTCGACGCCGACCACGATCACCGACCGCGGCACCTTGCCGGCATGCGCCGTCGCCTCGAGCAGATCCGGCTCGGTGCTGATCCGGGCCGTGCCGTTGGCGCGGAAGGTTTCCTTGTAGCCGGGCAGGAAGAAGATCAGCCCGATGCGCGGGTTGGCCACGATGTTCTGCAGGCTGTCGACCCGGTTGTTGCCGGGCCGGTCGGGAATCAGCAGCGTCCGCTCGTCCAGCACCTTGACGAAGCCCGGCGCGTCGCCCTTGGGCGAGGCGTCGCAGCGGCCCTCGGCATCGGCCGTCGCGATCACCACGAAGGGCGAGAGCTCGATGAACCGCCGGCCGTGCCGGTCGATCCGGTCCAGCTCCTTGCCGGAGGCCGTCCGGCTGACGCTGCCGTAATGCGCGCGGAGCGCATCTCTGTCGGCGAGGCTCAGGGTCATGGACGGTCTCCCGATAGGGCGTGGCACGAAGCCCTGCGCCTCGCACGTCCGACCGGGAATGGCAAGGTCGGGAAGGGCGGGCGCCGGGCGCCTCAGAGCGTTTCCAGGAGGGCCTTGCTCTCGACGAGGTCGGGAAGGGCGAAGCCCTCGGTGAACCAGCCGAGCACCGGCGCCAGCAGATCCCGCGCCGCCTGCCGCTTGCCTTGCCCGGCCCGGAGCCGCGCGAGGTCGCGGGCGGCGCGCAGCTCCCAGAGCTTCGCCTCCTGCCCGCGGGCGATCTCGAGCGCCGCCTCGAGATGCTGCCCGGCCGCGCCCGTGTCGTCGGCAGAGCGGGCGAGCAGGCGGTGCAGCTCGGCATCGAACCAGCATTCACCGGTCGCCGCGTTTTGGGCCAGGCCCTGCTCGAGCAGGGCCTGCGCCGCTTCGGCCCGTCCCGCCGCGTGGAGCAGATCGGCGCGCAGGCTCGAGAGATAGGCGAGCTCGATGTGATGCGAGGCCGCATCGAGGGCTTCGAGCGCTGCCGCCATCATGGCGTCGCCGCGCTCGACATCGCCGTCGCCGCCGGCGAGCCAGCCGAGGAAGATCGAGGCGATGCTCTCCCAGATCGGCAGATGCGCGCGCCGGCTGTGCGCGAGGCATTGCCCGGCCCGCTCGCGCAGCAGATCGCGCCGGCCGCCGAGCTGGGGCAGGTAGCAGCCATTGCCGAGCGCCATCGCGATCTCGAAGATCCGCCCGATCTCGACGAACCGCCGGAGCGCCAGCCTCTCCATCGCGACGGCCCGGTCGGGATAGCCGAGAATGAAGAGCGCCCAGGGCAAATAGGTCCGCTCGGCGGATGGGCGCTCGGGGTAGGGCCCGTCGCTGTCGGGGAGCGCTTCGAGGTGATGCCGTGTGGCCGCGAACCGGCCGCGCACGAAGGCGGCGAGGGCCGCCGCCTCGTGCCGGTGCCAGAGCCATGCCGGCGAGGCGCCGAGCTGCGGTGCCGCCTGCAGGAGCCCCGTGACCTCGTCGGCGCGGTCGAGGCGCGCGCTGTTGAAATGCGACAGGAACTCCCCGAAGAGCGCCAGCTCCTGCCCCTCCTGGTCGCCGGCCTCGGCATAGGCGAGGCGGGACATGCGGAAGGCCTCGGCCGTGGCCAGGGCGGCGGTGCCGATGCTGGCGCGCAGGCTGTCGCCCTGCAGGAGATGGAGCTTCGCCCGCCAGCCCGTGGCCGTGTCGCCGGCCGGGAGGCGTGCGACCGCGGCGAGGCCGGTCTCGATCATCTCCTGCGCTTCCGGGGCAGCGGCGCGGGCGATGGCGGCGTCGATGGCGCGCAGGAGATGCGGCACGGCGGCCGCCACCTCGTCGGCCGCGAGGAAGTGGCGGGCGACGAGCTCGGGCTCGCCGCCGCCGCGCCGGGCCGCCTTTTCCGCCAGCACCCGCGCGATGCGGCCGTGCACCTCGCGGCGCCGGCTGCGCAGCAGCGATTCGTAGGCCGCGTCGCGCACCAGCGCATGCTTGAAGACGAGCCGGCCGTCGGCCGGCGGGCCATCGTGGAAGACCAGCTCGGCCTCCACCAGCCGGTCGAGCGCCTGCTCGACCTCGGCCAGGGCCGCCCGGCGACGGCGACGAGCAGGCCCCGGTCGAGCGCGCGGCCGATGCAGGCGGCGACCTGCGCCACATCCTTGGCCTCCGGCAGCCGGTCGAGACGGGCCAGCAGCAGATCGTGGAGCGTGGCCGGGATGGCGCCGTCCTCCGCTTCGAGAACCGCCCTGGTCAGCTCCTCGACGAAGAGCGGCACCCCGTCGGTGCGCGTGGCGATGGTCGCGATCGTCGCTGCCGGCAGGCCATCGCCGCCGAGCCCGCGGATGATCGCCTCGGCCTCGGCGCGCCCGAGCCGGCCGAGGGTGAGCCGGCCGAGGCGACCTTGCCGAACGCGGGCAGGCCCTCGGGCCGGCTGGTGACGAGGACGAATATCTGCAGTTGCCCAGATCCGGCGAGCAGCCGGTCGAGCAGCCTCCAGGGTGGTCGGGTCGAGCCAGTGCGCGTCCTCGACCACGACCAGGAGCGGCCCGGCCCGGGCGAGGCCCAGCCACCGGTCGGCCAGCGTCTCGAGGGTCCGCGCCCGCCGCGCCTGCGGCGTCAGCTCGAGTTGCCCGTAGCGGGCCCGCACCGTCGAGCCCGACGAGCTCGGCGATCAGCGGCAGGGCGTCGTCGTCCTCGAAAGCCGTTCGGCAGCGCCTCGAGCCGGTCGAACCGCACCTCGTTCGACTGCCCGTCCGCAAAGCCGGCCTCGTCACGCAGCTGCTGGATCACGGGCCAGAGCGCGCTGTCCGCATGGTAGGGCGGGCCCTGCGACGAACGACCGCGTGCGGCTCGCCCGCCAGCGCATCGCCGAAGGCGCGGACGATCCGCGACTTGCCGTGCCCGGCCTCGCCGACCAGCAGCACCGCCTGCCCGGCGCCATCCGGGCGCGCTGCCAGCGCTCGAGCAGGAAGGCCAGCTCCCGCTCGCGCCCGACCATGGGCTGGGCTGGCCGGCGCGCGCCTCGAAGCGGCTGGCCACGGCCCGTTCGCCGCTGACCGCGAAGACCGGCACCGGGCCGTCGATGCCCTTGAACGCCCGCCCGCCGAGCTCCTCCACGACGAAGGCGGCGCCGAGCAGCCGCCGGGTCGCCCGGGCGATCAGCACTTGGCCCGGCTCGGCCAATGCCTGCAGCCGGGCCGCGAGGCTGGGCGTGTCGCCGACCACCGTCTGCTCGCTGGCCGTGCCCTCGCCGATCAGCTCGCCGACCACCACGAGGCCGGTGGCGACGCCGATCCGACAGGCCAGCGGCGGGTCGTGGCCGGTGAGCCCCGCCACCGCGTCGCGCGCCGCCAGCCCGGCCCGAACTGCCCGCTCGGCCTCGTCCTCGTGCGCCCGGGGCCAGCCGAAATGGGCAGGATCCCGTCACCCATGAACTTTGCCACATGCCCTTCGAGTGCTGCGACCGCGCCCGCCACCGCATTCTGGTAGGCGCGCAGGACGGTACCCATCTCCTCCGGGTCGAGTCGCGCCGAAGGGCGGTGGAGCCGACCAGATCGACGAACATCAGGTCAGCTGGCGACGCTCGGCGACCGGCTCGGTTGTCGGCGGGTCGGCCGACTCGCCGGACGCGCTCGGCAATGGCGTCGAGCAGCCGGCGGCGATGGCCGACAGAAGGCGACCCCCATCTCCCGCAGGTCCTCCGCCGTCAGGCTCGGCAGCAGCCCGGCGTCGACATCGTTCTCGCGAAAGGCCGCCGCGTACTGGCCGAGGCCGAGCTCGCGAAGCCAGGACGCAATATCAAGGCCGTCTCCATGGCCGTCCGCTCGAGGATACTACCCTGCCTGCGGCGACCCACCACAGCGGTGCCGGGAACGCCCGCCTCAGCTGTCGGGGAGCTTCGGCACCCCGCCGGGTGTCGGTCGGAAGGCCGCCGCCAGCCGCTCCGCCTCGGCGATCTCTTCGGGGCTCATCCGGGTGATCAGCTCGGCCCTGAACCTGCTGGCCCGGGCGCCGATCTCCAGATCGCCCGGCGGGGTCGCCGCCAGCGTGCCCATTTGAGCGCTTGCACGGGATCGGCGGCGACACCCTGGCCCTCGGCATAGAGCGTGCCGAGATAGAACTGGAGCCGGCTTGTGACCCTGCGCCGCCGCCAGGCTGGACCACTGGGCGGCCAGGCCGTCATCCTGCGGCACGCCGTGCCCGTGTAGTACATGCCGCCCAGATTGTGCTGCGCCGGCGGGTCGCCCTGCATGGCGGCCAGCCTGAACCAGCGCGCCGCCTCCTCGTCGTTGCGCGCCACGGCCACGCCCTGGGCGTAGAAGCCGCCCAGCCGGTTCTGCGCCTCCGGCAGGCCCTGTACCGCCGACGCCCGGAGCCAGCGCAGTGCGGCCGCCTCGTCCGGGGCGACGCCGCGCCCCATCAGATAGAGGAGGCTCATATTGTACTGCGCCGGCGCATAGCCGCCCTCGGCGGCGGTGAGGAACCAGCGCGCCGCGGCCTCGTCATCGGCCGCCACGCCGCGGCCGTCGAGATAGCGATCGGCGAGATCGAACTGCGCCTTTGGATCGCCGGCCTCGGCCGCCCGCAGCAGGGCCGGGACGTTGGTGGCGGGAGGGGGCGGCGGCGTGGCGACCGGCGGCACAGCAGGCGCCACGGTGGCGGGCGGTGCCGGGGCCGCTGCCTCCGGCGCCGCGGCATCGGCCGGTGCCGCGACCTCCGGCGTGGCGGCCGCCGGGGCCACGCCACCCTCCTGCGAGCCGGCGCGGGCGGCAACTATTGCCGGCCCGCGAGGCAGCCATGATCCGGCCCTGGACCATCGGCTTCTCCCCTCCCGTCATCACCCGATCGTTCGAGCGCTCGCCGTCCCGACGAACCCCCCGGCTAACCCAAGGCCGAGTCGGCGGCAAGCCCTCCCGGGACATGTGCCGACAGACCCGCTTGGCCGTCCGAGGGACAACAACGGCTCCTAGCCGGCTCCTCAGTCGACCGGCTGCCACTCGCTCACGCGGCGCTGGGCCTCGGCGATCTCGGCCGGGCCGAGCCGGGCGGCGACCTTGTCGCGATAGCTCGCCGCGAAGTCGCGCTGCGCCTGCTCGGGTGCCCTTGTCGCCGCGAGGTCGAGCCAGAGATAGGCCTCGGGGTCGTTGGGCGCGGCACCTCGCCCCTCGGCGATCATCACGCCGAGCAGGAACTGCGCCGTGCCGTGCCCCTTGGCCGCGGCGATGCGCAGCCAGCGCACGGCCTGGGCGTCGTCCGGCTCGACACCCTGGCCGGCGACGTACAGGCGCCCGAGATTGTACGCCCCGTCGGCGAGGCCGCTCTGCGCCGCCCGGCCAAGCCAGGTGATCGCCTGCGCCGAGTCGAGCGGCACGCCGATGCCGTGCGAGTAGTACACGCCGAGGTCATTCTGCGCATTGGCATGGCCCTGCTCGGCAGCGGCCCTGAACCATCGCGCCGACTCGGCGGCGTCCTCGGGCACGCCGATGCCCCGGGCGTAGATCAGGCCGAGATCGTATTGCGCCGCCGCCAGCCCCTGCTCGGCCGCGGCCTGTACCCAGTGCGCCGTCAGGGCGGCATCGACCGGCACACCGTCGCCCTGCGCGTAGCGCAGGCCGAGCTCGTGCTGCGCCTCGGCATCGCCGGCCTCGGCTCGCCCACGCAGAGCGGCGGTCTCGGCGGTCTCTGCCGCCACCTGCGCCGCCGGCACCTCTGCCGCCGGCGCCTCGGTGGCCGGAGCCTGGGCCGCCGGCACCTCCGGCTCCGCCGGGCTATCGCCCATCACCTCGGGCAGGGGCTCGGCAGCCGGCGGCGGCGTTGCCGGGCTTCCGGCGGGCAGCTCGGGTGCCGCCAGCTGCAGCGCCTCGAGCCCGGGCTGCGGGGCCGGCTCGGGCGCTGCCGGGGCCTCGGGCGCTGCCAGCGCCTCGGGTGCCTCCATGGCCTCGGGCAGGGGGGTGACCGGCGCATCGTCGCCGCCGCCACCACAGCCGGCGAGCAGCATGCCGGCGACAAGTCCCGCTCCGGTCCAGCCGCGAACCACCTTCGAGCGCCTCCAGGCTCCATGCATGGCGGACCGGCTAGCCCAAAGCACCCGACGCGGCAAGCCGCGAGGCGCCAACCGCCCTAGAACCAGGCGCGCAGCAGCGCCGCGAGGCCGATGCCCGCCGTCATCGCGAAGAGGGCGTTGCGCGTCCGGTGCATGACCAGCACCGCGGCCAGGATCGCCAGGATGGCGGCCGGGCCGCTCGTCACCGCGGCCGGGAAGATGATGGCGACCAGCACCGAGCCCGAGAGGTGGCGCAGGAACGCCTCGAGCCGCGGCGACAGCGGCACCATCGACATGACGAGAAAGCCGCCCGCCCGGGTGGCGTAGGTCAGGATGGCCATGGCGCCGATGGCCAGAAGGGCGTCAGCGTCGTGCATCGACCACCACCCCGACCACGCCGCCGGCTACCGCACCCGCCAGGATGTGCCAGCCGGGCGGCAGGACCGCCATGGCCGCGAGGGCCGTGAGCCCCGCCGCGAGCCAGGCCAGGTCGTCGGCGCGGCCCCGCCGCAGCCCCGTCAGCATGCAGGAGAGGAAGGCGAGGAAGACGAGATCGAGCCCGAAGCGGCGGAAATGCTCGGGCGAGAGATCGATGAAGCCGGCGCCGGCGACGGTGCCGGCGACCCAGGCGACCCAGAGCAGGATGCCGCCGCCGACCAGCACGCCGACATCGCGCTCGCCGCGTGCCTGCGCCTCGATCGCCCGCGCCCAGTTGGGCTCGCTGAGCAGCACCGCCGCCAGGTAGATCTGCCAGGCGGGCAGGCTGCGCAGCCAGGGATAGAGCGAGGCGCCGAGCAGGAAATGGCGCCCGTTGACGGCCAGCGTGGCGATCAGCAGGGGACCCCAGGCCACCGGCGACTGCCAGAGCTCGAGCACCGCGAACTGCGAGCCGCCGGCGAACACGGTGGCGCTCATCAGGGTGGCGGCCCAGCCCGCCATCCCGACATTGCGGGCCGCGATGCCGAAGGCCACGCCGAAGATGAAGGCATAGACGCCGACGGCGATGAGCCGGCGGGCGCCGCTGCCCATGCCGCGCCAGGTGATCACCGCCCGCTCCATCCACTGCTCCCGCCCGCGAAGATGCGGCGTTCAGAGCACGGCCCGCAGGCCGGGGCAACCACCAGTGCAGGCCCGGCTCCGCCCTTTATCCGCGGCCGCAGATGCGCCACGATGCGTCCCAATGCAGGCGGAGCAGCAACAAGGAGGAAGACCCCGATGACCCAGAACCTGAAGCGCCGCACCATCCTTGCCGGCACGGCCGCGCTCGGCGCCTCCACGACCACCGCGGCGAGCTTCCCCAGGCCCGCCATCAGCCAGGGGGTCACGCGCTGGAAGATGGTCACCGCCTGGCCGAAGAACCTGCCCGGCCCCGGCGTCGCCGCGCAGATGCTGGCCGACCGCATCTCCGCCCTCTCCGGCGGCAGGCTGGAGGTCGAGCTCTTCGCCACGGGCGAGATCGTCCCCGGCAACCAGGTCTTCGACGCCGTCGCCGAAGGCACGGCCGAGCTCTACCACGCCGTCCCCGCCTATTGGGGCTCGAAGTCCCGCGGCATCCTGCTCTTCGGCTCCCAGCCCTTCGGCCTTCTCGCCACCGAGCAGGTCGGCTGGCTGACCCATGGCGGCGGCCAGGCGCTCTACGACGAGATCTACGGCCGCTTCGGCCTCAAGCCCTTCCTCTGCGGCAATAGCGGGCCGCAATGGGCCGGCTGGTTCAGGGACGAGATCACCTCGGTCGACGACCTCCAGGGCCTGCGCTTCCGCACCACCGGCCTCGCGTCGGAGATGTGCTCGAAGCTCGGCATGGCCGTCCAGGCGATGAGCGGCGGCGACATGTTCCAGGCGCTGCAGTCCGGCACCATCGACGCCGGCGAGTTCATCGGCCCCTGGACCGATTCGGCGCTCGGCTTCTACCAGGTCGCCAAGAACTACTACTGGCCGGGCGTCGGCGAGCCCTCCTCGGCCGAGGAATGCGTCGTCAACATGGCCGCCTGGGAAGCCCTGCCGGACGACCTCAAGCTCGCCGTCGAGACCGCCTGCAAGTCGCTCTACAACGACGTGCTCACCGAGTACGCGACCAAGAGTGCCCAGAGCCTGCCGCAGCTCGTCGCCGAGCACGGCGTCATGGTCCGCCAGCTCCCCGAGGAGGTGATGGTCGCCATGGGCAACGCCGCCGGCGAGGTGATCGCCGAGCTCGCCGCCGACGAGGACGAGCTGGTCCGCCGCATCGTCGAGAGCTTCCTGGCCTACCGCGCCTCGATCGCGTCCTACATGACCTACGCCGACAACGGCCAGATGAACGCTCGGGCCCTCGACTTCACCTACGGCTGAGCAGATAGGCCGTCGGGGCGATTGGCACGGGTCAGACCGACGCTGCCCGTGCGATCGCCCGGTGCCAGCCGCGAAGGGCGGAGAAAGTTCGTTCCTGCCACTGCGAGGACCTCAGGATACCGGCGGCACCGCCGCATCCGCTGCGATCAGCGAACGCTCCATGATGATGGTCCGTTCGGCCCCGACGTATTGGTCCCGGACGGCGACGAACCCGAGTCTCGTATAGAATCCCTCGGCCGTGATCGATGACCGAACGGTCTGGCGGGTCAGGCCGCGTGTGCGACACAGCACCTCCAGCTCCCGCATCAATGCCGAACCGAGCCCGCGCCCCTGGTGCTCGGGCGCAACGAAGACCGTGCGAACGGCCGAGTGCTCCAGGCTCGCAGTGCCTACGATCTCGTCCGCGAGGCAGGCCACCAGCACGTCACGTGTGGCCAGAAGCTCGAGAATGCGTTCCGGTGCGAAGTTTTGCACGAGCGCCGAAATGACCGCGGGCGGATAGTCCCCGGCATTCGTCTCACGAAGTGCACGGACGATCACATGGCTGATCGCCCCCGCATCGTCGACCGTAGCACTTCTGATGAGTGGTAGCTCCATCGGCGCAGGATGCCCGACATGCTCTTCCTGAGGAAAGCGGAGATCTCCAGAGAACATAGAACTGTTGGAGCCAGGAGTAGGTCGAAGAGGGCGCCTTG
The DNA here is from genome assembly GCA_041397945.1 of Geminicoccaceae bacterium. Taxonomy (GTDB): domain Bacteria; phylum Pseudomonadota; class Alphaproteobacteria; order Geminicoccales; family Geminicoccaceae; genus SLRI01. The sequence continues at coordinate 55,997 of JAWKVR010000008.1, forward strand.
ATGCGGGCCGCCGAGCTGTTCATTGCCGGCCTCCTCTGATCCCGGCACGTGACGGCCGGCAAAGGCGCTTGTCAACTCCCCGTCCTTGCCGTCACAACCGTGCATGGGCGATCGGGCAACGCCGTCCGACCGAGGCGGGTACGGCCGGAACGCCACAACCAGTGCGCCTGAAATAGAGACTTTGAGAACGCTCTCCACCGCCGCCGACGCGCTCGACCGGGTCAACGCCCTGGTCGGGCGAGCGGCGCGCTGGCTGGCACTCCTCATGCTGCTCGCCCAGTTCCTCGTGGTGGTGCTGCGCCACCTTCGCAGTAATGAGCTACATCTGGGGTACCGACACCGTCCTTCTATTTGCAGGCGCCGCCCTCTTTCATGCTGGGGCCGGCTACACGCCCCTCGTCGACGGCCATGTCCGGGTCGACATCCTCTAAGTGCCGGGCTCATGAGCGGGGCAACTGGGTCGATCTCCTGGGCACGCCCTCTTCCTCGTCCCCACCTGCCTCGTCATCCTCTGGTTCACCTGGCGCTTCACTGCCAACAGCTGGGCCATCCGCGAAGGCCCTCTCGGTCGGCGGCATCCCCGCCTCCTTCCTGCTCAAGACCCTGATCCCGGCCTTCGCCCTCCTCCTCCTGATCCAGGGCATCAGCCTGGCGCTGCGCGCCATCGTTCGCCTGCAAGCCGGTGACGCCCGGTGATCGCCGGCAATCTCGACCTCGTCATGCTGGCGGCCCTCTGCCTCGTCATCCTGACGGGCTACCCGGTCACCTTCCTCATCGCCGGGCTCGGCGTGCTCTTCGCCTTCCTCGGCTGGGCCATGGGCGTCTTCGACCTCGGGCTCCTCGGCGCACTCGCCCAGCGCATCTTCGGCGTCATGACCAACCAGGTGCTGATCGCCATCCCGCTCTTCGTGCTGATGGGCACCATTCTCGAGCGCTCGCGCATCGCCGAGGAGCTGCTGGAGCAGATGGGCCGCCTCTTCGGCACCATTCGGGGCGGCCTGGCCGTCTCCGTCACCCTGGTCGGCGCCCTCCTCGCCGCCTCGACCGGCATCGTCGGCGCCACCGTCGTCACCATGGGGCTCATAGCGCTGCCGGCCATGCTGCGGCACGGCTACGGCCGGGGCCTCGCGGCGGGCTCGGTCGTCACCGCCGGCACGCTCGGGCAGATCATCCCGCCCTCGACCATGCTCATCATCCTGGCCGACGTGATGTCCACCGCCTTCCAGCAGGCGCAGTACACCCAGGGCAAGTTCTCGGTCGAGACCATCAGCGTCGGCCAGGTCTTCGCCGCCGCCATCCTGCCGGGCCTGCTGCTCGTCGGCCTCTACATCGCCTACATTCTCTGGACCGCGAAGCGCCGTCCGGACCTCGCCCCGGCCATGCCGGCGACGGGCGTGAAGCCGACCCCGGCCGCCGTGCTCAGGGCCCTGGCGCCGCCCATCGTGCTGATCGTCGCCGTCCTCGGCTCCATCCTCGGCGGCATCGCCACGCCCACCGAGGCCGCCTCGGTCGGCGCCATCGGCGCCCTCCTGCTCGCCGGGCTCCGGCTCGAGCCCGACCGCTCCGGCTGGCCCGTCTGGCTCGCCATCGCTGCCGTCGTGGCCCTCCTCGTGCTCACCGCCTTCGTCGACCTCCGCCTCGGCCGCAGCCAGGCGACACCGACCGAAAGCCTCGCCATCTGGCTCGCCATGGGCCTCGTGGGCCTCCTCGCCATCGGTCTCGCCGTCTGCCTCGTGCGCGCCAATCGAACGGGCATCCTCGTTCCCGTCCTCACCCAGACCATGACCATCACCTCGATGATCTTCGGCACCATCATCGGCGCCTCGATCTTCTCGCTGGTGCTGCGCGGGCTCGGCGGCGATGCCCGCATCGAGAGCCTGATCGAGGCTCTGCCGGGCGGCCCCGGCCTCGCCCTCCTCTTCGTCATGGCCGCCGTCTTCCTGCTCGGCTTCTTCCTCGACTTCGTCGAGATCAGCATCATCATCCTGCCGCTCACCGTGCCGATCCTGCTGCTCATGGGCTTCGACCCGATCTGGCTCGCCGTGCTGATCGCCATCAACCTGCAGACCAGCTTCCTCCCACCCCCCTTCGGCTTCTCCCTCTTCTACCTCAGGGGCGCCGCCCCGCCCGAGATCACCACGGGCGACATCTACAAGGGTGTGATCCCCTTCATCCTTTTGCAGATCCTCGCCATCCTCCTGGTCTACCTGGCCCCGCCCATCGCCACGACCTTGCCGCGCCTGCTATTCTGAGCAGCCCTCGCAATTTCAGAATTTCTGATTATCTGATAATCGAACGCGCCACCGCCCGCCGAGGCCCGCCATGACCCTCGTCAAGCTCCGCAAGAGTGCCCAGCTCACTTTGCCGACCGAGATCCGCGAAGCCCTCCAGCTCGCCGAGGGCGACTATCTCGAAGCCGAGATCGTGCAGGGCGGCGTCCTGCTCCGCCCCGTCGACGTCGTCCGCCGCGAGGCGGCGTGGGACGACCTCGTCGAGCTCGTCGAGACGCCGAAGCGACGGACGCCGCCGACCGAATCGCCCGAGGAGGAAGAGGCGCTGATCTTCCAGATGGTCGAGGAGGCCCGCCATTCGCGCGACTAGGGTGGTTCTCGACAGCTCCGTCCTGATCAGCGCCTTCCTCACCCCGCGCGGCACCTCCGCCACAGTGCTCGTCACCATGCGGCAGACCCGGTTCACGCTCTGTCTCTCGCGCGAGATCGTCACCGAGACGACCACCAGATTGATCCGCAAACTGCCTCGACTTGCGCCCAGATATGCCTACACCGAGGCGGACGTGGCGCGGTTCGCCCGTGATCTTGCCGAGACCGCCGTGTTCGTGACCGACCTGCCCGTGCTGGACGCCGTGCCCCTCGATCCCGACGACAACATCATCATCGCCACGGCCGTCGCTGCCCGCGCCGACCTCCTCGTCACCGGCGACCGCCACCTCCTCGACCTCGAACGCCACGCCGCCATTCGCATCATCGACCCGCGCCGCTTCCTGGGCGAGCTGGCAAAGGCCGACCCCGGCGCCGGCTGAAGCTGGATCGGGGCGCCAGCCCTGCTATTCTCGGGTCTGCCCTCCAACCCGGTCTCGCGGAGCCCGCCCATGACCCTCACCCTCTACGGCGTCGCCCGCTCGCGCGCCTCGCGCAACATCTGGCTCTGCCTCGAGGCCGACCTGCCGTTCGAGCAGGTGCCCGTCATCCAGGCGCGCCGCGTGAAGGACCCGCTGGCGGCGGACGCCCCCCTCAACACCCGCTCGCCCGCCTTCCTCGCGGTCAACCCCAACGGCCTCGTCCCGGCCATGCGGGACGGCGAGCTCGTGCTCTTCGAATCCCTCGCCATCAACCTCTACCTCGCGCGCAAGATCGGCGCCCCGCTCGGGCCTGCCGACCTCGTCGAGGAGGGCCGCATCCTCATGTGGAGCCTCTGGTCGGCCACCGAGGCCGAGCCCTGGGCCATGCAGATCCTCATGCACCGGGCCTACCTGCCCGAGGCCGAGCGCGACCCCGCCGCCGCCATCCGGGCGGCCCAGGCGCTCGCCCCCAAGTTCGCCGTCCTCGACCAGCACCTGCAGGGCCGCGACTGGCTCGTCGCCGACCGCTTCACCGTCGCCGACATCAACACCGCCGAGGTGCTGCGCTACGCCGCCCTCGCCACCGAGCTCTTCGACCAGGCCCCCAACGTCAAGCGCTGGTTCAAGACCTGCCAGTCCCGCCCCGCCTTCAAGGAGATGATGCGCCGCCGGGAAGCCGAGCCGGCGTAGGGCAAGGAAAAGAGGGCTGGGTTCCCCGGCACCCCTTCCGTTTCAGGGCCAGGTGCCGCCCTGGGCCAACGACAGGACATGCAGCCATGGCTCGATCGACGACCGTCAACCGTCAGTGGGTGCTGGCGGAACGCCCCAGGGGCGAGCCCGACGACCGGACGCTGCGGCTGGTGACGGGCGCGCTGCCGACTGCCGGCAAGGGGCGGATGCTGCTGCGCAACGAGTATCTCTCGCTCGACCCCTACATGCGCGGCCGGATGAGCGACCGGCCGTCCTATGCCCCGCCCGTCGAGCTGGGGGCCGTTATGGTGGGCGGCACCGTGGCCGAGGTGCTCGAGTCCGATGTCGACGGCTTCGCCCCGGGCGATCGGGTCGTCGCTGCCGGCGGCTGGCAGGACTATGCGCTCTCGGATGGCACCGGCGTCATCAATCTCGGCCGGAACCCGGAAAATCCCTCCTGGGCCCTCGGCGTCCTCGGCATGCCCGGCCTCACCGCCTGGGCGGGGCTGACGCAGATCGGCCAGCCGAAGGCGGGCGAGACGCTCGTCGTGGCAGCCGCCAGCGGGCCGGTCGGCGCCACGGTCGGCCAGGTCGGCAAGATTATGGGCTGTCGCGTGATCGGAGTCGCCGGCGGGCCCGAGAAGTGCGCCCATGTGGTCGACACGCTGGGCTTCGACGCCTGCATCGACCATCGGGCCGATGGCTTCCCGAACGCCCTGAAGGCGGCCGTGCCGGAGGGCATCGACATCTATTTCGAGAACGTGGGCGGTGCTGTGCTGGATGCCGTGCTGCCGCTGCTGAACACCTCGGCGCGCATCCCGGTCTGCGGCCTGGTATCGATCTACAACGCCACGTCGCTGCCCGACGGCCCTGACCGATCGACCTGATGGCGATGATCCTGCGCAAGCGGCTGATCCTGCGCGGCTTCATCGTCTTCCAGGATTTCGGCCACCTCTACCCCGAGTTCGCCCAGCAGATGGGCGCCTGGGTCGAGGCGGGCCGGGTCCGCTACCTTGAGGACATGATCGAGGGGCTGGAGCAGGCCGCCGCCCTCGTCGGCCTGCTCCGGGCGAGTCGTTCGGCAAGCGCGCCATCCGCCTGACATCCTGACCGCCCGATCGGTGCGGCGGCGATGGACCCGGCCCCGCACGACGGGCAACAGATACCCGCAACAACGAAAGAAACGCCATGCGCAACGGAAGGCCGCCCTCTTCTTCGACTATCCGCTCGAGGACGGCGTGGTGTTCGACGACGCCGCCCGCGCGCGACTGGCCGAGCTCACCGACTTCACCCGCACGTCGTCGACGCCAGAAACTTCGCCACCCATGCCCCGGATCTCGCCGACCTCGAGGTGATCTTCGCCAGCTGGGGCATGCCGAACCTCACCGACGCGCAGCTCGCCAGCCTGCCGAAGCTCGAGGCGGTCTTCTACGCGGCCGGCAACGTCAAGGCCTTCGCGCAGCAGCTGGTCGACCACGACATCACCCTCGTCAGCGCCTGGGCGATCAACGCCATCCCGGTCGCCGAGATGTGCCTCGCGCAGATCCTGCTCAGCCTGCGCGGCTATTTCCGCTCGGCCCAAGCCGCTACCGCGAGCTGCGCGACCCGGCCGCCGCCAAGCGCTTCATGCGCTCGGGCGTGGCCGATGAAACCATCGGCCTCATCGGCATGGGCCATATCGGCACGCGGCTGCGCCGGCTGCTGCGCGACTACCCGCTCGAGGTCATCGCCCACGACCCGCTACTCACGGCCGAGCGTGCCGCCGAACTCGACGTCGAGCAGGTCGATCTCGCCACGCTCTTCAGCCGCCTCGTACATCGTCAGCAACCACATTCCCGACCTGCCTTCGACCCGGGGCACGCTCGGCGCACCGCTCTTCGCCGCCATGCGCGAGGGTGCCACCTTCATCAACACGGGCCGCGGTGCTCAGGTCGTCGAGGAGGAGCTGATCGCCGTCCTCGAGGATCGCACCGATCTCACAGCACTCCTCGACGTCACCTGGCCGGAACCGCCGGCCGATCCGCCCGACCCTGCCCAACGTGGTGATCAGCCCGCATATCGGCGGCACTATCGGCAATCGAGGTCACCTGCTTTCGGCCTTGCCCATCGAGGAGTTCAGGCCCGAACGCCGGCCGCGCGCTGCGCTACCAAGTGACCGCCGAGATCCAGCACGATGGGCTGACGCCAAGCGGCGGTTGGGCGAGAGAACTGAGTTCCCCTCGAACCCTCCGACCAAGCTAGGCGTTCTTCGCCTTGGCCGGTCGTTCGTCGGGCTGTCGGCGAGCTTCGAGGATCGCGCCGTCCGCCTTCGGTCTACAATCGTCCCGACGAGCGCTTGGCGGCACGGCCATGCCGAGCCCGTCGCCCAACGCTTCAGCGTTCCGCTTTACGATGCCGATGCCCGGACCTTGCAAGTTCTTGTGCCTAGTGCTGGGTGAAAGACGAATGTGATGGAGGCGCCGGCACCTGCTCTCTCTGGTCCGAAACGCTTGTTCCGAATTTGGTTGATTTATCGCCCTAGCAGTATTGCTCCGGCCGTTCGCAGAGCGCGGCGCTTGACAGCGCTGTCAAAGAGACGACGAAGAGTTGGCAGGACCGTAATTGGTGCAGTCCAGTGATCATCGGACTGAACGGCCAAGGCGGCCTTCTCGATCTGGTACCGATGAGAGATATTGAGCGGCGGTGTTGTGCTTTCCGGGCGCCCTGCCGCTCAGGATCCAACCCGACCCATAAAGGATGTGGGATGAAGTTTATGTTTGCCGTAGCATCTCGGACGGTGTCACCGCGGAAAACAAGGATCTCTTTGTGGCGTTGAGGTTCTCTGCAATCGTTAATCCCAGAATTGGACGGTCGTCGCACTGATCATCAGGAAATGGCTGATGACGGTTATGGACATTGGGCCTCCGCCGAACGTGTCGGTCGCCAACCTGTGCGGATCGGAGAAAATGGGCGGCGCGCAATCTTCGACCCATCTGTGGGCGGACCGTCCATTAATCTCAAAGATTGAAAAAGGGGAAATTCTCAACACTCCCGAATTTCTACGTCGAATAGAGATGCCCATTGCCGGCCTTCCTCGCCTTCGCCCGATCGTTCGCGGAAGCGCGAGCTTGGTCAGGTCGCTGTCCGTCTTCGACTCTCCTGCAGCGTCGCGTCGAGGAGCTTGGCGGCGTCGGTCATGCCGAGCTCCGTGGCCCAGCGCTCAGGTCCCGTAGCGGGTGATCTCGTATGCTGGACCGCCTGGGCCGACGAGATCAGCCCGGCATCGAGCGCCGCCGTGTCCTTGAACTCGTCGATGATGTCCCGCCTTCGGCGACGATGCCTCGATCGCATCGCAGGTCTGCCCGGGCGCGCTTGTCGATGATGTCGAACACCTGCTGCAGGCGCTCGACATGCCTTCGGTCTCCCGCTTGTTGTCGAACGCGGCCTTGAGGTCGTCGGACGGGCGGCCCGCTGCATCTTGGGCAGTGCCTTCAGGATCTTGCGTTCCGCGTAGTAGATGTCCCTGAGCGTCGTGAAGAGATCGTCGTCTTTTTCCCTTGGCCATGGGGAAGTTCTTCAGTGGTTGAAGCCCGAATCACGCCATGCGTGACCGCGCATCAAACGCGCCTGATCTGGCGGCGTTCCCGTGCCGCGCAATTGCTCCTTTCTGCGGAACGCCGTCACGACGCCCTGTTCGAGCCAGCCCTCGGGCATGCACCCCGCGGAACATCCTGCCCAGATGCCGCTCGACGTGCGCCTCCCATGGCAGGCAGCACAAGCCGACATGCTGGTCGGGACGGACCACGACGAGCGTCGGCGTATCGGCACCGAGCCTTCGTGCAAGCGACCTTCGGGGTCCGCCACCACGAGGTCCCGGCCCTCAGCCGACGGAACGGCGCTCCCGCCACGCACGACCGTGACGAGCCTGGCATCCGCATGGCGCTCCAGCACAGGTGCCAGCCCGCGCGCCATCGGGCCGGCATCCGGTGCTGCATCGGCGGTCAGGAGGAGGATCGTCGGGCCCCGCAGGGCAAGCAGCGCATGCAGGCTCGTCTCCCCCTCGGGGCCTGCGAGGTCGGGCACGTCGGGAATACGTGCCCCGACCTCGACCGGGCCGGTCGCACCGTCCCGGCAATCCTCGATGATGGCGCTGTCCGGATACCGGCACGCCAGCTCCGTCTCGCCCATCGCCGCCAGCGCCTGGCCCGTCGGCTCCTTCAGGAACGCGTAGACCTCCCTGAGCTTCTCCCCGGTCCTGTCCGTCATCCACCCATACGCCTCGTCACCCGAGGCCACGACCTCGCGGTCGATCGATCGCCGCTCGGCATCGTAGGAGCGCAGCAGCTCCTCGGTGCCCCGGCCCGACGTCGCCGCGGCGAGCTTCCAGCCGAGATTGAAGGCGTCCTGGATCCCGGCATTCATGCCATGGCCCTGCACCGGGTTCGAGGCATGCGCGGCATCGCCGGCGAGAAAGACCCGGCCGATCCGGAACGTCTGCGCGAGGCGCGAGTGCGAATGGAAATAGGCCGGTGCCGGCGCACCGTCGAGCGTGGCTTCGGGACAGAGCGAGCGCAGCTTCTGCGTCACCTGCCCGGCAAGGTCGTCGCCCGCCGTGGCGACCCGGCAGTACATGCGCCAGCGGTCGGGTGCCAAAGGGAACTGCAGGAGGAGCGGCGGGTCGAGCTGCGCGCGAACCGAATCGCGCGACCATTCCCAGCTCTCGAGGCCGGTGTCGAACACCGCCCAGAGCTCGCCATAGTCCTTGCCTTCGTAGCGGTCGCCGATCGCCTCGCGCACCGCGCTGTGAAACCCGTCCGTGCCGACGATCCAGGGCGTCTCGACCGACCACTCGCCGCGCTCCGCCGAGCGCAGCCTGACCGTGACGGATTCCCCGTCCTGCTCGAGCGCCACGAACTCGGTCCCGAGCTCGATCTCGCCGCCCAGCCGGCGCACCTCGTCCGCCAGAATGCGGATCGAAGCCGACTCCGGGATCGACAGGATGTTCTGGTAAGGCGAGTCGATGGCGCCGAAATCATAGGCGGCCACTTCCTCGCCGTCGGAGTAGAACTTGACGCCACGGACCCATTCGCCCTGCTCGACGAAGTGTGAGATCAGCCCGATGCTGGCGAGGATCTCCAGCGTCCGCTGCTTGATGAAGATGGCAGCGCTCCAGTCCGGCAGCTCCGGATGCCGCTCGACCAGCCGCACGGGCACGCCGCGCCGCAAGAGCTCGATGGCGACCACCAGACCCGTCGGTCCGGCACCGACCACCAGAACAGGATGTTCGCGGCTCGCCAGCATCGCCGATCTCCCTGTTTTCGAATTCTTGTCCGGTCCTCGATAACGGCAGTCGGTTGCTGAAATCAACTATGCCCGCGCAACGAGCCCGCCCTCTTGCATTGCTCGAACCTTGACAGGCGCCCGCTTGCCGGTGAATTCCGCCCCCTGAGGTCCTCCGCTACGCCACCCGCATCGCCCGGCCGTCACGCCGGCTTCGCGAGGTGCCAGACCTGCTCGACCGGGTACTTCCGTGGCCCATTCGGCGGGAACATAGCTGCGCGTCTCGGTCTCGATCTGGCGCGTATACAGCTCCTGATACCTCCGGATCGTGAAGCCGATTTCGGCGAAAAGCGGCTCCATCCAGCCGAGATGGTCAGGTTGAAGCACACGCCGCTCGGTCGAGCTCGACCTTCGTCCAGTCCGCTCCCCACATGTCCCCCGGTAGGGTCGATGCAGCGTCGGCTCGCACGGCGCACCGCTGAGCGGCGAGCAGACGAGGATCACGGCGGGGTGGTTCCGAGAAACACCAGCCGCCCACCCGGGCGCAGCAGGCGCTGTGGCCTCCCGCAGCCACTTGCCGGGCGGGCACCGCACGGCTGCGCCGTATTCGGAGATCACGAATCGAAGCTGCATCCCCGAAGCCGCCGGTAGCTCCGCGGCTCCTCGACGAACCGCGATCCCGGCACCGTGCTCTCTTGCCAGCCGGCGTGCCAGTGGCGAGCTGATTGGCGGACACGTCGATGCCCGCGACCTTCGCGCCCCCGCGCCGCGCCAGCCACTCCGGCGACATAACCTGTCCCAAAGTTTAGTCGATCGCGTCCTTGCCCGCGAGATCCGCAGGCAGCAGGTTCAGGGACCCCCGGCCAGCCCCCAGTTCCCCCAGATCGGGCTCCTTCGGCGCTCACAGCTCGCCCGCAGCGATCCAATTCTGCGCATCGGCGTCCCAGACACCGCGATTGACATCGACAGCAGGTCAGGCGCATCGGCCTTTCCCTCATCTGTCGGAACCTTGCTCGACGTCTTGTCCCGGGAAGCAACGCTGCCGGTCTACGGTGCCCGGGTGGCCTGGAACCGCGCCAGTACAGCGAACGAATGCCAGCGCGGTTGGCGAGGTCGATGAGGAAGGCGCATCAGCGGCACGACGATGAAGGCGAGGCACGGCCCGTAGTGCTGGGGCACTGCCGCCATGTTGGCCATCGCCGTGGGCGCCGGAACTGAGCGAGATGCCGCCGAAGCCGACGAGATCACCGCGCCGCGTCGTAGCCGCGCCCCATCGCGCGGAAAGATCGATGCGGATGCCGGACCAGGACGCTACCACGAACTGACGGCAATGATGAAGCAAAAGTGGTCCCGCCAGGTCGACCAGGTCCAGAGCTGCATCGACACCAGCGACATGAAAGAGGAACGTGCCGAGCGAGACGGCGATCAGCGCCATGGTCAGGCGCGCGACGGCCAGCGTGCCGGTCAGGAGGCGCTGCCGCTTTTGCGGCATGACGTTGGTGAGGGCGATGCCGGCAAACAGGCAGGTGACGAAGAGCGGCAGCTGCAGGCCGGCGTCGCCGATCAGGCCGCTTGAGGACGAGGCCGAGGATGGCGCTCAGATGGATGGCGAGCAGCGCGTCGAGGAAGTCCAGATGGGTGACCGGCGCGGCGCCGGCGGACTTGGGCCTGCCGACGTCCTGGCCGCGGTCGGTCGATTCGAGCTTGTGCCGGGCAATCAGGAATTTGGCGATCGGCCCGCCCATCAGGCTCGCCAGGATCAGGCCGAAGGTCGCCGAGGCGACGCCGATCTCCATGGCATGGGTGATGCCGTACTCCTCGGCGATCCGCGGCGCCCAGGCGATCGCCGTGCCGTGCCCGCCGATCAGCGACGGTGCCGCCGAGCACCCCCATCGCCGCCGGCAGGTCGAGCATGCGCGCCACCGAGATGCCAGTGATGTTCTGCACCATCATGTAGGCGATGGTCGTGGCCAGGAGGATGATCAGCGGCCTGCCGCCGGCGACCAGGTCCGCGAGCCGGGCGTTGATGCCGATCGTCGTGAAGAAATAGACGAGCAGCAGGTCGCGCGCACCGAGATCGAACCCGACGCCGATCCCCGTCGCCGCATGGACCAGGCCAAAGCAGGACGGACATCACGAGACCGCCGACCGCCTCGGGGATGCTGAAATCCCGCAGGAACGCGATGCCCCGGTTGAGCCGTCGGCCGAGGAAGAGGACGATGACTCCCGAGCGTGAAGGCGAAGAACGGCCCGACCTCGAACGTGCCGTCGACCAGCTCCATGCCGGTTCACCTCCCCTGAACACGAAACTGCGGACCGCCTGCCGACGCCCGTCGATCGGCCAAACCTACACGGAACCGCCCGGCAGGTGAAATCCGGGGACAGGGCCGCCGATAACGGCTCGCCTGTGAAGCCCGGCGGCAATCTGATAGCGTCAGCCCTGCAAACCGGGCCACAAGGGGGACGATCTCATGACCGAAGCACGAGAGGACGGCAACTGGCGCAACAACGGCGTGCGGATCGTCAAGTCGTCGGAGCTGGACTTCAACACCGCACAGACTCCGGGCATGACCCGCGCCGCCGTTATCAACATGGCCAAGGTGGGCGCCAGCAAGCTCTGGGCCGGCACCGTCGGCGTCGGAAATCCGAAACGCCAAGACCGGCGCCCACCACCACGGCCACCCTCGGAAAGCACCATCAGCAGTCGTCATGGCTGCGCCTGTACTGCGCTGGGGCGAACGCCTCGAAGCCTGCGGCCGAGGCCGACCCCGGCGACTTCATCTTCGTGCCGCCCTACGTCCCCCACCAGGAGATCAACGCCCTCGCCGACGAGCCGCTCGAATGCATCCTGATCCGCAGCGACCAGGAGCCCGTCGTCGTCAACCTCGGGACATCGAGCCGGCTACGAGAGGCCTGAGGAAGTCCGCTGGATCGACCCGAACCATCCGAAGAACGGGTGGCTACGACGGGGGAACTGAGTTCCCCCGTGCCCCTCCGGTCTCGCTTGAGAATCGTGCTGGCTGGTGCCGGTCAGGACCTACGATCGGAAGTCCTGGCCTGCGGCGAAGGGAAAGGTTACCGCGGCGAACGAACGGGCCTGCCGGCGGCGGCTGCGGCCTGGTCGGGGGCCTTGCTCGCCATAGGCTGGAGCGACGCCCGGCCTGGACGGCCCGCCCGTGGTGCGAGGGCTTCGTCGGTGCACCTATCTGGTCGACAACCTTGACGGTGATGGATCGGTCGACTCGCGCAGCCTCGTCGTCCCCGCCGCCGATGGCACCTTCCTCTTCGTCGACTCCAACCAGGCCGGGTTGGCAGGCAGCTTCAACCCGTTCACCGACGCCGCCGGAAGCTGGTCCTGCCGCCGCATCGGCTTGAGGAGCGTGGCCGAGGCGGTCGTCCTCGACTTCACCCTCCCGCGCGAAGGCGACGCGCAACCAATGCCCGCCTCGACTATTTCGGCATGACGGTCGACCGGCGGGTGCCATCGAGGGCCAGGCGACCCTCCGCTTCTTCCGCTCGACGCTTCTGACCCGCCCACGCACCCCCCAACACCGCGACGCCCCTACCGCTTCCAGGGCCAGCGCATCACCCCCAGTCTCCTCCAGCGGCCCGGGTAGTCGAGCCTGCAATAACCCCGGCGGGCGGGGCGACAGTAGGAACCAGTTGTATCCCCCGAGCGGTTGGCGACCGGGCGTTGCCCCACGTCCTGCACCAGCAGATGAACCTCGCCGGCGCCAGAAGCGCCTGAACGTGCGCTGCCGTTCCCGCTAAAGCGATCAGGAACTCGTCGTCGTCAACCTAGACATCGAGCCGGCCGAGGAGGTCGAGGAGGTCCGCTGGGCTTTTCCAACCGAACCACCCGAATGGGTGAGGGGCCACGGCGGGGGAAGTAAGTTCCCCGTGTCCCCTTCTGTTTTTCTTGGTCATAGGCCTTGGCGGTGCAGTCGCGGCATGCGAGTATATCCCCGGCCGATTACTGGCCCTTGAAGGTTCTCCTCCAGTTTCGAGAAAACCCTGACTGCCCAATTCAGATTCTGACAACGTCTGGATCGCCGGACGTCTCACGCTCAGCCGTCTCAGGTGTCTGGGGTTTAGTCTGGGGCTTCTGGCACGCTCAAAACCCTTGATTCCGCGCAGCGCGGTGAAAAGGGACAGAAAAAGACCGTTTTTGTCGGCTTCCCGCACAGCCTCAACCAAGAAGCCTTGACGCCTGCATAATTGATGCATATATGCAGCATTCTTGATCACAGCATGTTCGGCGATAGGAGGGTGCAGTGAGCGATCCGGATACGGTGAAAATGGCTTACGGGCGGTAACCGGCTTCGGGCCGGGCTCGGGGTGACGCAGTCGGAAGTGGCGAAGAAGGCCCCTGGTGACCGGGAGCTGTCTCTCGCGGATGGAAAAGGGTGAGGCTGTCTCGCCGGAGGAAGTTGGCCGGGTACTGATGCCTCGCGGCGCTCGGCTCGAAAGAGGGAAGGGTTCGCGGTTCATGGCGCAGGAGTGGCGCTTCGCCTGCTGAACCGCCGTCGTCCTACTGGAACTGACCGCTTGGCCGGAGATCGCAGCGAGACACTGGGAGAAGATCGGAGAGCTTCCTCGGCGACGAGGAGCAGCCTTGGCCGCTGCGCCGTCAGCTGGAGCGGCGCAAGGGCGATCTGCTGCGGGCGGCGGGCTTCCTGAGCAGGCTGAAGCACAACATCGCGTTCATCGGCGACATCGAAGTCGGTGTCCACAGCGATCAGCTTCGTCTTCGATCTGCTGGTCCCGGCCAAGGCGGAAGAGAAGAGAACATCAGCCGCCCGGTGCTCGAAAAACCGGCGCGGGCGGCATCACGATCTGCGAGGTGCACACTCCAAGATCGGGACCCGAGTTCGGTATCTCAGTGCTGCCCATGGATCTACCCGACCTGACCGATCTGTCCATTTCTGCGCGGGCGAAGTAAGGCGCATGCACCGCAAGGAAGGCGAGAGTGCGGAGATGCCGTGCAGGTGAGCCGCGAGGTCGAGCGGGCCATCGTGCAACATGTCGAAGCTGAGTGCCGCAGGGTCATGACCGACGGCAAGGCGAGCTATCACGACCCGATCCACGATCTGGATCCGCGACTGTCAGGGCGAGGACGAGTTCCGGGCGGGTCATCGGCGCGATGAACCTGCCAGAGCGGACCAATACGAAATCTGAAACGAGTGGCACCCGCAAGCATCCGTCCAAATGGATGCGCGAAGCCTTCCTCGCCGTGAACAATGGCCGGATGCGCGACGTACCCCTGCCGAGGAGCATCGGACTGATCGTGCCAGATTTCGGCAGGTCCTTCGGCGAGTTCGAGATTACGGCTTCAGACACCAAGGGCGGGACTACGTTGTCGTGCGCGAGGATTTGGACCTGCGCCTGAAGGACCCCCGCACCTCGGTCGTGCTGCAGCCGCTTCAACGACGCGCCGAGCACGAGCGCTGCTGCCGTGCTTCTGCGCACGCTGTAGTAAGACCTCCCCTGGATGGTTCGACACCGGCAAGGTCTCGGATCCTGTCGCTGCCGCGCTCGGGCGAAGCGGGAGGGAGATGAAGGACGATATGGGCGATCAGGCCCTCACCGACGAGGAGGGGTACGAGTTCAAGCGCTTGCAAGTCGCGGCCGAGCTCGATGCGGAAGACATGTCTGGGGTCGCGGTGTTGTTCTTCAACGTCGAGAGCGACGATGCGGCGAAGGTCAGCCGAGCTGTCGGCTCAACTGGCGCTGATGCGAGAGCATCCGTCCCCGGAGCAGGCTGTTCAACCCTTTGCGACGCCGCGACCGAGATCGGTCGAGAACCTACGGGAAAACATGCAGTCACTGCGGCGATCGGTGCAGGTCGCCCGGCGGCTGAATACGTTTCTTCGGGGGTAATGGAAAGCGCCGGTGCCAGAGAGCGCCATGCCTACGAGGAGGCTCTGAGCACGGTGCGAGGAAACCGCTACGCCCTGAGTTTGGCTGGACTGGCGAGCGCATGGCCCAACATCGTCCACCAAGTCGGCGTGGGGGCGGCAAGAGATGCGCGCCTGCGCTCGCGGGACTGGTTCGCCAAGATTCGAGGCCACGTGGAACGAACTGAAGGCGGATGGAGGACCTGACGCTCGCCTCTTCGCACTCGATCGACCAGATCGGCGCAGTGGCAGAGGCTTCGAAGCGGACCTTCCTAGAAGGGCGCAAAGCGGCTTGCCATGGAAATTCATCATGAGCCACTGGATGCAGGACAGCGTTTGGACGGACTGCGCCTCGGAGTGGGGTAGAGGGCCGGGCTTCAAGGACCGTGTGGTGGGGCACTGCACCAAGGCCTGACGAGACCCGTCCGGACTTGAAGGAAGCACTTCGACGAGGAGGTTGGCGGCGCTTTGGGAGTGGGCGGTGATCGCGCCGCCGATGCAACTGACCGAGGAGCGTGAGCCGAAGAGGCTGCTATGCCAGATGGCAATAACGTCATTGCGCTCCGCTCCGCAGTTTCTGCCTGATGACGGTTTCTGGCCCGGGGTTCTGACCGGGCCAGAAATCACTTTTTTTGACGGGGTGGATTTTGTGGAAGGAAGGTAAACTGATAATGACGCGCTAGACTGTGTCAGGCTCGGGATCGCCCATTCGGTCCAGTCCGGTAACGGTCGTCGAGATCGCAGCCTCCAACCGTACCACCCCCTCAACCCGCCCCATTCCGCTCCCAGAAATCCTCGATCGCCGCGGCCGCCTCACGGTCGATCGCCGCGCTCGCCTGTCGCCCGGCCGATGACGACATCCTCAGTACCGCCGCCGAAGCGCACCCTCCATGTTGGCGGGGTTGGCGATGGCGTCGCATTGGTGGTCGGCGAAGCTGGTGATCGAGCCCTGGACGAGCGTGGGCCGGTCGGGCGGCGAGGGCTTGGCGAAGAGGGTCCGGTCCGCGTCGTCATAGGCCACGACCACGGCCTCGACCGGACCCCGGTGGGTGCGGCAGGCGGCCACGACTGGCCCGGCCAGCTCGGCCTTGTCGATCGGCGGGCCGATGCGGTCGGCGAAGATGCCGCCGGCGATGAAGGGCAGGGCCAGCCGCCGGCAGCCACGCGACGCGGCGAGGGCGAAGGCGTTCGCGATCGACGCCTCGACCGAGGCCCGGTAGGCTTGTGCCGGGTCGGTCCCGACGGTCATCGAGCCCGAGGCCGCATGGGCGATGCCCTTGATCCCCTGCGCCTGGGAGCCACCCTGCCCCGGTCCACAACGCCGCCCTTAGCGGCACCAGCATGCTGGCGCCCGAAGATCTCGGCCTGCGGCCGGAAGCACATGTGACCTGCTCCGTCGCGACATACCCCATCGGCATCCCCTCCACCCGCTGCGTCCGCCCGGCGGCCCGAAAACGAACCCGGGCACTCCGGGATTGTCGCAGAATCTGCGACAACGAACCCGAGCTTGTCGCATCTGATGCGACAAACACCACCCGGTTGTCGCATCAGATGCGACTGCTGTCGCAGATTCTGCGACTCTACTGGGGCCAGAGTCGCATCTGATGCGACAGACGGCGGTCACGCGAAACGAACCCAGGGAATCGACGCCGAACCCACCGAATCGCTTGGCCGAGCCGGTTTCGGTTCGTTCGTCGTCAGGAAGCCGCAAAGCGCCTGGCTTTTCCTCGCCCCGGACCCCGCCGCCCCCTGTTTTGCCGAAGGAACCCGCCGGCCTCTGACGGGCCGCCCGAGCTAGGCTGGGAATCCTATCACGCTGCGATCTCGATCCGCCGTCGGCCTTCGGCGGCCGAGCGAGCAGGGCGTCGATCAGCCGGTGGACGCAGCGCCTCCCGGGCGGTGACCCGGGGCTCGCGGCCCTCGTCCAGGGCGCTGGCGGAAGTCGGGTGATGACCGCCTTGTGCCGCCTCGGGCTGACGCCGGTGAAGTCGTCTTCGGCCGATGCCGCCGGCCTCGCCCGTGGTCCGGCTCCGGCCGTCGAGGAAATCGCGGGTGAGCTGGCCGCCGTCGAGCAGGGCGACACCAGCCCGCCAGCACGAGCGAGCTCGGCGCGGCCCGGATGGAAGGTGGCAGGTCGCCATCACGGCACCCAGCGCCCCGTTGGCGAAGGCGATGCCGCCGCCGACGAAGTCCTCGCCCTCCATCCGGTGCATGGCCGAGGTGCCACCCATGGCCTGCACCGCCGCCGCCGGGCCGGTGAGGCTGAGCATCAGGTCGAGGCTGTGGATCGCCTGGGTGACGAGGACCCCGCCGCTGTCGCGCGCCAGCGCGCGCCGCGCCCGGGCACGTCGTAATAGCCTCTGCGGTCGCCACCTGCGGGCACGCTGAGCTGCACCGTGGCGAGCGTGCCGAGATCGCCGTCGGCCAGGTGCCGCGAGCTCCGTGGCCGCCTCGGCAAAGCGGTGCTGCAGCACCACCCTGGTGGTCACCTTCGGCCCCCTCGGTCAGCGCCACCACCCGTTCGCCGCCTCGAGGGTGCGCTCGAAATGGCTTCTCCATGAGGAGGTGCTTGCCCTTGCCCGCGAGTTGCTCCACCAGCTCCAGCCGCGCGTGCGGCGGCGTCAGGAGCAGCACGGCCGTGACCGCCGGGTCGTCGGCGATGGCGTCCAGCGTCTCGACGACCGGCAGGCCGTAGCGCCCGGCGAACGCCTCTCGCCGCTCGGCCGAGGGGCTCCAGGCCCGCACCTCGACGCGGTCGCGGAGGTCCTGGAGGCTCTGGGCATGCGGGGCCACCGCCATGCCGAGGCCGATGAGGCCGATGGTTCGCCTGGTCATGTCTCTTGCTCTCCCTGCCAGTGAAGGATGTCGATCGGCTGCTCGCGCCCGCGCACGGCCTGGGTCGGCAAGGCCAGCCAGTGCGCCTGCTCGCCGGCCTCGGCGACGATGGCCGCCGAGGCGACGAGGCCGCCATCGGTCTCGCGGGTGATCTGCTCGAGCCGGGCCGCGACGTTGACCGTGTCGCCCAGCACCGTGAACTCGAGCCGGCTGCTGTCGCCGACCGCGCCGGCGAAGGCCGGCCCGAAATGGGCGCCGATGCCGATTCGCACCGGTGCCTCGCCGGCGACGGTCAGCCGGTCGCTCCAGGCGCCGACCCGGCGCAGGAGGTGGCGGGCGCAGTCGAGCGTGCGGCGGGCGTCGTCGGCATGGCCGTCGGGCACCCCGAAGACCACGATGGCGCTGTCGCCGACGAACTTGTCGACGACGCCCCGATGCGCGACGGCCGCCTTGACCACGTGATGCCGGAACGTGCCGAGAAAGGTCGAGAGCTCGGGCGGGGCCAGATGCTCGCTCCGCCGGGTGAAGCCCCTGATGTCGACGATCAGGATGCCGATCCGCACGTCCCAGCCGCGCCTGAGCTGCTCGACATCGCCGGCGGCCAGCAGGGCCGCGATCTCCGGCGGCAGGTAGCGGGCGAGGTTGGCGCGCTCCACCGCCTCCTCGACCGCCCGCTCGAGCAGGGCTTTGCGGCGCGCGGCGGCCAGCACCAGGACGAAGCCGGCAAGGCCCAGGAGCACGATGCGGACGACGGTCGGCGGCAGGTCGAGCAGGGGCAGGATGCGTTCGAGGTCGCCGTCGTCCGGCAGGGCCGCGAGGAGCAGGGCGAGCCCGCCGACCACCACGACCGCGGCGTAGCCCTGCAGCCAGGGCCGGTAGTGGAGCGAGCCGAAGACCAGGACCAGGGGCGCCAGCCAGATCGCCGGGAAGACCCAGGCCGTCGAGGCGGGTGCCCCCGTGTTGAGCACCGTGGAAGCGACGTTGAAGAGGACGAGCGCACAGTCGGCGGTGGTGAAGAGCCAGGGCATCCAGGGCCGGAACCGGCCCGGCCGCGCCGCCCAGAAGGCGATCAGGCCGTTCGCCGCATAGACGGTCAGCACGACGCTGGCCACCACGAGCTGCCGCCGGGCGGCGGGCGGTGGCAGGTCGACAGTCAGCAGGGCCACCGAGATGGCGAGCGCCAGGATCGCCACCGCGACCAGCCGGAGGATCGCGAGGAACCGCTCGGCCTCGATCTCGGCCGAAAGGAAGAGCTGCTCCCTGACACTCCCGATGCTCACGCCTTGCCCTTCGCCCCCGGCTCACCCCGGCACCCATAGCGCCGCCGCACCCTGCTTGTCATGCCGGGCCCGAGCCGATAGGCAACGGCGAAACGGCCAGCGGGGGGGCAGGCATGGCGGACTACATCATCGTCGGCGGCGGGGCCGCGGGATGCGTGCTTGCCGCCCGGCTCTCCGAGTTGCCGGAGGCTTCGGTGCTGCTGCTCGAGGCCGGGCCGCCGGACACCGACCGGCTGATCCACATGCC
Source organism: Geminicoccaceae bacterium (assembly GCA_041397945.1). Classification (GTDB taxonomy): domain Bacteria; phylum Pseudomonadota; class Alphaproteobacteria; order Geminicoccales; family Geminicoccaceae; genus SLRI01. Next base: position 75,284 of record JAWKVR010000008.1, read on the forward strand.
GGTCGGCTTCTACCGGATGACGGACGGCCCGCTCACCTGGGGCTTCCGCACGGCTCCCCTGGCCCATGCCGACGGTCGCGAGATGGTCTTCCCGCAGGGCCGCGTGCTCGGCGGCGGCAGCTCGATCAACGCCATGGTCTACACCCGCGGCAACGCCGCCGACTACGATGCCTGGGCGCACGAGGAGGGTTGCGACGGCTGGGCCTATGCCGACGTGCTGCCCTATTTCAGGAAGGCCGAGGACAATGAGCGGCTGAGCGATGCCTGGCACGGCACTGGCGGGCCGCTCGGCGTGTCCGACCTCGTGAGCCCGCATCGTCTGAGCCTCGCCTTCGTCCGCGCCTGCCAGGAGGCCGGCATTCCCTACAACCCCGACTTCAACGGCAGGGACCAGGCCGGGGCCGGGCTCTACCAGGTGACGCAGCGGGGCGGCCGGCGCTGCTCGACCGCCGTGGGCTACCTGAAGGCGGCGCTGGGCCGCCCGAACCTCGAGCTCGTCACGGATTGTCGGGTCGAGCGGCTGATCGTCGAGGGCGGGCGGGCGGTCGGCGTCGCCTACAATCGCTACGGGCGGCAGGAGATCGCCCGGGCCGAAAGCGAGGTGATCGTGACCGCCGGTGCGGTCGGCTCGCCCCGTCTGCTGCTCCTTTCCGGCATCGGCCCGGCCGACGAGCTGCGTGCGCTGGGCATCGACGTCGTCCACGATCTCGAGGGCGTCGGCCGCAACTTCCACGACCATATCGACGCCTATGTCATCAGCGAGCTCAGCGGCCCGCACTCCTATGACGGTCACACCCGGCCGCATCGCATGCTGATGGCCGAGCTCGAGTACAAGCTCTTCGGCAAGGGCCCGGTGACCTCGAACCTGGCCGAGGGCGGGGCCTTCGTGCTGACCGACCCGGCCGAGCCGTCGCCCGACATCCAGCACCATTTCCTGCCCGGCGCCGGGCTCGAGGCCGGCGTGCCACCCGTGCCGTCGGGCTATGGCTGCACCTGAACGCCTGCTACCTCCGGCCAAAATCCCGGGGCAGCATCCGGCTCCGCTCGGCCGACCCGGCCGACGCACCGGTCATCGACCCCAACTACTGGGCCGAGCCCGCCGACATGGCCGCAGCGCTCCGCGGCATCGCGTCGTCCCGGGAGATCATGGCGCAAGCGGCCTTCGCGCCCTTCGTCAGGCGCGAGCACCTGCCCGGCAAGGAGGTCACCTCGCGCGCCGATCTCGAGGCCTATGCCCGCCGCTTCGGCAAGACCGACTACCACCCCGTGGGCTCGTGCAGGATGGGCCGGGACGCCCGCGCCGTGGTCGATCCCCAGTGCCGCGTGCGCGGCATCGAGCGGCTGCGTATCTGCGACAGCTCGATCATGCCCCGTGTCGTCAGCTCCAACACCAACGCCGCCTCGATCATGATCGGCGAGAAGGCGTCCGACCTGATCAAGGGCAACCGCCGGGCGGGCGAGGCCGCGGCCTGAGAGTGGACGTGATGGCCTTCACGCCGGACACCCGAGCCGCTACGCAGACGCCCGAGGACAAAAAGGGAAGGGAACCATGCCAATGAAGCCCGTCAAATGGGGAATGCTCGGCGTTGCCAAGATCGGGATGGAGAAGGTCATTCCGGCGATGCAGCAGAGCGAGCTCTGCGAGATCGTCGGGATTGCCTCGCGCTCGGCCGAGAAGGCGGAGGCCGGGCGGGCGCAGCTCGGCATTGCCAGGGCCTATGGCTCTTACGAGGACCTCCTGGCCGATCCGGAGATCGAGGCGGTCTACAACCCCCTGCCGAACCATCTGCACGTGCCCTGGACAGTCAAGGCGCTCGAGGCCGGCAAGCATGTGCTCTGTGAGAAGCCGCTCGGCATGGACGCGGCCGAGGCGGCGACGCTGTTGGCGGCGCGCGACAGAACCGGCAAGCTCGTGCAGGAAGCGTTCATGGTGAAGTGCCACCCGCAGTGGCTGAAGGCCAAGGCGCTCATCGAGGAGGGCCGGATCGGCGAGCCGCGGGCGGCCTCGGGCATCTTCTGCTACCACAACACCGACCCCGAGAACGTCCGCAACATGGCCGACATCGGCGGCGGCGGGATCATGGATATCGGCTGCTACATGACGATCTTCTCCCGCTGGATGCTGGGGGCCGAGCCGAAACGTGCGGTCGGCCTCATCGAGCGCGACCCGGGCTTCGGCACCGACCGGTTGACCTCGGCGATCCTCGATTTCGGCGATGGGCGGCGCTCGGTCTGGACGACCTCGACCCAGCTCGCCCCGGTGCAGCGCTTCACCGTGCTCGGCACCAAGGGGCGGCTGGAGGTCGAGATCCCCTGCAACGCGCCGAACGACCGGCCGTGCCGGATCACCGTCGACGACGCCCGCGATCTCTTTGGTGGCGGCCGCGAGGTGATCGACCTGCCGACCTGCGATCAGTACCGCCTGCAGGGCGAGATGTTCTCGAAAGCGGTCCGCGGCGAGGGCGAGCTTGCCATGCCGCTCGACGAGTCGATCGCCAACATGAAGGTCCTGGACGCGCTCTTTGCCTCGGAGAAGTCCGGCGGATGGGTTGCCGTCTGACGTCCGCGCCGGCTCTGGAGATCCTGCTCAAGCGCGCCTACGAGCCGGCAGTCGCCGAAGACGGCTGCCGCGTTCTCGTCGACCGGCTCTGGCCGCGCGGTCGAAGCCGGATCGACCTCGCGATCGACCACTGGGCGAAAGACGTCGCACCCGGTCCAGCCCTGCGCCGCTGGTACGGCCACGATCCGGGCAAATGGGGCGCCTTCCGGAGCCGCTACGAGCAGGAACTCGACGCCAACCAGGAAGCGGTGAGGGATCTCCTCGAGCGCTGTCGCAGGGGCCGCGTCACCCTCGTCTTCGGCGCCCGCGACGTCGAGCACAGCCACGCGATTGTCCTGCGTGACCATCTGCTGCGGCTGGCCTGAAGACGGTCATCGGGCGTTGCCGGCAGCCGGGCGGGGCCATGCTGAGGACCGCGTGCCTCGTTGCCGTGCTTGTGCATGGGCCGAGGGTGCTCTAACCGGTCGTCAGCTGAACATGGTGGGCCGGTGATTTGCCAGGCACCACCGCCAAGAAAGGGATGGCTCGATGAACAGACGGATCAGGGCGCTGCTTGCCGGAACGACCATGCTGATGGCTTCGGCCGGTTGGGCCGCAGCCGAGGATGTCGAGGTCCTGCACTGGTGGACTTCGGGCGGCGAGGCAGCCGCGCTCAATGTGCTGAAGGGCAACCTCGAAGCCGAGGGCATCGGCTGGCAGGACATGCCGGTCGCCGGCGGTGGCGGCGAGCAGGCGATGACCGTGCTGCGCGCCCGGGTGACCGGCGGCAATCCGCCGACCGCCGTGCAGATGCTCGGCTTCGATATCCAGGACTGGGCAGCGCTCGGCGTCGTCGCCGACCTCAACGAGCTGGCTGCCGAGGAGAACTGGGACGCCGTCGTGCCGGCCGCCCTACAGGAGTTCTCGAAGTTCGATGGCGTGTGGGTGGCGGCCCCCGTCAATGTCCACTCGACCAACTGGGTCTGGGCCAACAAGGCCATTTTCGATGAGCTCGGCCTCGCCCAGCCGACGAGCTGGGAGGAGCTGGTCGCGGCCCTCGATGCCATCAAGGCTGCTGGCTACACGGCCGTGGCCCATGGCGGCCAGGCCTGGCAGGATGCGACCATCTTCGACGCGGTCGTCGTCTCGACCGGCGGGCCCGAGTTCTACAAGGCCGCGATGATCGATCTCGATCCCGAGGCGCTCGGCTCCGAGACGATGAAGGAGGCCTTCGACCGGATGGCCGTCATCCGCTCCTATGTGGACGACAACTTCTCCGGCCGCGACTGGAACCTCGCGACCGCCATGGTCATCAACAAGGAGGCCGGGGTCCAGTTCATGGGCGACTGGGCCAAGGGCGAGTTCCTCAATGCCGGCAAGGTGCCGGGCGAGGACTTTCTCTGCTTCCGCTTCCCCGGCACGCAGGGCACGGTGACCTTCAACGCGGACCAGTTCGTGATGTTCGAGGTCGGCGACGAGGGCCGGGAAGCGCAGAAGAAGCTGGCGAGCGCCATTCTCGATCCGGGCTTCCAGATCGCCTTCAACAAGGTCAAGGGCTCCGTGCCGGCCCGCACCGACGTTGCCGGCGACGAGCTCGATGCCTGCGGCCAGCAGGGCATGGCAGAGCTCGCCGAGGCGGCCGCGGCCGGCCATCTCTACGGCTCGATGGCGCATGGCCACGGCGCGCCGGCGGCGGTCAAGAACGCCGTCTACGACGTGGTCACCGCCCATTTCAACGGCGAGTACGACAGCGCCACGGCAGTCGAGGAGTTGGTCTCGGCGGTCGAAGGGGCGCAATGACCTCGCGAGGGGCCGCCGTCCAGGCGGCGGCCCCGTCGCTCCTTCCGCCGGCTGACATGCGGGCGAAAGGGCCGGCAGGGGCGCATGGCTGACACGCGCGGCCGGCTGCAGGAGCTGCTGACGAGGATCGAGCTGGCGCCGAGCTTCGCTGCGGTGCTGCTCTTCGTCTACGGCTTCATCTTCTTCACGGGCTGGCTCTCCTTCACCGATTCGCGCATCCTGCCGAGCTTCGGCTGGGTCGGGTTCGAGAACTACGTGCGCCTGTTCGGGCTGCGGCACTGGACCATCGCCGTCCAGAACCTTGCCATCTTTGGCCTGCTCTACATCCTTTTCTGCTCGGCCATGGGCCTGCTGCTCGCCATCCTGCTCGACCAGAAGATCCGGGGCGAGGGCTTCCTCAGGCCGATCTACCTCTACCCCATGGCGCTGTCGTTCATCGTCACCGGCACCGCCTGGAAATGGTTCCTCGACCCCGGCATCGGGCTCGAGCAGGTGGTTCGCTCATGGGGCTTCGCGGACTTCACCTTCGGCTGGATCAAGGACAGCTCGATGGCGATCTACTGCATCGTCATCGCGGCGGTCTGGCAGTCGACCGGTTTCGTCATGGCGATGTTCCTCGCCGGCCTGCGCGGCATCGACGGCGAGATCATGAAGGCGGCACAGATCGACGGCGCCTCGACCTTCCAGCTCTACCGGCGGATCATCATCCCTCAGTTGCGGCCGGCCTTCCTTTCGGCCTTCGTCGTGCTCTCGCATCTCGCCATCAAGTCCTACGACCTGGTGATCGCGCTGACCGGCGGCGGGCCCGGCCGCGCCACGGAGATGCCGGCGACCTTCATGTACTCCTATACCTTCACGCGCAACCAGATGGGCGTGGGCGCCGCCTCGGCCGTCATCATGCTGATGATGATCGCCTCCGTGATCGTCCCCTACCTCTATGCGGAGATGCGGGAGGGCAGGCATGGCGGCCACTAGCGCGCCTGCCGTCGACGGCACGGTCACGGCCAACCGGCTGGCGCGGGCCGTGCTCTATGCGGCGCTCCTCGTCTTCGCCCTCTATTTCCTCCTGCCGCTATACGTGATGCTGGTGAACTCGGTGAAGCCCTTGGCCGAGATCCAGGGTGGCAACATGCTGGCGCTTCCCGAGGCGTTCACCCTCGAGCCCTGGGCCGGCGCCTGGAGCACGGCCCAGGTCGGCGTCGATCCGACGGGGCTTCGACCCTACTTCTGGAACTCGATCAAGATGGTCGTGCCGGCCGTCCTGATCTCGACGCTGCTTGGTGCACTGAACGGCTATGTCCTGACCAAGTGGCGGTTCAAAGGCGACCGGCTGGTCTTCGCGCTGATGCTCTTCTCCTGCTTCATCCCGTTCCAGATCGTCCTCATCCCGATGGCGCGCATCCTCGGCAGCGTCGGCCTCGCGGGCACCACGGCGGGCCTCGTCCTCGTCCACGTGGTCTATGGCCTCGGCTTCACCACCCTCTTCTTCCGCAACTACTACGACGCCTTCCCGAGCGAGCTGGTCAAGGCGGCGCAGATCGACGGTGCGGGGTTCTTCCGCATTTTCTGGCGGATCCTGCTGCCGAGCTCCGGGCCGATCGTCACGGTCACCGTCATCTGGCAGTTCACCAATGTCTGGAACGACTTCCTCTTCGGCGCCTCGTTCGCCGGCTTCGGCTCGACGCCGATGACGGTGGCGCTCAACAACCTGGTCAGCTCGTCGACCGGGGTGAAGGAGTACAACGTGCACTTCGCCGGTGCCGTGCTGGCGGCCCTGCCGACCCTGATCGTCTACATCGTCTCCGGACGCTATTTCGTGCGCGGCCTGATGGCCGGTGCCGTGAAAGGCTGAGGCAGCATGGCTTCGCTCGATATCGACCGGGTCGAGAAGCGCTTCGGTGCGACACGCGTGCTCGAAGGGATCGACATCGCCGTCGAGGACGGCGAATTCCTGGTCCTGGTGGGCCCGTCGGGCTGCGGCAAGTCCACCCTGCTCGCGCTGATCGCCGGGCTGGAGAGCGTCTCTGCCGGCGAGATCCGGATCGATGGCGTGCGGGTCAACGAGCGCCATCCCAAGGACCGCGACATCGCCATGGTGTTCCAGTCCTACGCGCTCTACCCCAACATGACCGTTGCCCAGAACATGGCCTTCGGCCTCGAGATGCGCGGCGTGCCCAAGGCCGAGCGCGACGTCGCCGTGGCCGACGCCGCGCGTCTCCTGCAGATCGAGCCGCTTCTGGACCGCAAGCCCGGCCAGCTCTCGGGCGGCCAGCGGCAGCGTGTGGCAATGGGGCGGGCCCTCGTCCGCCAGCCCCGGATCTTCCTCTTCGACGAGCCGCTCTCCAATCTCGACGCCAAGCTCAGGGTCGAGATGCGGACCGAGATCAAGAAGCTGCACCAGCGTTTGGACGCCACCATCGTCTACGTGACCCATGACCAGATCGAGGCGATGACGCTGGCGACGCGGATCGCCATTATGAACAAGGGCGTCCTGCAGCAGCTCGGCACGCCGCGCGAGCTCTACGACCGACCGGCCAACACCTTCGTCGCCACATTCATCGGCTCGCCGGCGATGAACCTCATTCCCGGCGAGGTCCGGAGCGGGCAGTTCTGCGCCGAGGGCAACATCGCGCTGCCGCTCGCAACGCCGGCGCCCGACGGGCCGGCAACACTCGGCCTGCGGCCGGAGAGCATCACCGAGGCGATGGACGACGCCACGGGGATCGAGCTCGCCGTCGAGGTCACCGAGCCGACCGGTCCCGACACGCTCGCCGTCGTCCGCATTGCCGGGATCGAGGCGACGGCGCGCCTGCGTGCGGACACGGCTGTCGTACCCGGCAGAAGTGCCGCGTTCACGCTCGACATGAGCAAGGCTTCGCTGTTCCATCCGCAGAGCGGCGACCGGCTCGACTGGCGTGGCCGAGCTCATCGTGCTCTTCGCGTCGGCCTTCCTGGCCGCGACCATCCTGCCGTTCGCGTCCGAGATCACCCTCGCTGGCATGGCGATGGCCGGCTGGGGTGCCAATGACCCTCTGGGTCACGGCAACCGCCGGCAATACGCTGGGGTCGCTGGTCAACTGGGTGCTCGGCCGCTGGGCGCGGCGCTGGCGCGACCATCCCCGTTTCCCGCTGCGCCCGGCGCAGCTGGATCGCGCCACCCGGCACTTCCAGCGCTGGGGTATCTGGTCGCTGCTCTTCGCCTGGGTTCCGGTCGTGGGCGACCCCTTGACCGTGGTCGCCGGCCTCTTCCGCACGCCCTTCCTGCCGACCCTGCTTCTCATCGCCATCGGCAAGGGCGCGCGCTATGCCGTGATCCTCGGCCTGGTTCCCGCCTGAGCGGTCTCAGCTGTCGAGCACGTCCAGCGGATCGGCGTAGTCGAGCCCCTGGGCGTCGGCCACGGCGCGGTAGGTGATCTTGCCCGCATGCACGTTGAGGCCGGCGCGGAAGTGCGGGTTCTCCAGCAGGGCGGCCTTGTAGCCCTTGTCAGCGAGGGCCAGGGCATAGGGCAGCGTGACATTATTGAGCGCCAGGGTCGAGGTCCGGGGCACCGCACCCGGCATGTTGGCGACGCAGTAGTGAACCACGTCGTCGACGATATAGGTCGGCTCGGCATGGGTCGTCGCATGCGAGGTCTCGAAGCAGCCGCCCTGGTCGATGGCGACGTCGACCAGCACGGTGCCCGGGCGCATCCGTCTGACCATGTCGGCGGTGACCAGCTTCGGCGCGCTGGCGCCGGCCACCAGCACGGCGCCGATCACGAGGTCGGCGTCGACCACATAGTGGTCGAGCGATGCCCGCTGCGAGTAGACGGTATTCAGGCTGGGCCCGAAGCGGCGGGCGAGGTGCTGGAGCACGTCGACATTCCGGTCGAGCACGGTGACGTCCGCGGCCATGCCGAGGGCCATCAGGATCGCGTTCTCGCCGACCATGCCGCCGCCGATCACGGTCACCTTCGCACTCTCGACACCCGGCACGCCGCCGAGCAGAATGCCGCAGCCGCCATGCGCCCGCTCGAGGCAGTGGGCGCCGGCCTGGATGGCGAGGCGTCCCGCGACCTGTGACATCGGCGCCAGGAGCGGCAGGTGCCCATGACTGTCGGTAACCGTCTCATAGGCGATGCACGTGGCACCGCTGCGCATGAGATCGGTGGTCTGCTCCGGGTCCGGGGCGAGATGGAGATAGGTGAAGAGGATCTGGCCCGGGCGCAGCATGGCCCGCTCGACTGCCTGCGGCTCCTTCACCTTCACGATCATGTCAGCGGCGGCGAAGATGTCGGCCGCCGTGGCGGCGATGCTGGCGCCGGCGGCCGCATAGGCGGCGTCGTCCGAGCCGATCCCGGTGCCGGCGCCGCTCTCGACGAGCACCTGGTGCCCGTGGGCGACGAACTCCATCACGCTCGCCGGCGTCAGGCCAACGCGGTACTCGTGATTCTTGATCTCCTTCGGCACGCCAACCCGCATCGCTCTCACCCCTCTTGCTTCTTGAACGGCCGCCGACGACCGTAGCACGCTGCGCGCCTGTCGTCGCGCGCAGGGCGCTGCTATGCTCGGGACGCGGTTGAACCTGCGGATGGGCTGGACATGGCGAGCGAGCTGCCTTCGACCTGCGACGCCGTGGTCATTGGCGGCGGCATCATCGGCTGCTCGATCGCCTACCACCTGACGAAGCTCGGGATTCACGACGTCGTCGTGCTCGAGCGCAAGCGGCTGACCTCCGGCACCACCTGGCATGCGGCCGGGCTGATCGGCCAGCTGCGGGCCTCGCGGCGGATGACCGAGCTCGCGAAATACACTTCCGAGCTGCTCTGGTCGCTCGAAGCCGAGACCGGCCTCTCGACAGGCTTTCGCCAGAACGGGTCGATCAGCGTCGCGACCCATGCCGAGCGCTTCGAGGAGCTGAAGCGCGGCGCCTCGATGGCGAAGAACTTCGGCCTGGCGGTCGAGGTGCTGACTCCGGGCGACATCGCGAGCCGCTACCCGCTCTTGCAGACCGATGACCTCGTGGGTGGCATCTTCCTGCCCAAGGACGGCCAGGCCGATCCCGCCAACGTCACCATGGCCTATGCCAAGGGTGCGCGGAACGGCGGTGCCCGGATCTTCGAGCAGGTGGCGGTCGAGCGGATCCTGGTGGAGCAGGGCAGGGCAGCGGGTGTGCTGACCGCAGAAGGGCCGATCCGGGCCACGACCACCGTGCTGGCCGCAGGAATGTGGAGCCATGCGATCGCCCGCGCGGTCGGCGTCGCCGTGCCGCTGCACGCGGCCGAGCACTTCTATATCGTCACCGAGCCCATTGCCGACCTGCCCCGCGACCTGCCGGTGCTGCGGGTCCCGGACGAATGCGCCTATGTCAAGGAGGACGCCGGCAAGCTCCTGCTCGGTGCCTTCGAGCCGGTGGCCAAGCCCTGGGGCATGGCCGGCATTCCCGACGAATTCGAGTTCACGACCCTGCCCGACGATGTCGAGCACTTCGAGCCGATCCTGGAAGCCGCCGTCCGGCGGCTGCCGGTGCTGGCCGAGACCGGGATCCAGACCTTCTTCAACGGCCCGGAGAGCTTCACCCCGGACGATCGGTATCTGCTCGGCGAGACGGCGGAGCTCAGGGATCTCTTCGTCGCCTGCGGCATGAACTCGATCGGCATCCAGTCATCCGGTGGGGTCGGCAAGGTGCTGGCGGAATGGATCCGGGACCGGCACATGCCGGTCGATCTGGTCGACGTCGATGTCCGCCGGATGCAGAGGTTCCAGGCCAACCGGCGCTATCTGCGCGAGCGGACGACGGAGACGCTCGGGCTGCTCTACGCCATGCACTGGCCGCACCGGCAATACGCGACCGCGCGCGGGGTCCGGCGCTCGCCCTTCCATGATCGTCTCCTGGCGCTGGGTGCCGTCATGGGCGAACAGTCCGGCTGGGAGCGACCGAACTGGTTCGCGCCGGCTGGTGGCGAGCGCGACTACCGCTATTCCTGGGGCCGGCAGAACTGGTTCGAGCCGTGCGCCGCCGAATGCCGGGCGGTGCGCGATGCGGTGGCCCTGTTCGACCAGTCGAGCTTCACGAAGTACCTCGTGACCGGCCCGGATGCGCTGGCCCTCCTCAACCATGTCTCGGCCGCCGAGATGGACGTGCCGGTCGGCCGGGTGGTGTACACCCAATGGCTGAACGAACGGGGTGGCATCGAGGCCGATCTCACGGTCACGCGCACCGGCGAGACCGCGTTCCTGGTCGTCACCACAGCCGCCGGCCAGACCCGTGATCTCGCCTGGCTGCGCGGGCATGCCGCCCAGGACGGCCGCTGCGCGATCGTCGATCTCACCTCCGGCCTGCCGATGCTGGGCCTCATGGGGCCGCGAAGTCGCGCCCTGCTCGAGGCGGTTTCCGGCGAGACCCTGGCCGACGCCGAGTTCCCCTTCGCCACCTCGCGGGAGCTGGAGGTCGGCTGCGCCGTGGTCAGGGCCAGCCGCCTCACCTATGTCGGCGAACTCGGCTACGAGCTCTATGTGCCGGCCGAGTTCGCCGCACATGTCTTCGACGTTCTGGTCGAGGCCGGCAGCGGGTTCGGCCTGCGCATGGCCGGCTATCATGCCATGAATGCCTGTCGCATGGAGAAGTCCTACCGTCACTGGGGCCACGACATTTCCGTGGAGGACACACCGCTCGAGGCCGGCCTCGGCTTTGCCGTCGGCTGGCGGAAGCCGGCCTTCATCGGCCGTGACGCGCTTCTCCGGCAGCGCGAGGCCGGCGGACCGACGCGGCGTCTCGTGCAGTTCAGGCTGTCCGATCCACTCGAGCTGCTGCACCACGAGGAGCCCGTCTGGTCGGGGGGCGAGATCGTCGGCTCGATCACCTCGGGCGCCTACGGCCACCGGATCGACGCCTCGCTCGGCATGGGCTATGTGCAGTTGGCGGGTGGGGCGAAGGGCCTGGCGCCGGGGCGTGAGTTCGCCATCGAGATCGGCTGGCGGCGGGTCGCGGCCGAGGCCCGGCTCGAGGCCTTCTACGATCCGGCCAACGAGAGAATTCGCGCCTGAAGGCGCGGCAATTGGGGAGCAGACGATGACGCTGATGACGCCGTCCGAGGCGATGGTCGAGACTCTGGTGGCGCAGGGGGTCACCCATGTCTTCGGCATCGTGGGCTCGGCCTACATGGACGCGCTCGACATTTTCGAGCCCGCCGGGATCCGCTTCATCTCCGTGGCGCACGAGCAGGGTGCCGGGCACATGGCGGACGGCTACGCCCGGGCGTCGGGGCGGCATGGCGTCTGCATCGCGCAGAACGGCCCTGGCATCACCAATTTCGTCACCTCCGTGGCGGCCGCCTACTGGGCGCACTCACCTGTGGTCGTCATCACCCCGGAGACCGGATCGAACACGCAGGGGCTGGGCGGCTTCCAGGAAGCCGAGCAGATGCCCTTCTTCGAGCGGATCACCAAGTACCAGGTGCATTGCGGCCATCAGGGGCGGATGGCCGAGCTGCTCGGCCGCTGCTTCGACTATGCGATGCTGGAGCGCGGCCCGACCCAGTTCAACATCCCGCGTGATCTCTTCTATGGCGAGGCGGACTATACGATCCAGAAGCCGATCAGGGTCGAGCGTGGCCCCGGTGGCCCGGAAAGCCTCGACGCCGCGGCGGCCCTGATCGCCGACGCGAAGTTCCCCGTCATCCTTTCGGGTGGCGGCGTCGTGATGAGCGACGGCGTGGGCGAGGTGATCAAGCTCGCCGAGCATCTGCAGGCGCCGGTCATCAACACCTACCTGCACAACGACAGCTTTCCGAGGTCGCATCCGCTCTGGTGCGGGCCGATCGGCTACCAGGGCTCGAAGGCGGCGATGAAGCTCCTGGCACAGGCCGATGTGGTCCTGGCGCTCGGCACGCGGCTCGGCCCCTTCGGCACGCTGCCGCAGCACGGCATCGACTATTGGCCGAAGAACGCGAAGCTGGTCCAGGTGGAGGCGAACCCGCGGCGGATCGGCTTGGTGAAGCAGGCGGCGGTCGGGGTGTGCGGCGATGCGCGCGCGGCGACGGCCGCGATCCACGAGCGGCTGACGACGGCCAACCGGGCCATCGCGGCGCATGCCAACCGTGACGCGCGGGTAGCGGAGATCGGGAAGCAGAAGGCGGCGTGGGAGGCCGAGCTCGACGAATGGGGCCAGGCGGACGGCTCGCCAGTCGGCCCGCGGCGGGCGCTGCGCGAGCTGGAGAAGGCGCTGCCGAAGAACGCGATGGTGACCACCGACATCGGCAATATCTGCTCGGTCTCCAACTCGTATCTGCGCTTCGAGCAGCCACAGAGCTTCTTTGCCGCGATGAGCTTCGGCAATTGCGGTTACGCCTATCCGACCGCGATCGGCGCCAAGGTCGCCCGACCCGATCGGCCGGCGGTCGCCTATGTCGGCGACGGCGCCTGGGGCATGAGCCTGCAGGAGACGCTGACGGCGGTCCGCGAGAATATCCCGGCGGTGGCGGTGGTCTTCAACAACCAGCAATGGGGTGCCGAGAAGAAGAACCAGATCGACTTCTATGCCGACCGCTATGTCGGCACCAATCTCGAGAACCCGAGCTTCGCCGGGATCGCCCGGGCGATGGGTGCGAACGGGATCACCGTCGACGCCCCCGACCAGATCGGCGATGCGCTCGTGGAAGCGATCGCCAGCAATCGGCCCTCGGTGCTGGAGATCATGGTGACGCAGGAGCTGGGTGAGCCGTTCCGCCGTGATGCGCTGAAGAAGCCGCGCCGGCTGCTCGACAAGTACCGCGATTACTCTGTCGCGGCCGAATGAAAGCAGGGAAAGCACCATGACGAAGCTTCGCTTTGTATTTGTCGTCTGCGCCTTTGTCGGGGCCGGCTTGCTGACCGCCACGAGCAGCCGGGCGCAGGACGGCGCCTTCGTCGAGCGGACGGCGACGGCGACGGCGACCGTAGTGAGCGTCGACACGACGAGCCGTGAGGTCACTCTGTTCACCAAGGACGGGCGCGAGGTCACGATCGTCGCCGGTCCGGAAGTGCGCAACCTCGCCGAGATCGACGCGGGGGACACCCTCACCATCGCCTACTATGGTGGCATCGTGGCGAGCCTCACCGCCGGCGACGCGGAGCCCCTGGGCGCCGAAGCGGACCTGACGGCCGCCCGTGCGGCGGCAGGCGAGAAGCCGGGTGGCGCCATCGCCTCCGAGTTCGCCGATACGGTGACCTTCGATTCGTACGACGCGGCTGCCGGCTCGGTCCGGTTCACGCCGAGCGATGGCGTGCAGCGCACCGTGACGGTCCAGGACGAGAAGATGCGCGCATTCGTGCAGTCCCTGAAGGCCGGCGACAAGGTGGACGTCGTCATGGTCGAGGTCCTGGGCATTGTGGTCGGCGACCCGCAATAGCCCATCAGGCACATTCGAGAACGAGGGAGCACGTTCATGCTGAATATCGCTGCGAGAATCAGCGGCGCCATTCTGGCCTGCCTGGTGGCCATGCCGATTGCATGGGCGCAGGAGGGCGCCGTCGTCGAGCAAACCGCGATCGGCACCGCCCTGGTGCACGACGTGGACCTGACGACGAGGCAGGTGCTGCTCGAGACCGAGGACGGAAGCTTCGTCACCGTCGTGGCGCCGCCCGAGGTGCGAAACCTGCCGCAGGTCGAGGTCGGCGACACCGTGACGATCGGCTATTACGGTGGCATCGTCGCGAGCCTCGTCCCGCCCGGTAGCGAGCCGATCGCCACGCAGGGGGATACGTCGCTGTTGCGAGCGGAGGAGGGCGAGAGGCCGGCTGGCGCCACCGTGACAACCCTCGACACCAGCGTCACCTTCCAGGCATTCGACGCGGACACTGGCAGCGTCAGCTTCAAGCCGCAGGAGGGGCCCGAGCGCTCGCTCGTGGTGCGTGACCCGGACATGCGTGCTTTCGTCGAGACGCTGAAGCCGGGTGATGTCGTGCAGGTGACGCTGGTCGAGGTCATCGCCCTCGTGGTCGACCCCGCGCTGTAGTATCCGGGCGGGCGGGCACGGATCCCGCTCGATGGCGCTGCCAGGCATTCGCAAAGGTCCATGGGCCGCCGCGATGGGCGCGTCGTGCTCGCGACCGCGGGTGATGGTCAGCGTCGCCCTCGCTTGCTGGCTGTTGCTGGCCGGGCAGGGGGCCGCCGCCTGGCTGCCCGAGACGTTGCAGATCGGCCGGCTCAGCCTGGTCTACGACGAGTGGAGCGTGGCACTTTCCCGCCTGCAGCTCGAGCGTCGGCCAGGCGCTCCGCTGGCGCTCAGCATCGACCGGATCGAGGGGCCGGCGGGTCTCATTCCGCTCTGGGCCAGTCTAAGGCTGGCTCCCCGGGCCACTGGCTGGCGGCTCGATGGTGTGGTCGCCAGCGGCAGGGGCGAGCTGGTGATGCACTTCAACGGATTCGGCAACGGCGGCGAGCTCCATCGGCTGAACGCCACCGTCGAGCCGCTGCACTTCGAGCCGGGCGCCTTGCAGCCGATTCGCCTCTGGTCGGGCCTGGGCGGGATGCTCCGCGATGTGCAGGGCAGCATTGGCCTTGCCCTGGACTGGCAGATGGGCCAGCCGGCGACGGCCGATCTGGCGCTGGACGTCGCCGGGCTTTCCTTCGACACGGACTATGGCCCGGTCGGGATGATCGATGGATCGATCAGGCTCGATCGTCTTTGGCCACCGCGGACGGCAATGCCCCAGTGGCTGCGGATCGAAGGCCTCGATCCGGGCCGCCTGGTGGAGCGTCTGGAGGTCGAGGTGCTGGCGATCGAAGGCATCATGGATGCCGAGTTCGGCTTCAGCTTCACCGAAGCCGGAAGGCTGTACATCGAGAAGAGCCGGCTCGAGGCGCGTGGCCCGGGCGTCATACGGTATCGGCCAGCGGAGCCGCCGCCGCTCCTGAAGAGCCAGGGCGCGAACGTCGATCTGCTCGTCGCCGCCCTCGCGGATTTCCGCTACGATGCCGCCACCGCCACGGTAGAGGGATTCGTGGACGGCGAGATCTCCATCGCGTTGCAGCTGCAGGGGGCGAATCCCGAATTGTACGAGGGCTATCCCATTGAGCTCAATCTCGGCCTCGAAGCCCCCGTGCTCGGTCTCGTCGGCGCCGGCCGGGAGGCGATGGATCTGCCGATCCGCCTGCGTCGGGCGCTGCAGGAGCTGGGTCGATGAACAATGCGGCGGATTCGCGATGACACGATTTTCGATGGTGTCCTGCGCTGCCGTGTCCCTGCTCATCCTCCTCCAGGGGTGTCAGCCGACAGTTCAGCTCGAGGCGCCCAAGGAGCCGATCGTCATCAACCTCAACGTCAAGATCGAGCAGGAGGTCCGGGTCCGCGTCGAGCGCGACCTGGACGAGCTCCTGGAAGATCCCGAGCTCTTCGGAGGCTAGGCTCGAGTCATGCGATTGAAGGCCACCCGCCGCGCCGCCATGCTTGCTCTGGGCGTGCTCGTCCTTGTCGGACCCGGGCGTGAGGCCCGGTCCGAGGATCTCGCCGAGGCGAAGAGTGCCGGCCAATTGGGTGAGCGGATCGACGGCTTTGTCGGCGTGGTCAGCGCCGATGCGACCCCTGAGGTGCGAGCCCTTGCCGAGGAGATCAACGCTCGCCG
>JAWKVR010000009.1:0-89854 GCA_041397945.1 Geminicoccaceae bacterium
ACGCGGTAGACATACTCATTGCCCCATGGGTCCAGCGGCACTGTCTGACCGTCGAGATACGGGCCGTTCCAGCCGACAGCACCCGACGGTGCCTCGACCAGCGCCTCGAGCCCCTGCTCGGTCGTCGGGTAGTCGCCGACGTCGAGCCGATAGAGATCGAGCGCCTGCTTGAAGGCGGCCACCTGCACGCTCGCCGTGTCGCTCCGGGCGCCGCCGAGATAGCCGATGACCCGGGGACCGGCGACCGCGGCCAGAAGGCCGAGGATGACCAGGACGACGAGCAGCTCGATCAGCGTGAAGCCGTCCTCGCGACGCCCGGGACCGGTGGATCTCGCTCGCAACTTTGCCGTCACTCCAGAATCTTCAGCTCGTATCGTTCGTCGTCGAGACCGAGGACCAGCCGCCGCGGCTCGATCGACACCACCCGCCAGCCTTCGATCTCGTCGCCTGTCGCGAGTGCCTGCACATCGAGGCCGTCCCCGACGAACGCCCGCACGGTGCCATCTTCCTCGACACTGCCGATGAACCGGATGCCGGGCAGCCGGGGTCCGGCGGCCGGCTCGACCGAAGCCCCCGACACGTCCATCACGGCGAGATGCGCGTCCGGCACCACTGCCGCCGGCCGCCGCGTCGAGCTGAACAGCGGCCGCTCGAGCATGCCGCTGAACGCCTCGATCGACGGCAGGGCACGGGCGAAGAGCGCACCCTCTGCCTGGGGTCGGACCTGGGGCACGGGCGCCGGCTCGGCCTGGACAACGGGCACCGTGCCGGCCGGGTCGTCGCTCGCCATGCCGGTCCACGAATCGTCGCCGGTCCACCAGAGCCACGCCAGAGCGAGGCCGCCGAGAACCGCCACGAGTTTGGTGATGGGATGCCAGGCTTGCACCGGGGCCTTGATCTGTCTGAGGGGTCGAACGGGCGGCGCCGCGAGAAGGCGCCCTGCACTGACCGATGGTTGTCTAGCGGATTCCGGGCCGGACGCCAAGCGGCCCGATGGAGGATCATCCGCCTAGGACGTTAGAAGGCGAGCTCGTTCACGCTCAGCACGGCGGTCAGGATGGCGATCACGATGCCGCCGACGATGCCGCCGAGGCCGATGACCAGCAGCGGCTCGAGCAGCGTGGCGAAACGCTGCATCCGCGTCGCCATGATCTGCTCGAAGCGCTCGGCGATGTAGCGGGCGAGCGGCTCGAGCCGGCCGCTCTCCTCGGCGGTCCGCAGGAGCTTCTGGCCCATCGGTTGAAGAATGCCCTCGGCGGCCAGCGCCTCGCTCAGCCGCCTGCCCTGACGCACCGCCGAGGCGGCCCGGCCGAGGGCTTCGGCGATCGCGAGGTTGCTCACCATCTCCCGCATGAGCAGCAGCGCGGAGGGCAGGTCGAGGCCGCCCTTGAGCAGCGTCGCGAGGCCGCGGCAGACCTCGGCCGTGGCCCGTTCGCGGGCGAGGGTCCCGATCCCCCAGACCCGCAGCGCCAGCCGATGGCCGACCAGCCGCAGCCAGCCGACCTGCGCGGCGAGCAGCCAGAGGAGACCGAGGCAGGCCAGGGCCACGGCCATGGCTTGGCCGTGCGCCCGGAGCCAGCCGGCGGCATCCAGGATGAACCGCGTGAGCGGCGGCAGCCGGTCCTCGTGGCCGGCGAAGACCGGCGTGAACTGCGGCACGACATAGAGCAGGAGAACCAGGACGGCGCCGATCGCCGTCAGCGTCAGCACGGCGGGGTAGATCAGCGCCGAGCCGAGCTGCCGGCGCAGGGCCTCCTGGCGTTCGCGCAGATCGGCGAGCTCGCCCAGCACCTCGCCGAGCCGCCCGGTCGCCTCGGCGGCGCGCACCATGCCGACATAGAGGCGCGAGAACACCCGGGGCTCGGCCGCCATGGCGTCGCTCAGCGAGGCACCGGTCCGCACGCGATTGAGAATGCCTTCGAAGACGGCCCGCAGCCGGCGGTCGCCGAGCTCGCCGGCGACCAGTGCCAGAGCACTCTCGAGCGTCTCGCCGGCGCCGATCAGCGTGGCCAGCTCGCGCGTGGTGACCGTCACCTGGGCGGCCTGGCGACCGCTGCTGCGCGCCGGCCGGCCGACGGGCGCCTCCGCCCCCGGCAGCGTGCCGCGCCCGGCGGGCTGCGCCTCGATCGGGATCAGGCCCTGCGCCTGGAGCCGCTGGATGGCGCCGCGGCGGTCACCGGCCTCGATCTCGCCGGCGACCCGCTCGCCGGCTTCGGTCAGCGCCCGGTAGGCGAACTGCGGCACGCGCGCACCCCCTGGGCGGGACCCTGCCTTACCATTCCTCGGTGACCCGGCAGACTTCCTCGAGCGTGGTCGTGCCGGCGAGCGCCTTGGCCAGCCCGTCCTGGAACATGGTCGTCATGCCCCGCTCGAGGGCCTGCGCCTGCAGGGTCTGGCTCGGCGCCCGGTCGCGGATCAGCTCGCGCACCGGCTCGTCCACCTCGAGCAGCTCGAAGATGCCGATCCGGCCGGTGAAGCCGAGCTCGTTGCAGGCCCGGCAGCCGACCGGCCGGCACAGGCGCAGCGGGGTCGGCAGCTCGATGCCGCGATTCTCGAAGACATGCCGCTCGTCGACGCTCGGCACATAGGCCTCCTTGCAGGCATCGCAGAGCACGCCGACCAGCCGCTGGCCGATCACGCAGCGCAGGACCGAGGCCAGAAGATAGGGCTCGACCCCCATGTCGAGCAGCCGGGCGACGGCCCCGGCGGCGCTGTTGGTGTGCAGGGTGGTCAGCATCAGATGGCCGGTCAGCGCCGCGTGCACCGCGATCTCGGCGGTCTCGGCATCGCGCGTCTCGCCGACCATGACGACGTTCGGGTCGTGGCGCACGACCGAGCGCAGGATGCGGGCGAAGCTGAGATCGATCTCGGGCTTCACCTGGATCTGCGTCACCCCGTCGATCTGGTACTCGATCGGGTCCTCGATGCTGATGATCTTGTCGCTCGCCGCGTCGAGGGTCCGCAGTGCCCCGTAGAGCGTCGTCGTCTTGCCGCTGCCGGTCGGGCCGGTGACCAGGATCATGCCGTGCGGCGACTGCAGCTGGCGGCGGAGCGCTGCCTCGTTGGCGGGGGCGAGGCCGACATGGCCGAGCTCGACCGAGCCCGCCGCCTGGTCGAGCAGCCGGATGACCAGGCTCTCGCCATGGATGGTCGGCATGGTGGCGACGCGCAGGTCGATCCGCCGGTCGAGAAGCGTGAGCTGGCTGCGCCCGTCCTGCGGCAGGCGGCGCTCGGCGATGTCGAGCTTGGCCAGGATCTTGATGCGCGAGATCACCGCCGCCGCCAGCTTGGCCGGTGGCGCGCCGATCTCCTTCAGCCGGCCGTGGATCCGGTAGCGGACCTGCAGCCGATCGGGATAGGGCTCGATATGGATGTCGGAGGCGCCCATCCGAAGCGCGTCGGTCAGGAGCTGGTTGACCAGCCGGACGACCGGCGCCTCCTTGGCGAGGTCGATGAGCTGCTCGACGTTCGACGCGTCGTCGAGGCCGGGGAGCGCCAGGTCGTCGACGATCTCCTGCAGCGCCCGCTGGCCGGAGTCGAAGAGGCGCTCATAGGCTACCCTGAGGTCCTCGACCGGGACGACCACCGGCACCACGTCGCGCTCGGCGGCGAGCCTGGCTGCCTTGATCGCCGCCTCGTCGGCCGGGTCGGCCATGCCGAGCCAGAGCGTCGTCTCGTCCAGGGCGAGCGGCAGCACCCAGGCCTGGCGCAGGAAGCGGGGCGCGAAGGTCTCCGGCAGCAGGGGGGCCGTCGGCAGCTCGGCGGGGCCGGCCTGCTCGAGGCCGTAGCGCTCGGCCATGAGCGCTGCCCATTCCTGGCCGGCGAGCAGCTCGAGCTCGCTCAGCACCACGGGCAGCGGCTGGCGGGTCTCGGCCGCCCGGGCGAGGGCGTGCTCGACCGCCTCGGGGCCGAGATGGCCGCGCTCGACGAGGATGGAGAGCCCGGGATGGCTGGCCCGGCTGCGGGCCGGGTCCGGCCCGCTGCCGGCCTTCCTGGTTCCCCATCGCGGGCGCAGAAGCTGCAGCATCACTGTCTCCGCGGTCGGGCTTGCGGATCGCGCAACGCGCGTCAGCCGTCGGCCAGACGATAGAAGGCCTGCGCGTTCTCGACCCAGAACATGCGCAGCTCGCTGTCGGAAGCGCCGGCCAGCGCGTCGTCGAGCACCGCCACCCAGCGCGGGATGTCGGCGGCGAGCGTCATCACCGGCCAGTCGCTGCCGAAGACGAGGCGATCGAAGCCGAAGGTCTCGACCACGTGGTCGATATATGGCCGCAGGTCCGCCGGCTGCCAGCTCTCGTGATCGGCCTCGTTGACCAGGCCCGACATCTTGCACATCAGGTTGGGCAGGGCGGCGAGCTCGGCCATGCGCGTCTTCCAGGGCTCGAGCTGGGCGTCCTGGATCGCCGGCTTGGCGATGTGGTCGAGCATGAAGGTGACGTTCGGCAGCCGCCGCACCAGATCGACGATGGCGCCGAGCTGGTGGTGGCGGACGCAGATCTCGAAATGGAGGTTGTAGCGCGGCAGGAGGCCGAGCCCGGCGAGGAAGCGGTCGTCGAGCACGGCCTCGATGTCGGCCTCCTGCTGCAGCAGCCGGCGGATGCCGCGCAGGCGCGGCTCGCGGGCCAACGCGTCGAGGTCGGCCGCGACCTCCTCGCCCTGCTCGAGCGGCGCATGGGCGACGATGGCCTGCAGCCGCGGCTCGTCGCGGGCGATCCCGCCCACCATCCGGGCCTCGTCGAGATACCGGCCGGGTGCGACGTTGCACTCGATGAAGACGATACCCTCGACCGCCACCTCGCCGCGCGCCGCGTCGTATTCGGGGATCAGATGCCGCCGGTTGATCGCCGGGACCTGGTCGCCCCAGGCAAGCGGTATCCGCTCGGGGTCCCAGAGATGGACGTGCGTATCGACGATCGGAAATGCCGGCATGGGGTGCTGCTCGATTGGCTTGAGGACGAACGTAGGCAGGATAGTCGGATATGCGCGCTTGGCTACCTCTGCTGAAGGCCCTGCAGCGCCAGCGGCCGGCCCGGCCGCGATGCGGCTCGGCCGTCACGTCGCTTGACGGCGTGTCCGGCGCTGCCTAGGCCAAGGCGTCGCACGATGGGGAGGGCTCGGGACGTGACTGGAAGGCTGGCCGGCAAGAAGGCGTTGATCACCGCCGCGGGACAGGGCATCGGCCGGGCTTCGGCCGAGCAGTTCCGCGATGCGGGGGCCGAGGTGATCGCCACCGACCGCGATCATGGGCTGCTCGCGGACCTCGCCGGCTGCCGCACGGCGGCGCTGGATGTCACCGACAAGGCGGCGATCCTGTCGCTGGCGAAGGAGCTGGGTGCGGTCGACGTGCTGCTGAACTGCGCCGGCTTCGTCCACAACGGCACCATCCTGGAATGCGACGACGAGGCCTGGGAGTTCTCGAACCGGCTCAACGTCACCGCCATGTTCCACATGTGCCAGGCCTTCCTGCCCGCCATGCTGGCCAATGGCGGCGGCTCGATCGTCAACGTCGCCTCGGTCGCCGGCAGCATCAAGGGTGTCGTCAACCGCTTCGTCTACGGCACCACCAAGGCCGCCGTGATCGGGCTGACCAAGTCGATCGCCGCCGACTACGTGACCAGGGGCATTCGCTGCAACGCCATCTGCCCGGGCACGGTGGAGACGCCGTCGCTCGACCAGCGGCTGCACGCGCAGGGCGACTACGCCAAGGCGCGGGCCGCCTTCATCGCCCGCCAGCCCATGGGCCGCATCGGCAAGCCCGAGGAGATCGCGGCCCTCGCCCTCTACCTCGCCAGCGACGAGAGCGCCTACACCACGGGCCAGGCCATGATCATCGACGGCGGCATGGTGATGTAGGCCCGAAGCGGCCGGGATCAGGGGAGGACGGCACGTGGCGGCAAGGGATCTGGACGTTCTCGAGCTCTATGGCGAATCGGCGAGGCTGATCCTCGCCGAGCCGGGCAAGATGCTGGGGCTGAGCGCGATCGGCCTCGCCCCCTCCTGGATCGCCAGCCTGATGAGCGACTCCTTCCTCCTGTCCCTGGTCGTCCTCGTGCTCAGCCTGCCGCTGGTTGCCCTGGCGCATGGCGGGCTCGTCGTGCTGGTGGCGCAGCTCCGCGGCGGCGGGCCAGCGCCGGGCTTCAGGGGGCTCCTCTCCGGCCCGAACGACGGCTATGTCCGGATCACCACCGCCCTCGTCGTCATCAGCGTCATCCTCGGCGTCGGCTTCGTCCTGCTCCTCGTGCCGGGGCTGATCGCGCTGGCCTTCCTCTGGGTCGCCTGGCCGCTCGTCGTCCTCGAGGACGCGCCGGCCATGGCGGCGATCAAGGAGAGCAGCCGGCTCACCGCCGGGCACCGGCTGAAGATCACGGCCATCGTCATGATCCTCATCGTCCTCAATCTCGCCCTCGGCCTCGTCCAGGCGACGCTGACCGCCGCCTTCGGCCTGCTCTTCGGCCTGGGCGTCGGCGCCCTCATCGGCACCGCCACGACAGCCCTGGCCCTGACCCTCGTCACCCTCAGCTACTTCAAGCTGAAGGACCCGACCCCAGCCGAGCCGCCACAGCTCAGCATCCACTGAGAGCGATCAGATAATAATCCTATCACGAACTGCCCCCGACCGCAAGCGCCGCCTCGGTTCGTTCGGCAGTTTTCGGTTCTTGGGTTGCTCGACGAGGCGCCAAAGGGCGCTGAATGGCATAATCCTTCTTTGAATCAGTATGTTGATCGGCCGTGGGTTCGTTGGCTGCCGACTGGGTTCGTTCGTCGAATCGCCGGGTTCGATCGTCGATTCCGTGGGTTCGAACGTCGTTTTCCCGGGTTCGTTCGCGGCCTCGTGTTGCGGAATCCGCGACATTCCCGGGCGAATGTCGCATTGGGCGCGCCATCACGAATCGTTATGTCGCGGGATCCGCGACATTCCGGCAGGTCCTGTTGCAGAATCCGCGACAACCCGAGCCCCAATGTCGCTTCTGATGCGCCAACCCGAGCGCCGGAGAGGGCCGAAGAGCGCCGAGCGACGCTTTCCGGCCGTCCGTCGGGGCTCGGCTATGAGCATCCGTGATGGCGGCGCGGTGGACGAGCTCGCTTCGATGGCGGCCGGCAGCGTCGGCATGTTGAGGAAGCATCGTGGCAGCGATCAGTGCGGCTCGAACGGCGTCCGGCCGGGGAATGTCGAAAAGGTCTGGTGCCTGCCAGCGGCGACACCGGCTCCGGCCTCGATCGGATCGTCATGTATTCGATCTGCTTATCCCCAAGAGCGCAGGATCCGTAGGCGAGATCCCAAAAGAGAACGGCTACAACACCTCATGGTTCGGCAAAATGCACAACGTGCCGGATTGATGTCGAGTCAGGCCGGACTGTTCGACTTATGGCCGGTTGGCCTCGGCTTTGAGTATTTCTACGGGATTCATCGGTGGCGATTCCGGACTAATGGCATCCGGCTCTCTATGAGAACACCAGACCCATCGAGCCTTATCTCGGAAAACCCGACTACATTTTTTTGACCGCGACATGGCAGACAAGGCGATCGATTGATGCAGATGCAGCACGCGCTTGCACCCGACAAGCCATGGCTTTACTACGCGACAGGCATCGGCGCACGCGCCGCATCATGCGCCGACAGAGTGGATAGATAAGTATAAAGGGCAGTTTGACCAAGGCTGGGACAAGGTGCGAAGACCCTTGCCGGCAGGAACAAGCTCGGGGTGGTGCCGCCAAACACTCAATTGACCGAGCGTCCGGAACAGATTCCGCCTGGGATCTCTGTCGGAGGACCAGTATGTCTGTATGCGCGGATGATGGAAGCTTACGCGGGCGCACTTTCCTGGCGCCGACAATCACCGGCGCCGACGCCATCGATGAATCGGGCCAGCTGGACAACACGCTGGTCATCTTCATCATGGGTGACAACGGTGCTAGCCCCGAAGGGACTCTCGGTAAGGCACCACCAACGAGGTGGCGACCGTAGGAACGCGTCAAGGAAGACTGTCTTATCTGCTCTCAATGATGGACAAGCTGGGCGGCCCACTGACCTACAATCACTACCCGGTTACGGCGCACGCCATGGATCTGCCGATGCAGTGGACGAAGCAGGTCGCCTCGCACTTGGCGGCACGCGCAACGGTTTGGTGATTTCGTGCCGGCGCGCATCAATGACAAGGGGGCTTGCGCTCCCAGTTTGCTCACGTGATCGACATCGTACCGACCATCTATGAAGCCGTCGGAATCACCCCGCCGACGATTTTGGATGGCGTGGAACAAGATCCGCTCGGATGGCGTCAGTCTCGCTTACACGTTCGACGACGCAAAGGCCGCTGAGCGTCACTCAACGCAATATTTCGAGCTGGTCGGCAACCGCGCCATTTACAAAGACGGATGGATGGCGAGTACAACCCGCTTCGGTTGCCGTGGGTGACAATTAAAGAACCTAACCCGGACGATTTCAAATGGGAGCTCTACAACATCACCGAGGACTTTAGTCAGGCCAACAAACCCTGCAGACAAGTATCCCGACAAGCTCATGGAGCTTCAGAGCGCCTTTGATGTGGAGGCGAAGAAATACAACGTATCCGGTCGACTCCAGTTTCGCGTCGCGCGCTGATCCAGCGATCCGACCGAACCTCACCCGTGGCCGCACCGAGTTCACCTATCAACCCGGATGATCCGCATTCCTGTATCGGCACCCGACTTCAAGAACAAGTCGTGGACCGTGGCTGCTGAAGTGACCATTCCTGAAGATGGCGCGACCGGAGTCATCGCGACGATCGGAGGTCGCTTCGGCGGTTGGGCGCTCCTCCTGAACGACAACAAGCCGGAACATCTGCCTATGCCCTCTCCAATCAGCCACAGCATAAGTTCCGCATTGCTCGATCAGGTACTCTTACCAGGCAATCATGTTGTGCGCGCCAAGTTCGACTATGAGGGCGGAGATTGGCAAAGGTGCCACGGGCACGTTGCTCGTGGACGAGAAGCCAGTCGCCGAGGGCAAGATCCTGCAAACGATCGAGTTCGCTTCTCGCTCGACGAAACCTTCGACGTCGGGGAGGACGCCGGCACACCAGTGGTCGAGGACTATGCAGATAAAATGCTCCTATGCTTAATGGGCAAGCTAAAGAAGGTTACCGTGGTGCTGGAACTGGTGGCTCACCGACGAAGAGAGAACGGCTGCGCAAAGAGCTGGGGAAGCGCTAATGGCCGTACACTAGGGTCCGGACCCACCGCAGGTAGATACAGACGAGAGTGGCCAAGGTGACAGTGGCGAGGAAGTTGATCGCCAGCTTGTCGTAGCGGATGGCCACGCGACGGAAATCCAGCTGACCAACGGTGGCCTCGATGCGCTGGTAGCGTTCACAGTAGTGGTTGCTGATCGTAGCGGATTCTGGCGCGTGCGCGAGCGTCGGCCCGGAATCACTGTTCATACGGCAGGGCGAGCACCGCCGCGAGCTTGAGATGATGCGCTGGGGGCTCATCGCCTCGTGGGAAAAGGACGTTCAAGAGGTTGACCGCCGGGTTCGTTTGCTGTTGCTTGGGTTCGTTCGTCGAATCGCTAGGTTCGACTGTCGATCCTGAGGGTTCGCTCGTCGTTTTCCCGGTTCGTTCGCTCCGAACTGTCGCAGCTGACGCGACAAACCGGGAAAGCTGTCGCAGATCTTGCGACAGCTCGGCTCAGGAGTCGCATGGCCCTGCGACAATCTTCCCAGAAGAGTCGCGGAATCTGCGATAATCTGGAGGCCGCTGTCACATCCGATGCGACAGCGAAGGGGGCTCAGGAGAGGAAGAAGGCGGGAAGGCACGCCTTCCGGCCCATCCGGTATTTTGGCGAGGAGCCAGTCCCGAGGGGGCGCGGGGAAATCATTTCCCCCGCTTAGTCGTTCAGAACCGCGACCGGCGTTCCTCGATATTGGCGCGGACGTCGATGAGGACGGTTTTGCCGGCGGCGTTGAGGCGTTGGGCTTCTTTCAGGCGGGCTCGGAGCTCGGCGGCTTTGGTGACGCGGATGCCGGTGGCACCCATGGCTTCGGCGATCTTGGCGTAGTCGCCGTGCATGGTGGAGACGCCGTAGCGTTCGCGGCCTCAGCGCCGATGACGCCCTGCGGGGCTGAGTAGGTGGCCATGGCGCTGTTGTTGAGGAGGACGGTGGTGATGGCGGCGCCGGAGCGGGCGGCGGTTTCGATGTCGGTGCCGGACATGCCGAAGGCGCCGTCGCCCATGAGGTTGAGGCAGAACTTCCTCGGCTCCGCCATCTTCGCGCCGATGACGAGGGGATGCCGAAGCCCAGATGGGTGGTCTTGCCCCAGCCGACATAGCTGTGCGGTGGTGGCCGTGCAGAAGTGCTGGCACGATGACGTCGCGCGGTGACCCCCGTCGTGGGTGACGATGCTGTTCTCGAGGTCGAGCGTGTCGTTGAGGGCCTGGATCACGCGGTAGAAGGATCCTCGTCGGAGGCGAGGATCGGGTTCCATTCGGCCAGCCATGCGGCCCTGGTTTTCGGCGATGGCGGCTTCGGTGGCGGCGCGGTCGCCGCAGCCCTTGCCGCCGGTCCTGGCTTTGATGCAGGCGATCAGGGCCTCGATGGTCAGGCGTGTCGCCGACGAGGCCGATATCGGCTGCCTCGTCCTTGTTGAGGTCGTCCGGGTTGACGGTGTTGTGGATGAGGCCTTGCCGGGGTGGACCTCTGCCATAGGGGGTGCGGGTCAGGCTGCTGCCCAGCGCCAGCAGCACGTCGCTTTGGGTCAGCCACTGGTGGGCGGGGCCGGTGGTGGTGCCGCTGCCGGCGCCAAGCGCCAGCGGGTGGCGCTCGTCGAAGGCGGACTTGCCGGGCATGGTGCAGAAGACGGGTGGCGGTGAGCTCGGCGAGCTCCTGAAGGCCGTGGTGGCGCCCGCGAAGAGGACGCCGGCGCCGGCCCAGATGAGGCCCTGCTTCGCACCGATGAGGGCGTCGGCGGCGGCTTCGATCTCGGCGCTCGCCGGCTGCTGGCGAACGAGCTTGGGTGACTTGTAGGTCCGTGCCGCTTCGGGGACCTCGCGGGCGCAGACATCGGCGGTCAGCTCGACGACGACGGGGCCGGGCGTGCCGTTGCGCAGCGCGTGGAAGGCGCGGCGCATGACGTCGCCGACCTGGTCCGGGGTGTAGATCGCCTCGACCCGCTTGACCCAGCCCTCGTAGTTGCGGGCGGCCGTGAAGTTCGGCCGGACCGAGAGGGCCGAGGCGTTGCCGCCGAGGAAGACCAGCATCGATGTTGTCGGCGTTGGCCTGGGCGATGCCGCCCATGGCGTTCTCGGCACCGGCCTGCGCCTGCAGGGCGACGACGCCGAAGCGCTGGCGGTCGCTGATCCGGCTGTAGCCGTCGGCGGCCATGACGGCACCGCGCTCGTGGCGGAACGCCACCGGACGGATGCCGATCCGGGCCACGGCCGAGATGAGCGGGTTGCTGGGGAAGCAGGCGAGCCACTCGACGCCCTCCTGCTTCACTGCGCGATGTAGTCGATGCCGTTCATGCCGCCCCTGTGCCGGATGGTGGCTGTTGTGTGCACCACGCGGGCCGGGCGACAACCGCGGCGACGCCAGACCTTGCAGCGGCCGATCCTCGCCCCATATTCTGTTGAAAGGATGGAGATGAAGATGCAGTCGCTGTTGCAGCCCTTCGTGGCTGCCGTTCTGGGGATCGCCGGGCTGGCCTTGAGCCTGCTGCTGCTGCCGATCGTGCTGGCGATGATTCGCGATAGCGCTGGTGGCGGCCGGTCGGCATTGCCTATGCGCGCTGGCGGCTGGGCAAGCAGCTCGCGAGCATGGAGCGGCAGTCTGGTGTTGGCCGGCAGCCGGGACGTCCTGGCAGGCGGGCACGCGCGGGCGGGTGATCGAGGCGGAATACGAGGTCGTGCGCGAGCGCTGACCGCTCAAGCGGGCCGGATCAGGGACTGGCGGTATTTCTCGGCGTCCCAGCCGAGGAGGTGGCCTCCTCGGCGGCGGTGGTTGATCAGCCGGGCGTCGCCTGGGCACGCGGGCGAGGACGAGGGCGAGGCAGAGCGCCAGCTCGTCGGCGGCGGGCTGGGCGTCCTCGGGCAGATAGGCGCCTTCGCCCGGCACGAGGAGGAGCTGCTGGCCCGGGCGGCGAATCTCTCCGGGGTGGCCGCAGCGGGGCCGAGGAAGATGACATGGTCGGGGTAGTAGGAGCTGGCGGTGGTCTGCTCACGCATGGTTGCGTCGTGCGCCAGGGCGTGGGCGGCGGCGTGGCGGGCGGGTCGGGTATGCCGGCGCGAAGCGCCGGCGGGGCGGCTGCATCGAGCTTTTGGCCGGGGGCGTCGAGGCGGCGCTCGACCTCGGCGAGGTGAGCGCTGCCGCGGCATCGAGATCGCCGGCGGCGACGACGAGGCCGTGATTGCCCATGACGATGACGTCGATGGGCCGTGAATCGATGGCGTCGCGGATCGCCCGGTGAGCGGCAGGCCCGGAAGACGTAAGGGACGAAGGCCCAGCTCAGGCCGTCCAGGCGCTCGGCGAAGCGGGCCTCGGCGTCGCTGCGGATGGCGATGGCGATCGTCCGGACCGAATGGTGCGGACGACGAAGCGGTGCGGCAGGAGCGCGTGCAGGCTGGTCTCGATCGAGGGCGGAGCCCCTTGTGGTTCTTGTCGGCGATGGTGGCGGTTAGCGCACGTCGTCTCGTCGCCGCCGTCGATGGCATCGAGGACCAGGCGATGTCGACCGGCACGAAGAGGTCGCTCCGCGTGGCGTCGGCGAGGCCAGAAGCCCGAGGCCTGGACCCAGAGCGTGCCCTCCACCTTCAGCGAGGTGTTGCCGCCGCCCGCCTGCACCTTGCTCGGGGTCGCTGCCGATCTTCGCGGAGAACTCGGCGAGGGCTTTCAGGTCGTTCATCTCAGATGCCTTTGCGGGCGAGGCGCGGTGCCGCAGGCGGCATCGGTGCTGGGGGCTGGAGCATCGGCACGGCGAGGTGGCGGCCGCGGACGCGGGTCCAGGCGTCGTTCCTGGCCCCGCCGCCGACTGTCCGGACAGAACCGAGCGGCGGGCCGCCCAGTTCACCGGAGCCCGGCAGGCTGTTGTGGCCTCGACACGGGCGATGCCTTCCATGAGCGCCTGGAGGAAGCGGGCACGGTCGGCCGGGAGCGTCGGCGGGCTCGAAGGTCAGGCGGGGTCGGCCAAGGAAGCGCCGCTCGCCCTTGCCTGGAGGGGGATGCCAGCCGAGGTCGAGGGGCTCGGCCCGGCGGATCGCCGGGGTCAGGCCTCGATCTCGTCAGCCTGGAAATAGCGGAGCAGGTGGCACTGCCGCTGTCGGAGGCGCCGCTGGCGAGCCAGGCGCCCATGAGCCGGTGGCTGTAGAGGCCGTGGGCGGAAGGAAGACGGCCGTGGGGCGGAGAGCAGCTTGATGGTGAGCGTGGTGCCGGAGGGCGGTGACCTCCGTCGCCCGGGCGGAGGCGCCGGTGGCGAGGAAGCCGAGGCGCAGCCGTCGGTGGTGCCGGCGACGACCACGGCCCCGGTGAGCGGGCTATGGCGTACCCGCCCTAACCGTGCCGGGCTCGACGACGGCCGGGAGGAGGTCGGGGCGGATGCCGAAGGCGGCGAGCCAGGCGGGCCCGCGCTCGACAGGGTCCCAGCCGAGCTTCTGAGCGCGTTGTTGTCGTCGCTCGTGCCGGAGCGGCCGGTGAGCCGGGCGAGCCAGTCGACCGGTGCAAAGCGTGGGCGGCCTCGGGGTGGCGCTCCTGAGGCGCAGCAGGCGGGCGGCCGGCGAGGTGGCACCATGGGCGGCGCTCTCCGGTGGAGCGAGCGTGGCGATCTCGGATGCGAGATCGCGCGAGGCGTCGTCGCGGGGGAGAGGCCGGGCCGAGGCTCGCCGGCGGCGTCGAGCAGCAGCGTACCCGAGGTGCCGTCGATGGCAAGGGCGGCGACGGGGCCACGGGCGCCAGCTCGGCGATGACCTCGTCCATGGCCCTGGCCCAGACGGCCGGTCGGTGGTGCCGGCGGGGAACGGGCGATGGGCGGTGGCGAGGACGGTGCCGGCGGCGTCGACGACCACACCCCGGAGGCCGGAGGTGCCGCAGTCGATGCCGAGGGTGCAGGCGCCCTCAGGCATCGGAGGGTGCGCTTGCCGCTCGTCGCACCAGGCCGCGAAGGCCCGGCGCTCGGCGGGGAGAGATGGAGGCCGTGCTTGGTGCGCCGGTCGAGGATATCGGCGGCGGTCATGGCCCATTCGTGGCGGCGGAGATAGGCGGCCTCGAGCGCGAAGAGCAGGCCGCCGAAATGGCGGCCGAGATCGGCCGCCGCCGGCGCCGTCGAGAAGGGTGCGCGCCCGCGTGCCGTAGAGCCGGGCGTAGTGAAGCACCAGATCGGCGGGCGCCCACGGGAAGTCGGCAGCGAGGCCGGCCCGAAACGGTCGAAACTGGCACCTGGCATGTCGCCGCCCGGCAGGGGTGCTGTGGCGGTCCAAGGGGCGGCCGAGGGCCGGGAAGAAGGGCTGGAGCTTGTCGAGCGCGTGCTCGGCGAGCTCCTGTAGGTCGTGATCTTTCCGCCGAAGACGGAGAGGGATGGGGGCCTGGCCACCGGCGGGCGCTTCGGGCTCGACGTCGAAGACGTAGTCGCGGGTGACGGCGGGAGGGTTCTCGGCGGCGTCGTCGTAGAGCGGGCGAACGCCGGAGAAGGTGGCGACGATGTCGGCGGTGAGCGCCTGCGCGCGAAGTAGCGGTTGATGACGCCGGAGCAGGTAGTCGATCTCGGCCTGATCGATGGCGACGCTGTCGGTCGCCGTCGACGGCGATGTCGGTCGTGCCGATGAGGGCGAGATCGCCCTCGTAGGGGTTGACGAAGATGACCCGCTTGTCGGTGTTCTGCAGGAGAGGCGTGCGGGCCGTCCCAGAACTTGCGGGTGACGATGTGGCTGCCCTGACCTCAGCCGGACGCGGCGGCGGCTGGCGGCCCCTGTGACCCGGCCGAGCATCCGCTCGACCCAGGGGCCGGCGGCGTTGACGATGGCGCGTGCGCGGATGGTGCGGCGGCTGCCGTCCCTTCGGTCCTCGAGCTCGGCCTGCCAGTGGTCGCCTTCACGCCTTGCGGCGGTGCAGGCGGTGCGGGTCAGATCTCTCGCTCCGCGCTCGTGCGCGCCCAGGGCGTTGAGCAGCACGAGGCGGGCATCGTCGACCCAGCAGTCGGAATATTCGAAGGCGCGGGTGAAGGTCGGCGGATCGGGGCACCTTCCGGCGCGCTTCGGAGGTCCAGGGCACGGGTCGGCGGCAGGCGCTTGCGGCCGCCCAGGTGGTCGTAGAGAAGAGGCCGAGGCGATCCGGCCAGGCCGGGCGCTGCTCCGGGCTGTGCGGCAGGACGAAGCGCATCGGCCAGATGATGTGCGGGGCGGCGGCGAGCAGCACCTCGCGCTCGATCAGCGCCTCGCGGACGAGGCGGAACTCGTAATATTCGAGGTAGCGGAGCCCGCCATGGACGAGCTTGCCGGAGCGCGAGGAGGTGCCCCAGGCGAGATCCTCCATCCGCAGAGCGATGAGGAGGCCGCGGCCGGCCGCGTCCTCGGCAATGCTGGCGCTGCCGATGCCGCCGCCGATCACGAGAAGGTCGATGACCTGTTCCGCCGGTCGGCAGAAGGGCTCCATCAGCAGGGTTGAGGAAGGGCTCGCCCGCGCGCCAGCGGCGGATCTCCTCGGCGACCATGGCGGCGGCGATGCGCACGGTGGTCGTCGAGGCGCCGGCGATGTGCGGGTCAGGTGACGCTGGGGAGCTGGAGCAGCTGGAACGGGCGGCGGCGGCCCTGCCAGAGCACCGAGCATCGCACTTCGCAAATGCCCGGATCTGAGCGCCGTGCACAAGTCCGGGTAGTTCACCATGGCCCGCGGGCGGTGTGTGTTGATGAACCAGCCGCCGCGCTTCATGGCGGCGAACTGTGGGGCGGCGAGGAAGCCCCGCGTCTCTTCGGTGACCCTTGCGTGCAGGCTGACGACGTCGGCGCGGGCGAGGAGGTCCGCGAGGTCGGTCATGACGACGCCGGCGGCGGCGTCCTCGGGGGCGAGCGTCTTGTAGGGGTCGGCGACCAGGATGCGGCAGCCGAAGGGCAGGAGCAGCTTGACGACGCGGGTGCCGATCTGGCCGTAGCCGATCAGGCCCACGGTGAGCTCGGAAAGCTCGGGTCGGTGAGAATGGCGCGGTAGAGGTCGCCGCGCCAGATGCCCTGG
Source organism: Geminicoccaceae bacterium (assembly GCA_041397945.1). GTDB lineage: Bacteria > Pseudomonadota > Alphaproteobacteria > Geminicoccales > Geminicoccaceae > SLRI01. The sequence goes on from JAWKVR010000009.1 coordinate 16,187, forward strand.
CGGAGCGCCTCGTGGCTGGCGCGCATCTGCCGCGTCTCCATGAGGATGGCGGCGATGGTGAACCTCGGCGACGGCCGAGGCGTTGCGGCCGGGGGCGTTGACCTGGACGTGCCGCGGGCGGCGCAGGCCGCGCGGCTGATGTTGACGGGGCCGCCGCGGTGCTGACGGCGATGAGCCAGACGGGGCGGCGCCGAGATCGAGGCGGAGACCGGGGCGAGATGCGTGACCAGCACCTCGGCGTCGCCGATCGGCGGCCGCGATCTGGCCCGGCTCGCCCATGAACTCCTTGAGCCCGGGCGAATCTGCCCGTCTCGCAGGCGTTGACGAAGCGCTCGTCCGGCCAGGCCAGGCTCTGCAGGCGGCACGAGGCCTTCGCCCGGCGGGCCGCCTCGAACACCTCGGGTGCTTCGCGAAGGTCGCCGATGATCGAGACACGGGTCATGGCCGCTCCACGGTTGCGAGTTGGCGCCAGACGCCCGGCATCGCCTCGCGGGTCGCCCGGTAGACCGGGAAGAGCCGGTCGTAGAGGGCGCCGAGCTCCGGTCGGGTGACGGTGTCGCCGTGGAGCGTCGGCGTCACCCAGGCGTGTTATCGTGGCCGCCATGTCGGGATGCATGCCGATGGCGCAGGCGGCCATCATGGCGGCACCCGCGGCCCCGGCCTCCTCGCGGGCTTGCTCGCGGAGCGGCACGCCGAGCGCGCTCGCCATGATCCGCTTGAAGGCGCGCGAGCGGGCGGCACCGCCGGCGATGATCTCCTCGGGGACGGGCCCATGGCGGCGTAGCAATCGCGGGCGGCGAAGGCGAGGCCCTCGTAGACGGCGCGGACGAGGTCGACGAGCCTGGTCCGGGTCGAGAGCCCGGTCAGGCGGCGCGGGCGTCGCTGTCGACGAAGGGCCGCGCTCGCCGGCCTCGGAGGATGTAGGGATGATAGAGGCAGCCCCTGGCCGGCCGTCGAGCACGCGGCCGTCGAGGCTGCGCCTGCGCGCCGCGCGGCGGGCGACCTCGACGCCGAAGAGCGCGTCGCCCGCGCACCCGGTCGGTGATCCAGTCGACATTGATGGTGGCGGCCATGTTGGACTGCATCTGCACGACCGAGCCCGGCACCGGGAAGGGCATGGTGTAGCCCGAGGGCTCAGGCGCGAGCTCGACCTGCCGCGCGTCCGGCAGGAAGCGCATGTGCATGCCGGTGGAGCCGACGATCGAGCAGCCGACCCGGCGCTCGCGCCCATATAGATGCCGGCGCCGAGTGCTGTGCAGACGACGTCGAGAAAGCCGAGTGCCACGGCGTGCCTGCGCGGAGCCCGGTGGCGGCGGCGGCTTCCCGGTCAGCGGGTGGGTGGTGGTGGAGCCGTCGAGCATCGGCGGCAGGAGGTGGCAGATCGGCGAGGCCCAGGCGTCCAGCACCGCGCTCCCACTCGCGGGTGCGGAAATCGCCGAAGGTGAAGGTGCCCTCGAGCGGTCGGTGCGCACGCCGGTGAGCTGCAGGTGCGCCAGTCCTGCAATGGAAGGCGTAGCGGCGGCGCGCGCCAGGGTCGAAGCGCCTCGCGCCGCCGCAGCCAGAGGAGGTGGGCGTTCTGCTGGCAGGCATTGAGGCCGCAGCCGGTGTGGCGATGACGGTCGGCGGGGCGCCGGAGCGCTCCAGTTCGTCGACGATCGAAGCGGGCCTCGGCCGTCGAGCCAGAGCCAGCCGGGGGCCACGGGCTCGCCCTCTCCGTCGATCAGCCAGGTGCCGTCGCCCTGGCCGGTGACGGCGAGTGCGGCGGTCCGGCGGGGCAGGTCCTGACTTCCTCGCCGAGCAGCCGCAGCACCTCGGCGGCGCTGGCCCAGGTGCGCGCCGGCGTCCTGCTCGGCGACACCGCCCGGCCGCTCGTCATAAGAGTTGGGCAGCCGCCACTGCCACCTGCCGACCATCGCGGTCGAAGGCCCACGGCCTTGATCACCGAGGGTGCCGGCATCGAGGCCGATGATCAGCTCCTGCCCTGCTCAAGACACGGCCCCGGCGCCATGGAAGAGGGCCCGGCCGTCGGCGGCGTCGAACAGGTGGACTGCGCGCAGCGGCACCTCGACGGCGATCGGGGCACCCAGCCGGGCCGGCACCTCGCCCTCGGCCACGACGATGCACCTGCCGCCGATCTCGACGCCGACATGGCCTGGTCGCCGAGCCAGCTGTGGCTGGTGATTGTGCCCTGGACGGCACCCGCGCGTTCACCGAGGCGCAGGCAGGCGGGCGCATGCCGAGATGGACGCTGGCGCCGTCGGCGAGACCGGCGACCTCGGTCGGGAAATGCAGCTCGAAGGCCCTGCCGCCGGTCTGGCCGAGGACGGCGAGGCCGAGTTCGGGCGGCTGCGGTCGACCCTGGCCGCGAAGAGATCTGGCGGCGGCTCGCCGATGAAGGAGGCGACGAAGAGGTTGGCCGGTCGCCCTTCAGCTCGTCGGGCGAGGCGTAGGAACTGCTGCAGCACGCCCTGCTCCATGACGGCGATGCGGTCGGCGAGGGCGATGGCCTCGGTCTGGTCGTGGGTGACGAAGACCGTCGTCATCTTCCGGGTAATCAGCCAGTCCTTGATGCGGGCGCGGAGCACGGCCCGGAGCTGCGGCTCGAGCTGCGACATGGGCTCGTCGAGGAGGAAGACGTCGGCCTTGCGGATCAGCGCCCGGGCGAGGCTGGTGCGCTGCTGCTGGCCGGCGGAGATGGTGGGCGGGTAGTGTCGAGGGCGGCACGATCTCGAGCAGCTCGGCGATCTCCTCGACCTGCCGCTTGACCTCGGCCCGGGGCTGGCGGTCGCGCAGGAGCGCGAAGCCGATATTGTCGCGCACGCGGAGCGGCGGGTAGAGGGCATAGCCCTCGAACGCCATGGCGATGTTGCGCTCGGCCGGCAGGAGCGTGTCGATCACCCGCCCGCCGACCTCGATATGGCCGGAGGTCACGTCCTCGAAGCCGGCGATCATCCGCAGCGTGCTGGTCTTGCCGCAGCCCGAGGAGCCCAAGAGGCCGGCGGATCTCGCCGTCGGCGATGGCCATGTCGACGGCGTCGACGGCGAGGACCGGCTTGCCGCGCGCGGCCTTGTAGACCTGAGGACGGGGTCGAGGGTGAGTGTCGCCATCGTCCGTCCCTCAGTGCGCCGGCGATCATCGGTGGCGCCGGCCGGCGGGGTCGAAGAGGAGGAGGTCGGCCGCCCGGATATGGGCATGGCCCTGGCCGTGGCCGCGCGGCAGGCGGCTCGCCTCGTCCTCCGAGCAGGTGGCGAGCAGCTCGCGCCCGTCGGCGGTGCGCAGCAGCATGACGGCGCGCACGTTGAGCGGGGTCACGGCATCGAGCTCGACCGGCACGGCGTGGGTCGTCTCGCCGATGCCGAGCTCGACGGGCACCGCACCGCCGGCCGGTGCCGCCTCGAGGGTGACGGCGATGTTCTCGGGGCGGATGGCGACCTGGCAGGGGCCGTCGGCGAGCGGGGCGGCCAGGGGGAAGCGGGCGCCAAGTGCTTCCACCGTGCCGGCCTCGATCGTGCCCGGCACGAGGTTGACCGTGGGGTCGCCGAAGAGCCGGGCCACCTCGGTGCCGTCCGGGTCCTTGTAGATGGCGGCCGGCCGGTCGACCTGGCGGAACCCGCCGCCCATCAGCACGGCCACCCGGTCGCCCAGCGCCATGGCCTCCTTGTAGTCCTGGGTGACGTAGATCACCGTCGTCTCGAACGCCTTGAGCACGCGCGGCAGCTCGAGGCGCATCTCGTAGCGCAGCTTGGCGTCGACATTGCGCAAGGGGTCGTCGAGCAGGAGCACGCCCGGGTTGCCGGCCAGCGCCCGGCCGAGCGAGGTGCGCTGCTTCTGGCCGTTGGAGAGTGCTTTGGGCAGATGGTGGAGGACGTGGTCGATCTTCAGAAGCCCCGCCACCTCGTGCACCCGGCGCTCGATCTCGGCGCGACCGACGCCGCGGGCGCTGAGCGGGCTCGCGATGTTGTCGAAGGCCGAGAGGTGCGGGTAGAGCGCGAAGTTCTGGAAGGCCATGCCGACGTCGCGATGCTCCGGGGCGAGGTAGGTGACGTCCTGGCCGGCGATCCGCACGGTGCCGGAATCCGGCTCGTTGATGCCGGCGATCAGCCGGAGCAGGACCGTCTTGCCGCAGCCGGAGGGGCCGAAGACGACGACCGTCTCGCCTCGCTCGACGTCGAGCGAGGCGCCGTCGAGCACGACCTCGTTCTTGAAGCGCTTGGTGACGTTGGCGAGGGAGAGGTAGCTCATCCCTTCACCGCCCCGAGCGAGAGGCCCTCGACGAGGTAGCGCTGGGCATAGAGGGCGAGGAGCAGGGTCGGCGTCACCGAGAGCACGATGGAGGCGGCGATCTGCCCGTACTGGATGCCCGACGCGGTGACGAAGGCGAGTGCGCCCACCGTCACCGGCTGCTTGTTGGCCGAGGCCAGGATCAGCGCGAAGACGAAATTGTTCCAGGCGAAGATGAAGGAGAGCAGCGTCGCCGCGGCGATGCCGGGCTTGGCCAGCGGGATGGCGATGCGCAGGAAGGTCTTGAACCAGCCATTGCCGTCGAGCCTATAGGCATGCTCGATGTCCTCGCTGATGTCCTCGAAATAGCCGCGCACGATCCACAGGATCAAAGGCAGGGTGATGAGCTGGTAGACCCAGATCAGGCCGATATAGGTGTCGATCAGGCCCATCTGCTGGAAGTAGAGGGCGAGCGGCAGGAGGACGAGGAGCGGCGGGGCGAAGCGGAACGAGAGGAGCGTGAAGGCGATGTCCTCGCCCAAGCGGAACTTGAACCGGGCGAAGGCATAGGCCGCCGGGATGCCGAGCAGCAGCGAGAGGGCGACCGACGAGACGGCGAGGATCACGCTGTTCATGAGGTTGTTCATGAAGCGGATCTCGAGCACGCCCGCCGTGCTCTCCAGCCGGCCCGAGATGAGGGCCTGGTAGTTGCCGAGCGTCGGCTCGAAGAAGAGCGAGGGTGGGATCCTGAGGATGTCCTGGTTCGTCTGAAACGACATCAGGAGCACCCAGAAGATCGGGAACAGGAAGAAGAGGCCCACCAGCGTCAGCAGGGTGACGCGGACGATCCGGCCGGTTGTGGTCTGCCGTTCCATCAGGCCATCCCCCTCGCCCGCTCGCGCAGCCTCAGCCACTGCTTGATGAAGAGATTCGAGAGCAGGAACGTGATGGCCCAGAGCACCATCAGGATCGCCGCCGAGCGGCCGACATTGGTGTACTGGTAGCGCTCGAGATAGGCGGCGACCTGGAAGACCATGAGCGTGTTGCCCGGCCCGCCCTGGGTCATCGCGTAAATGATGTCGAACTGCTGGATGCTCTCGAGCATCCGGAAGAGCGTGGCGGTGATGATGTAGGGGGTGAGCATCGGCAGGGTGATGCGGAAGAAGACGAAGCTCTGCGGCACCCCGTCGAGCTCGGCCGCCTCGAAGGGCTGGCGCGGCAGGGCGCGCAGCCCGGCGAGCAGCAGCACCATCATGAAGGGCGTGTAGACCCAGATGTCGATGAGGACGACGGTGAAGAGGGCCGAGGACGAAGCGCTCGCCCACTTGAAGTCCGGAAAGCCCAGGAGGCTCGCGAAATAGCTGAGGATGCCGAAGCCCGGATTGGTCATCAGCTTCCACATCAGTGCGGCGATCGCCGGGGCGATCATCAGCGGCAGCAGCAGCAGGATGCTCATCGTGTTGTTGAAGAGCGTGCGCCGCTGCAGGAGCATCGCGATGCCGAGACCGAGCACCAGCTCGAGGCCCACGGTGTAGAGCGTGTAGAGCAGCGAGACCCGGACCGTGTTCCAGAACGCGGGATCGGTGAAGAGCAGCAGGTAGTTGTCGAACCAGATGAACCCGCGGGTCATCGGGAAGGCGAGGTTGTAGCGCTGCAGCGAGTAGTAGACCGCCGTGCCGAACGGGATGAGGATGCCGATGCAGACCAGCAGCGCCGGCAGGCTCAGGAGATAAGGCAGGCCTGCGCATGAACGGGGCTTGGCGCGAGCTGTCCACGACCGGCCTTCCAGCGCCTTCGGTTGCCAAGACCACCCGCCCCCTTGCGCTCGATGAAGCGACCGCCGGCGCCTGCCGACCCCGGTCCATTCAGTAGCCGATCAGAGGCCGGCCTGCTTGGAGCTGGCGGTTGACGCTCTCGGCCAGCTGGTCGAGGCCCTCGTCCACCGGCACCCGTTGCCGACCATCTGTTGCAGCATCGACGCCCACTCGGTCGTCAGGTTGAAGAAGAGGGGCTGCGGCGTGAAGTAGATCTTCGAGCCCGGGGCCGAGGCCTCGTACTGCTCGAGATAACCCGGGTAGCTCTTGGCGATCCGGTCCTGGAAGGCCTGGTCGTCCCAGACCGACTGGCGCACCGGGTTGACGAAGTCCATGTCGCGGGCGCCGAAGAGGGCATGGTCGGTGCCCGAGGCCCACTGCATGAAGAGCCAGGCGGCCTCCTTCTGGGTCGAGAAGTTGCTCATGCCGAGCGACCAGATCCAGACATTGGGCGTCGGTGCCGTGGCCTCGGGGTTCGGGGCGAAGGCGTGGTAGGCGAGGTTGCCGGCCTCGGCATTCTCGCCGCCGTTCATGAAGTAGCCGCCCAGGATATCGGCATCGTAGATCATGCCCGAGGCACCGGCGCCGAGGTCGGTGCCGACCTGATACCAGGTGTAGGTCGCCCAGTCGCGCGGGCCGCTGTCCTGAATCATCTTGACCCAGTCGGCGTGGAACGACTTGGAGCCGGGCGTCGCCATGGCGGCCATGAGCTGGCCGTTCTCCATGGTGAAGTCGCGCTCGTTGAAGTTGGAGTAGCCGGAAAGGAAGCCCGGGTGGATGGTCGCCCAGGAGCGCGAGCCGCGCACGCCGACGCCGTACATGCCGTCGACGTCGTTGCTGATCTTGGCTGCGACCTCCATCAGCTCGGCCATGTTGTTGGGCGGCGTCAGGCCGTGCTCGTCGAACACCCGCTTGTTGTAGGCGATCGAGTTGAGCTCGAAGCCCCAGGGGATCGCCCACTGCTTCGCCCCCTCGCCGCCGAGCTCGGCGCCGGGCACGCCCGACCAGGCGGTCGAGGCGCGCAGGTTCGGCAGGATGTCGTCCCAGTTGTAGTTGGGGTTGGTGAGCGCCGCGTCGCCGATGAACTCGTTCATGTCGACCAGCCAGCCGGCCGGGCCGTACTGCCAGGTCTGGTAGGCGCCGGTCATGAAGGCGTCGTAATTGCCGCCGCCCGACGAGAGCTCGGCCGTCACCTTGTCGAAATAGACGTCCTCGGGGAAGACGTCATAGGTGACCTCCATCCCGGTCATCGACTTGAAGGTGTCGAGATTGGCGATCATCGCATCGGCGTAGGGGTGCTTGTTGAGCAGCAGCTTGACGGTCGTGCCCTTGTGCTTCTGCCAGTCGAAGTCCTGGGCCAGGGCGGTGCTCTGCGCCCGGTTCAGGAAGTAGGTGGCGGCGCTGGCGCCGATGCCGAGCTGGCCGGCGCGGCGCAGGAAGCTCCTGCGGTCGAGCTGGCGCCTGACCACGGCGTTGGCGAGATCCTGGATCCTCGAATACATGCCTTTTTCCTCCCTTGGTGGCACGCGCCCCGGTCAGGACGCGGTTCTCAACAACGACGCCGGCGCGCCGGCGATCGGCCCGATGCCCTGCGGCCGGCCGCGATCGAGCTCGGCCAGCCGCCTGGCAGTCGCCTCGTCGGTGACGAGGCCGGTGAGCAGGCCGCTTTGCAGCACGGCATGGATCGCCCGGGCCTTGCCCCGGCCGCCGGCGATAGCCGTGACCTCCTTGCCGCGCAGGTCGGCCGGCTCGAGGCCGAGGGCGCGGCCGTTGATCTCCGCCTCGACCGAGCGGCCGTCGGCGGCGAAGAAGTGGCCGAGCACCTCGCCCACCGCACCGGCCTCCGCCAGCCCGGCGAACTCGGCCTGCGTGATCATGCCGGTCTGCAGGAGATGCGCGTCGGCGCTGAGCTCGCCGATGCCGACGACGACGAGATCGGCGAGGCGGGCGAGCGCGAAGACGTCCTTGACGCTGCGCTGCGCCAGAAGGACGGCCTTGTCCTCGTTGCTGTCGGCGAAGAACGGCACCGGCAGGAAGTAGCTCTCCCCGCCGACCTTCTCGGCCAGCCGGTGGATGACGTCGAACGGGTTGGCGGCGGCGTTGCGGGTCAGGCTGCCGAGCAGCGAGACGAACTTCAGATCGGCGCGCGGCAGGCGCGGCAGGCGATCGACGATGGCGGCGAGCGTGCGCCCGTGGCCGACGCCGAGGATGGCGACCTCGGGCCGCTCGAGCACGCCCAGGAGATAGCGGGCACCGGCCGCGGCGAGGGCGTGCAGCGGCAGGTCAGCGTCGCCCAGATCGGGGGCGACGCGACAGAAGGCGAGCCCGTGCGCCTTGGCGATCCGGTCCTCGAGCGCCACGCATTCGGCGGCCGTGCCCTCGACGAAGACCCTGACCAGCCCTTCGCGATGGGCGGCGGCGATGAGCCGGTTGACCTTGACGCGGGAGACGCCGAGCCGGCCGGCGATGTCCTCCTGGGTGTAGCCGCCGACATAGGAAAGCCAGGCCGCCCGCGTGGCGAGCCCCAGCTCCTCCTGCCCCCTGGCCGTCTCCCCGCTCATGAACTTTTATACATTCCTTGAACTTTCTTTCGGCAGATTGCACAAGAACCGGGCAGGCTGTCAAGGGATGCCGATCGGGGGGACCTGGGGATGGGGCGGAAGTTCTGGCTCGGCACCGGCTGGAAGATGAACAAGACCCGTGCCGAGGCGCGGGCCTATGCCGCGGCGTTGCGGGCCGCACCGGGCCTGCGCGAGCTGCCGCTGCAGCTCTTCGTGCTGCCGCCCTTCACCGCCCTCGCCGAGACGGCGACGGCGCTTGCCGGCAGCGGCGTCCTGGTGGGGGCGCAGAACTGCCACTGGGCCGATGCCGGGGCCTGGACCGGCGAGATCTCCGCACCGCAGATCGCCGAGTGCGGGGCCACGCTGGTCGAGCTCGGCCACAGCGAGCGGCGCGCCCATTTCGGCGAGACCGACACGGCCATCAACGCCAAGGTCAAGGCGGTGCTCGCCGCCGGGCTCCGGCCGCTCGTCTGCGTCGGCGAGACGGCGGAGGAGCGCTCGCTCGACGCCGCCACCGTCACCGTCGCCCGGCAGGCGCGCATGGCGCTCGCGGGCGTGGCCGCCGCCGATCTCGACCGCGTGCTCCTCGCCTACGAGCCGGTCTGGGCGATCGGCGAGGGCGGCACGCCGGCCTCGCCCGACTATGCCGACGCCATTCATGGCGCCCTCAAGAACGCCGTATTGGACCTCCACGGCCGGGCCGTGCCGGTGCTCTATGGCGGCAGCGTCAACGCGGCGAACGCCGAAGCCCTCGCCGGCCGGGCAGCGATCGACGGCCTCGTCGTCGGTCGCGCCGCCTGGACGGTCGAGGGTCTCATCGGCCTCGCCCGGGCGATCACCCCCATCGTCGAGGCGAGGCCCCATGCCCCAGATCGTGCCGATCGCCGCTGAGCACCGCGCGCGCTGGCAGGAGCTCTTCCAGGGCTATGCAACGTTCTACAAGCGCGAGCTGACCGACGCCCATGCCGAGGTGGTCTGGGGCTGGCTCCAGGACCCCGGCCATGAGCTCGAGGGGCGGCTCGCTCTGGTCGACGGCCGGCCGGTCGGCCTCGCCCATTTCCGCCGCATGCCGAGCCCGCTCCGGGGTGCGGATATCGGCTTTCTCGACGATCTCTTCGTCGACCCCGACGCGCGCCAAAGGGATTGGCCGGGCCCTGATCGAGGCGGTGGCCCTGACCGCCCGCGAGCGCGGCTGGAGCCTGGTGCGCTGGGTCACCGCCGACGACAACTACCGCGCCCGGGCGCTCTACGACCGGCTGGCGGTGAAGACGACGTGGAACCTGTACGAGCTCGCTGTCTGACGACGCTCGCTCCGATAGTGGACTACGGGCGGGGGACACCTCCCTTCTTAACCAATCTCACCGCTGGAAAGGTGCTCTGGCCCGAATGGTTAACAAGGGAGGTGTCCGCCTTGGAGGCCAGGACCAGATCGACGTGCGCCGCTTCGCGCCGGCCTGATCCGGCGCGTCCGCCCCGGCCTCACGCCAGGCTCACCCAGTCCCGCCAGAAGTCCACGGACTCCTTCAGGGCTGCTACCACCTCGCTGTCGGTGGGCTCGCGCTCGCGGAAGGTGAACTCGAAGACGAGCTCGTTGTCGCTGCCGCCGCCACGCTCGAGGGCCCGGATCAGGCGCTCGGGGACGACGCGGCCTTTCGCGTTGTACTCTGCCGTGAAGGGGCGGTGGCCGCCCTTGTCCATGGAGCTCTGCTTGATGTGGACGACCGGGCTCAGCGTCGCCAGGGCCTCGGCCCAGGCATAGGGGTCGGTGTCGGCGGGGTCGGGGGAGGTGACGTCGCCGTGGTCGATGTCGGCGTTGATGAGGATCGGCAAAGGCGAGCCCTCGTTGAGGGCGGCGTGGTCGCGCTTGCAGGCCGCGATGGTCTGGCCGAACTCGCGGCTGATCGACATGGGCTCCCACATCAGGGAGGCGAGGCCGCGCCCCTTGGCGTGCGCGGCCAGCGCGTGCCAGTGGTCGCGCGCCTCGGCGAAGCGGGCGGCGCGGCGGGCCGGGTCGCGGTCGTCCGCATAGGTCAGGATGCCGATCTGGCTGCCGGTGGCGGCGGCACCCAGGTCGGCGGTGATGTCGATCAGCCGCTCGAGCCAGGCCCGCCAGTGGGCGCGCACGTCGGGGTCCGGGTGGCAGAGGCTGTTGAGGCGCGTGTAGTTGCCGGTGAAGGTGGTGGTGACCCTGGCCCCGTGCTTCGCGCAGGCGGCGTTCCAGCGGCGCACCTGGGCGGCGATGACCCCGGCCGGCCAGTCGGGGCTCAGGATCTCGGGCGTGAGCTGGATGCGCCGCAGCCCGATCTCCTCGACCACGGTGCGCACCAGCGCCTCGGGCTCGACGATGCGGTTGACGAAGGCGTTGGTGTTGACGCCGAGGGTGAAGGGCATAGCGCGGCTCCGTCTCAGCTCATCCAGTTGCCGCCGTCGACATTGAGCGTCTGGGCCAGCACGTAGTCGGCGTCGGCGGAGGCGAGGAAGACGGCGGCGCCGACATGGTCCTCGGGCACGCCCATGCGGCCGAAGGGCACGGCCTCGCCCACCTGGCGCTTCTTCTCGCCGATCGGCAGGTTCTCGTATTTGGCGAAGAGCCGGTCCACCTCGTCCCACATGGCCGTGTCGACCACGCCGGGTGCGATGCCGTTGACGTTGACGCGGTGCGGGATGAGGGCCTTGGCGGCGCTCTGGGTGAGCGAGATGACGGCGGCCTTCGACGCGCAATAGGCGCTCACCAGGGGCTCGCCGCGCCGGCCCGCCTGGCTCGCCATGTTGATGACCTTGCCGCGCCAGGCCGGGTCGGCGGCGGCCTGCGCGACCATCTGCCGACCGACCGCCTGGAGGGTGAAGAAGAGCCCCTTGGTGTTGATGTCGAAATTGCGGTCCCACTCCTCGCGGGTGACCTCGAGGAGCGGCGCCATGTTGAAGATGGCGGCGTTGTTGACGAGGATGTCGATCCTGCCCGCCCTGTCGACCACGGCCTTGACCATGGCGTCGATCGAGGCCTGGTCGGTGACGTCGAGCCGCAGGCCGAAGGCGCCCCGGCCGATGGCGTCGGCGGTCGCGCTGGCCTCGGCCTCGAGGATGTCGGCGATGACCACCCGCGCCCCCTCGTCGGCGTAGCGCTCGGCGATCGCCCGGCCGATGCCGCGCGCCCCACCGGTGATCACGGCAACCCTGTCCTGCAGCTTCAAGGCACATACCCCTCGACGATGACCATGTTCATTTCCGCGGCCCCGGTGCGCAGCGCCTTGGCGGCCTGGTACTCCGCCGACGCGACGAAGCCCTGGGCGGCGGCGTAGTCGGCGAACTCGAGCAGCACGATACGGCTGCCCGGGAAGGCGCCCTCGGCGACGTGGCTGCGGCCGCCGCGCACGAGATAGCGCCCGCCATGCCGGGCGATGGCCGCCGCGGCGGCCGTCTTGTAGGCCTCGTAGGCCTCGGGGTCGGTGACCTCGATCGTCGCGATGACGTAGGCAGACACGATTCAGCTCCTCACCAGATGGTGTAGCCGCCGTCGACGACGACGACGCTGCCGGTCATCAGGCTCGATGCGTCGGACGCCAGGAAGAGCACGGCCGAGGCGATCTCGTGCGGCTCGCCCATCCGCTGCATCGGCGTCATCTCGAGCCAGGTCGGCAGCCATTCGGGGTTCTCGCGGCCCATGCGCGTCATCTCGGTGGCGATGTAGGTGGGGGCCACCGCGTTGACCCTGACACCGCGCGTCGCCCACTCGCCGCCGAGCGACTTCGTCAGCATGTGCACGCCCGACTTCGACGCGTTATAGGCGCTCTGCGGCTGCGGCTTGTTGGAGATGAGGCCGCTCATCGAGCCGATATTGACGATGCTGCCGCTGCCTCTCGCCAGCATGTGCCGGCCGAAGGCGCGGTTGCACCAGAAGACGCCGTTCAGGTTGATGTCGAGCACGAGCAGCCATTCCTCGTCCGACATCTCCTCGCCGGGCGAGCCCTTGGCGATGCCGGCATTGGCGACGAGGATGTCGATCCGGCCCAGCCGCGCCTGCAGCGCGTCGGCGGTGGCGGTGACGGCGGCGGACTTCGTGACGTCGAGGGGCACGAACTCGGCCGAATAGCCGAGCCCCTTGAGCTCGGCCGCGGCCTTCGGTCCCGTCGTCTCGTCGATCTCGGCGATGACCACATGGGCGCCGCATTCGGCGAGTGCCCTGGCACTCTCGAAGCCGATGCCCCGGCCGCCGCCGGTGACGACGGCGACGCGCCCGGTCAGGTCGTATTTGTCGCGATACATCAGTGAGCCTCCTCGGGCGCAAGGGAATAGCGGTGATCGAGCGCGCAGCATAGTCGCGGCAGGAACCGGCCGGGGATCGAGCCCGATGGAACGGTGCCGGCCGGCCTGAAGCCGCAGCTGCGATAGAAGGGCTCGGCATGCGGGTCCGAGGCGACCGCCACCCGGCGGACACCGCGGTGCCGGAGCTCGGCGAAGGCAGCCTCGACCAGCAGCCGGCCGATGCCCTGGCCGATCGCCGCCGGCTCGACGAAGATCATGTGGAGCTCGGCCGCGGCGGGACCCTCGGGCGTGCAGATGATGAAGCCGGCGACCCTACCGTCGCGCTCGGCGACCAGGGCGAGCCCCTCTTCAATGAGCTCGGGCGTCACCGTCAGCTCAGCCACGCACATGGCCATGAACGCGGCGTCGTAGCCCCAGTGGGCCTTGCTCCGCAGCGCCAGGGCGGAGAGCGTTGCCGCATCCTCCGGCCGCGCCGGCCTGAGAGTCGGGCGCACCATGCAGCTAGGCCCCGGCCATGCCGCCTGGGCCGTGGACGCGCGTGCGCCGCATGCGGTTCTCTCCCTGACTACCGATCGGGCCGATGCCCGACTTGCCGGCGACTGTCTCGCCCCGGTGCCTGCGGTGTCAAGGTCGTGCCTGCAGCTCCGATCGGCTCGTCACCCAGCCTCCTAGCCGTCGAGCCGCCGGCAGAGGGCGGCGATCGCCGTCACATAGCCGTCGGCGCCGAGCCCGGCGATGACGGCGGTCGCGACCTTCGAGACGAGCGACTTCTGGTAGAGCTCATCACGGCGGTGGATGTTGGAGATGTGCAGCTCGACGATCGGCCCCGGGAACATCTTCAGCGCGTCGAGGATGGCGAGCGAGGTGAAGGTGAAGGCGGCCGGGTTGATCAGGATGGCGTCGCCGGCGTCGATGGCCTCGTGGATCCAGGCGATGATCTCGTGCTCGGCGTTCGACTGGCGAAACACGATCCCCCGCTCGCCCGCGGTGGCGCGGCAGCTCTCTTCGATCTCGGCCAGGGTCGTGCGGCCGTAGATCTCCGGCTCGCGGGTGCCGAGGCGGTTCAGGTTGGGGCCGTTGATGACGTAGATCGGCTTGGACATGGCGGACTCCCTTGCGCTTGCGATCAGCCCTGGTAGCCGAAGGCGCGTGGCAGCCAGAGCACGAGGTCGGGCATCAGCGTGATCAGCGCCAGGGCGGCCAGCATCACGAGCAGGAACGGCAGGGCCTCGCGCACGATGGCGCCGAGCGAGACGCCGGCGATGTTGGTCATGACGAAGAGCAGGAGGCCGTAGGGCGGCGTGATCAGGCCGATCATGATGTTGACGACCACGACGATGCCGAAATGCACGAGGTCGATGCCGAGGCTTGCTGCGGTCGGGATGAAGACGGGCACGATGATCAAGAGGATGGTCGTGCCCTCGAGCAGGCAGCCGAGCACGAGCAGCGTGACGTTGACGATCAAAAGGAAGGCGAGCGGCGAGAGCTCGTAGCCGGCGAGGAACGCCCGAAGGGCATTCGGGATGTTCTCGACGGTGACGACGTAGTTGAAGACCAGCGCCCCGGCGATCAGCATGCCGATCGACGCGGTGGTCCGGGCACTCGACAGGAGGGACTGGTAGGCCGCGGCCCTGGTCACGGTCCGATAGAGCAGCGCCGAGATCACGAAGGCATAGGCGGCGGCGACGGCGGCCGCCTCGGTCGGCGTCGTCGCCCCGCCATAGATGCCGCCGAGCAGGACGATCGGCATCATGAGCGCCGGGATGGCGCGCAGCGTGATGCCGGGCAGCCGCCGGAGCGGCACCGGCTCCTCGACGGGGAAGCGGCGACGGCGTGCCACGGCAACGATGATGGCCATCTGCGCCAGGCCCATGATCAGGCCCGGCACCACGCCGGCGAGGAAGAGGTAGCCAATCGAGGCATCCGAGACGAGCGCGTAGAGCACGACCGGGATCGAGGGCGGGATGATCGGGCCGATGACTGCGGAGGACGCGGTGAGGGCGGCGGCGAAGCTCGCCGGGTACTTGCCGCCGTCGGTCATCATCTTCTGCATCAGCTTGCCGCTGCCGGCGGCGTCGGCGATGGCCGAGCCCGACATGCCGGCGAAGATGATGCTCTGGGCGACGTTGACGAGCGCCAGGCCACCCGGAAGCGGCCGACGATGGCGTTGCAGAAGTGGAGCAGTCGCTCGGTCAGGGTGCCGGTGTTCATCAGCTCGGCGGCGAGGATGAAGAGGGGCACCGCGAGCAGGATGTAGCTCGTGTAGAGCCGTTCAGGATCTGCTCGGCGGCGGTGCCCATGTCCTGGCCGGCGAGCAGGAGGTAGAGGATCGAGCCGCCGATCATGGCGTGCCCGATCGGCAGGCCCAGGACGCTGAGCAGGACGATCGCGAGGATCGACATGGCGAACGGGCTCATGGCGATCATCGGCCGGGCGCGGGCTTGTCCTCGCCCCCGGCGTCAGGTGCCGGGCGGCGGATGGCGGTCCAGAGGATCCAGGCATAGCGCAGGATCGTGGCGACGGCGAAGAGGACGTAAATGGCGAAGACGTAGTCGAAGCGGATGCCCATGTAGGCCGTCCGCTGCACCTTCATGAAGGTCACGTAGTCGACCACGGCCGGCAGCGAGACGCCGTAGAGGGCGATGAGCGCCACGGCGGTGACGATCGCCATGAGCCGCCGGGCCTTCGGGCCGGCCGAGCCATAGACCAGGTCGAACCTGATCTCCTCGCGCTCGGGGACGACCAGGGCGGCCCCCCAGAGCACGAGCCAGACCCAGGCCAGCACCGTGAGCTCGGAGGTCCACCCCACCGGCCAGTTGAGCAGATAGCGGAACGCGATCTGCACGATGAAGGCGAGGAACAGGACGGCGAGCAGGAGGGCCGCGACGTTCTCGGCGCGGCGCAGCAGCCAGCGGCCGAGCGCCAGAAGACGCGGGCTCATGGTCGGCGACCGGGGCCGGGCGCTCGGATCGGCCGCACCCCGCCGGCCCGTCGGTCGGCGGGGTGTCGCATGGTCAGAGCGCGTTGATGCGGTCGAGCATGCCGTCCGGCCAATCCTTGGCGAGGTCGGACTGGAGATACATCTCCTGCGCATGGCTGCGGAACGCCTCGACGTCCGGCGTCGAGATCTTCAGCCCGTGCTCCTTCATGAAGGAGACGAGCTCCTGCTCGCGGGCCAGATGCTGCTCGGTGCTCCAGGCGATCGCCTCGTCGGCGGCGGCCTGGAAGGCGGCCTGCTGGTCGGCGGACATGCCGTTCCAGACATCGTCGGACACGACCAGCAGGTCGTAGCCGACCAGGTGTGAGGTCAGGACGATCTGCGACATGACCTCGTAGAACTTCATGTTCTGGACGTTCGGCAGCGGGTTGTCCTGGCCGTCGATCGCCCCGGTCTGCAGGCCCGTGTACACCTCGGCATAGGCCATGGGCGTCGGGTTGGCGCCGAGCGCCTCGCCCAGGAACTGCCAGGCCTCGCCGCCCGGCATGCGCAGCTTGACGCCGGCGAGGTCGGCCGGGGTCTTGACCTCGATCTCGGGCTTCAGCCCGAGCTGGCGGGTGCCGAAATAGGTCGGCCCCAGGATATGGATGCCGAGCTGCTCCTCGGCCATCGCCTTCATCTCGGCACCCGCATCGCTGGCGAAGAACGCCTTCAGGTGCTCGGCATCGCGGAAGAGATAGGCGGATGTCAGGATCGACCAGGCGGGGACCTGGGTGGCGATGTCCTGCGGCGCGATGTTGCCCATCTCGAGATTGCCGCGCTGGAGTGCCACCAGCTCGGTGCCCTGCTTGAAGAGGGTGCCACCGTAATAGGGCTGCAGGGTGAACTCGTCGGCGATCGACTCGCCGAACCGCTGCATCATCTGGGCGCGGATGTCCTGGTCGGAAAAGACGGCCGAGAAGCGCAGCACCGGCTTGTCCTGCGCCATGGCCAGCGTGGCCGGTGCGAGGGCCAGCAAGGCGCCGAGGGCGAGGACGAGGCGGCGGGATGCCGATGGTTGCATGATTGGTCTCCCTGATCGCGAAATTCGTGGTTGCCGCTGCGGGCGTGTCGGATTTCTCGCACTGGACGATTTCGATTTCAACATGCATGATCAGTTTCATCTGATATTTTTGGATTAGGCGGGCATTATCGGCCGCCCCGGGGCTGACCGGCCCGCGTGCCTCGTGGTTTGCAAGGGCGGGAAATTTGCGCCAGATGGCTCGCAGCGCGAAGAATTCGTCTGAGGCTTTTGTCGACTCGCTGAAATGGCTGCGGTTTCGGATTCCGTCGGAGAGAACGCCTATCGGCGGATCAGATCCGACATCATCTTCGGCCGTGCCGCGCCGGGGCTGAAGCTGCGGCTCGACCGGATGCGGGCGCAATACGGCGTCAGCATCAGCACCTTGCGCGAGATCCTCAACCGGCTGACCTCCGAGAGCCTGGTCGTCGCCGAGGGCCAGCGGGGCTTCCAGGTGGCGCCGGTCTCGGCGGCGAACCTGACCGAGATCGCGTCGCTCCGCCTGCTCCTCGAGGTGCATGCGCTGCAGCAGTCCTTCACCGCCGGCGACATGGAGTGGGAAGGCCGGGTGGTCGCCGCGCACTACAAGCTGGCGCAGATGGAGCAGCGAATGGCGACCGGCGATCGCAGCCAGACCGAGCAATGGAAGCGCTACGACTGGGAGTTCCACCAGGCCCTCATCTCCGCCTGCGGCTCACGGGCACTGATGGAAACCCATGCCGCGGTGTTCGACAAGTATTTGCGCTACCAGATGATCGCCTTGAGCTATCGCGGCGGGATCGCCGCCGAGGAGCATCTGACGCTCAAGGAGTGTGCCCTGGAGCGGAACGCCGAGCGAGCCAGCGCCGTGCTCGAGCGGCATGTCAATGGCGGGGTCGAGCACGCCCTGGCGACCGGCACGATCGGCTGAGGCCCACGATCGGGGATGCCGTGAATCATCAGGCAAAAACAGCAATGCCAGAGAAAACGAGAATGAGCTGTTGAGATTGCCGTGAACGCTTCTATCGTGGCGTGCCGGCGCCACGCCGCAGGGCGTGGGCGGGCGACGCGGCGATGGCGGCGGATCGGGGTTGCGACATGGTCATTCGGCTCGGGCTCATCGGCGACAACATCAAACGGTCGCAATCCCCGCGGCTGCACCGGCTCGCCGGCCGCCTCACGGGCCTCGACGTCACCTACGACCCGCTCATCCCGCCCGACCTCGGGCTGGATTTCGATGCGGTCTTCGACTCCTGCCTCGCCGCCGGCTTTCGCGGCATCAACGTCACCTACCCCTACAAGGAGCGGGTCGTGGCGCGGCTCGCCATCGACGAGCCGCTCGTCCGGTCGATGGGCGCCTGCAACACGGTGGTCTTCGGCACAGGCACGCCCAAGGGTTTCAACACCGACTGCACGGGCTTCGTGGCCGCGTTTCGCCAGAGCTTTCCCGCTGCGGCGCCCGGCGTCGTGGCGATGGCCGGGGCTGGCGGTGTCGGCAAGGCCATCGCCTTCGCGCTCGCCGAGCTCGGTGCCCTGGAGCTGCGCCTCTTCGACCCCGATCGGGGCAAGGCGCAGGCCCTCGCCCGCACGCTGGGCGAGGCGGCACCCGGGCTGCGGCTCGTGGTGGCGCCCGGCATCGAGGCTGCCGTGCGGGGCGCCGACGGGCTGGTCAACTGCACGCCCATCGGTATGGTGGGATATCCCGGCACGCCGATCCCGGGGGCTGATGACAGGTGCCAGCTGGGCCTTCGATGCGGTCTACACGCCGGTCGACACGCCGTTCCTCGTGGCTGCCGGGGCGGCCGGCCTCAGGGTGATGTCGGGCTGGGAGCTCTTCTTCCAGCAGGGCCGCGACGCGTTTCGCATCTTCACCGGCCGCGAGGTGGATGCCGATCGCCTGCGGGCGGCGCTGCTGGAGCCCGAGGCGGAGGGAGGAGCGGTGGCATGAAGACCTCGATCGCGACGGTCTCGATCAGCGGCGACCTGCCCGAGAAGCTCCATGCCATTGCCGCTGCCGGCTTCGATGGCGTGGAGATCTTCGAGGCCGATTTCCTCGCCTTCGACTGGCAGCCCGGCGGAGGTCGGGCGGATGGTGCGCGACCACGGGCTCGAGATCACGGTCTTCCAGCCGTTCCGCAATTTCGAGGGCATGCCCGAGCCGGAGCGCAGCCGCACCTTCGACCGCGCCGAGCGCAAGTTCGACCTGATGGGCGAGCTGGGCACCGAGTTGATGCTGGTCTGCTCGAGCGTCTCGCCGCTGGCGCTCGGTGGCATCGACCGGGCCGCCGCCGACTTCCACGAGCTCGGCGAGCGGGCCGCCCGGCGGCAGCTCCGCGTCGGCTACGAGGCGCTCGCCTGGGGCCGGCACATCAACGATCACCGCGACGCCTGGGAGATCGTGCGCCGCGCCGATCATCCGCAAATCGGGCTGATCCTCGATTCCTTCCACACCCTGGCGCGGCGGACCGACGTGGCCACGATCCGCGCCATCCCGGCGACCGCATCTTCATCGTGCAGCTCGCCGACGCCCCGCTGATCGACATGGACCTGCTCTACTGGAGCCGGCATTTCCGGACCATGCCGGGCCAGGGCGACCTGCCGGTGACGGACTTCATGCGCGCGGTCGCGGCGACCGGCTATCGCGGGCCGCTCTCGCTCGAGATCTTCAACGACCAGTTCCGGGGCGGCTCGCCGAAGTCGATCGCCGTCGACGGCCGGCGCTCGCTCGTCGCCCTGATGGACGAGGTGCGGCGGCTGGAGCCCGGGACGACGATCCCGGTGCCGGCCATGCCCGACCGCATCAGGGTCGAGGGCGTCGAGTTCGTCGAGTTCGCGGCCAACGAGACCGAGGCCGAGGAGCTGGCCGGCCTGCTCGAGACGATGGGCTTCGCCCTGGTCGGCCAGCACATCAACCGGGACGTCAGGTCTACCGGCAGGGCCTGATCAACATTGTCATCAACACCGAGAAGGAGGGCCTCGCCCACTCCTCCTATCTGGTCCACGGCACCACGGCCTATGCGATCGGGCTTCGGGTCGAGGACGCGGCCCGGACGGTCGAGCGCGCCAGGGCGCTCGGGGCCGTGCCCTTCGCGCAGCAGCGCGGGGCCGGCGAGCTCGCGATCCCGGCCATTCGCGGCGTCGGCGGCGGGGTCATCTACTTCATCGACAGCGAAAGCGACCTCAGCCGGGTCTGGGAGATCGAGTTCGTCCCGGTCGGGCGCCCGGCGTCGCCGGATGCCGGGCTGACCCGGGTCGACCACGTGGCGCAGACCATGAACTACGAGGAGATGCTGACCTGGCTGCTCTTCTACACCTCGATCTTCAGGACATCGAAGGCGCCGATGGTCGACGTGGTCGACCCGGGCGGGCTGGTCCGCAGCCAGGCGATCGAGAACGAGACGGGCACGCTGCGCCTCACGCTCAACGGCGCCGGCAACCGCCGGACGCTCGCCGGCCATTTCATCGCCGAGAGCTTCGGCTCGAGCGTGCAGCACCTGGCCTTCGCGACCGGTGACATCTTCGCCACGGCGGCAGCACTGCAGGCCCGCGGCTTCACCTCGCTCGCCATCTCCGGCAACTATTACGACGACCTCGAGGCGCGGCTCTCGCTCGATCCCGAGCTGACCGCCCGGCTGCGCCAGCGGAACATCCTCTACGATCGCGACGAGCACGGCGAGTTCTACCAGCTCTACAGCCGCAACTGGGGCGACGGCTTCTTCTTCGAGATCGTCCAGCGGGTCGGCGACTACCGGGGTTATGGCGCCCCCAACGCGCCCTTCCGGATCGCCGCGCAGAAGCGCGCCATGCAGACGGCCACCATTCCCGGCGCCTGACGCTCAGGCCGGCCGCAGCTTCTGGTGGAAGAGCATGTCGGCGCCCATCGGGATCGCCCGGCAGCCGTCGAGCCTGAGCGCCTCGTCGGTGCGTTGCGGCGCCGGCCCGGCGAGGCCCGGGCGGCCGCGCCCAAGAATGAGGGGCGAGACGCAGATCTCGAGGATGTCGAGGCAGCCGCCGAAGAGAAAGCGCGAGACGGTGACCCCGCCGCCCTCGACGAAGACCCGGCGGAGGCCCCGGGCGCGCAGGGCATCGAGCACGGCCGCCGGTGCCGCGCTGCCGTCCGCCGTCTCGACCGGCACGATCTCGGCATGGCCCAGCCTGGCGCCATCGGCCGCCCCGGCGGCGCAGAGGACGAGCGTCGGCGGGCCTTCCTGGAAGAGGCGATAGCCCGCCCCGAGGCGGCGGCGGCTGTCGAGGACGACGCGGACCGGCGACGGGCCGGCGACCAGCCGCGTGGTGAGTTGCGGGTCGTCGTGGCGGACGGTGCCGGCGCCGACGACGATGGCGTCGGCCAAGGCCCGAAGGCGATGCAGGTGGCGGATGTTGGCGGCCCCGGTCATGTTCGCCGAGTGGCCGGCGAGCGTCGCCACACAGCCATCCAGGCTCTGGCCGAGATGGCCCAGCACGACCTGCTCGGGCCGGGCGAAGTCGAGATAGGCGCAGGCCAGCGGGTCGGCAGCGGCCGAATCCGGCAGGCGGCGCTCGCGGAGCAAGGTCGGCCAGTAGGTCTCGGGCTCGACGCTCATCGCCCCTCACCTTCCAGGCGGGCATAGATGTCGCCCGAGAAATCCTCACCGGCGCGGGCGGCGAGCCAGGCGTCGAGCCGGGCGCGCGGGACGAAGTCGGGCCATTCCAGCTCGAGGCTCTCGCCGATCGAGATGTTGTATGCCCAGCTACCGATCGCCTCGAGCCGGTCCAGGCAGCGCCCGGCGCTGGCCGTCCGCCCGGCCAGGAACTCGAAGGAGAGCAGCTTCGGCGAGTGGGTCAGCCCGGCCAGCGCCTCTTCTTCCAGGCCCTCGATGTCGAGCTTGAGGAAGTCGGGCAGGCCGTGGCGCGCGACGAGCAGATCGAGGGTCGTGGCTGGCACCAGGACCCGCCTCTCCCAGCGTACCCCGGCAAAGGACGGGATCGCGGCGACCCCGTCGATGAAGGCGGCCGAGGCCGTGCTGACCGTGGGCGTCGCCGGGCTCAGATGCAGCTCGACCCGGCCGGGTGCCGCGGCGACGGCCACCTCCTCCAGCACCACGCCCGACCGACCTTTCAGCAGATGGCGCAGGAACCGGGCGAAGTCCGGCTGCGGCTCGACCGCCACCACACGGGCGCCGAGGCGGGCGAAGGCGAGGCTGCGATTGCCGACATGGGCGCCGATGTCGAAGCAGAGATCGCCCGGTCGCACGAACCGGCCGTAGAACCGGGTGAGCCGGGCGAGGCTGCCGGGCGGCCAGTAGTACATGGCGAGCGAGCGGCCGAGGCCCCGAAGCCGCGTGAGGGTGTGGTGCAAGGCGGTCAGTCCTGGCGGATCGCCTCGATCTCGAAGGCGAGGAAGATCTCGTCGGCGACGAGCCCGCCCTCGAGCGCGTAGGTGCTGCCGAACTCGCTGCGCCGGACCACCGCCTCGGCGCTGACGCCGAGCACGTAGTTGCTGCCCCAGGGATAGGGGGCGATGCGGTTCAGGGTGACGGCGACCTCGACCGGCCGGGTGATGCCACGGATCGTGAGATCACCCTTGATGATCCCGGTGGTGGCGGTCCCGGGCACCGCCTCGGTCATGACGAAGCGGATCAGCGGGTAGCTCTTGGCGGCGAGGAAGTCGTCGCTCAGGAGGTGCTCGTTGCGCGCCGGGTTGTCGGTGAAGACGCTGGCCGCCTCGACCTCGAGGACGAGGTCGGAAAGCTCCTGCGTCGCCTCGTCGAAGGTGAAGCTGCCGCGCTCCTCGAGGAACAGGCCGAGCACGTCCTTGTAGCCGATATGGTTGGCATGGAAGCCGATCGACGAGTTGCCCGGGTCGATCACCCAGCGCGCCGGCTCCGCGACCACCGGGGTGGCTGCCATGGACGAGGCGGCGAGCAGGGCGACGCCGAGCCATGGCAGGCGAAGCGTCCGGCACCGGCTGGGCAAGATCGACGGCCCGGTCATGAGATCATCCGGCTGGAGCACGTTTCCCGCTAAACTATAGCTTTGTCGGGGCTCCGGAACACCCCTCCCCGATGTTGCGGCGCGATGATCCCGACCAGTGCCGCGGTATTCATCCACGTTGTCCACAGACTGTGCGAAAATGTCCCAAGTCGCAGGGCGCGCATGAAATGGGGAAGCCGGGGCAATTCCGGCCGGCCCGGCGCCACCACACCCCCGCCGCCCCGGCACCGTCTGCCCTGTGCCATCAATAATCTTTATTTTTCAGATAGTTGATAAGGATTCACGGGGTCGCTTTTGCGGTAGATGGACTACCGGGTGCAATTCAACCGACATGCACGGAAGGTGACAGGCAGGGCGGCGGGCAGCGTTAACGATTATCCACATCGGCGGGGATAGGGCTGTTCATCGGGATGTGGATTCTTTGTCGACGAACTGTCATTCCGCTTTCACATCAGGCAGATGGGCGTTTGCCCCGCGCGGCGCGCGCAAACTCTCGCATTACGCGAATAGCGTGGACGGCGTATCAATCCATTCTCCCGGCTCACGGGAGCCTGTCGCGACTCCCGCCCGAGGCTGCTAGGAGCCTGTCCGGCCGCACCGATGGAGCAAGCGAACGTGGTCGACGACGGCAAGGCGCCGGTGAAGGGCATCGCCCTGATGCTGGTGACGATGCTCACCTTCGCCTCGCAGGACGCGATCACCAAGCTGCTCGCCCAGGATCTGCACGTCGCGCAGATCGTCATGGTGCGCTACTGGCTGTTCGCCGCCTTCGCCACGGTGCTGATCGGCCGGCAGCAGGGTGGGCTGCGCCGCGCGGTGCGCGCCCGCCGCCCCTGGCTGCAGATCTTTCGGGCCGCCATCTTCGTCGTCGAGGTCGGCGTCTTCGCCTGGGTGGTGGCCCACATGCCGCTCAGCACGGCGCAGGCGCTCTTCGCCGGCAGCCCGCTCATGGTCACCGCCCTCTCGCCCCTCGTCCTCGGCGAGAAGGTCGGGCGGTGGCGCTGGCTCGCCGTGACCGGCGGCTTCATCGGCGTCCTGATCATCCTCAGGCCGGGCGGCGAGAACTTCTACCCGGTCGGCATCGTCGCCATTGTCGGCACCGCCATGTTCGCGGTCTACAGCCTCCTGACCCGCCTCCTCGCCAAGGAGGACCGCTTCGAGACCTCCTACGGCTACGTCGCCTGGGTCGGCTGCCTGATGGCCTCGGCGGTCGGCCCCTTCATCTGGCAGAACCCCACGCCCAACCAGATCGTCGGCCTTTTGGTGATCGCCTGCACCGGCGTCTTCGGGCACATGCTCCTGATGAAGGCCTACGAGATCGCGCCGGCGAGCGTGCTGCAGCCGTTCAGCTACTCGCAGCTCGTCTGGGGCATCTTCATCGGCATCATGGTCTTCGGCGAGTATCCGGACGGCTTCATGCTGCTCGGCGCCGGCATCGTCGTGATCGCCGGCATCATCGCCATGCGCGCCCGCTGAGCCCCGTATTGACAGGAGCCCGCAGTTGGTCGCCTAGATGCTGCGGGCCCGAAGGCCCCGAGCCGGGCGGTGGGAACGAAGCGAAGATGCAGAGCGCGACGCCGGGCGTGCGCACACCGGCCAGTGTCGAGTGGCCGACCGTCGGCCTCGCACTGGTGATCATCGGCGGCCTCCTGGCCCTGACCTGGTGGCATGCCGCCCTGCCGTGGCTCGTGCTGCTGCCCGTCGGTGCCTATCTCGGCGCCTGGTACAGCTCGCTGCAGCACGAGATCATCCATGGCCACCCGACCCCGAGCCCGTTGCTCAACACGCTCATGGGCAGCCTGCCGGCCCTGCTCTGGCTGCCCTTCGGCATCTATCGGGACACCCACCTGGCGCACCATGCGGACGAGCATCTGACCGACCCGCTCGACGACCCCGAGAGCTACTACGTCACGGCCACCACCTGGCGCCGGCTGCCGGGCTGGCGCCGGCGGCTGCTGCTCGCCCGCAACTCGCTGGTCGGCCGGCTCACCATCGGCAGCGTGCAGATCGTCCTGACCTTCCTCGTGGACCAGGCCCGCGCCCTCGTCGCCGATGCGCCGGGCGTGCGGCGCGCCTGGCTCGAGCACGCGGCCGGGCTCGCCCTCTGGCTCGGCTGGCTGGCGCTCGTCGGGATGCCGCTCTGGCAGTACGCCCTCTTCGTCGCCTGGCCCGCCACCTCGCTCATGCTGGTGCGCTCCTTCCTCGAGCACCAGGCCCGCCCCGCGGTCGACCAGCGGACCGTGATCGTCGAGGCCGGGCCGCTGATGGGGCTGCTCTACCTGAACAACAACCTGCATCTCGTGCATCACGCCAGGCCCGGCCTGCCCTGGTACCGGCTGCCCGGGGCCTATGCCCGGGACCGTGCGGGCTGGCTGCGGCGCAATGATGGCTATGTGTTCGAGGGCGGCTACGGCGAGATCCTCCGCCGCTACGCGCTGCGGGCGAAGGAGCCGCCGGTGCATCCCTTCATCGACGACCAGCCGGCGAAAACCGCCCCGACTGCGGCCTACTGACCGGTTTTCCGGCAAGCGCCCGGCGCTGTAAGGTGGCCGGAAGACGTCGGGACACGTGAAGCATGGACTACGAGACGATCTTCTCTGCCGCCATCGGCAAGGTGCGCGACGAGGGCCGCTATCGGACCTTCGCCGATCTCGCTCGCCAGGTCGGCCGCTACCCGGCCGCCGACCATCGCTGCCCCGAGCGGGGCCGGCGCGAGGTGACGATCTGGTGCTCGAACGACTATCTCGGCATGGGCCAGCACCCGGTGGTGCTCGAGGCCGCCGAGCGGGCGCTTCGGGAATACGGGGCGGGGGCCGGGGGCACGCGCAACATCTCCGGCACGACGCATCTCCACGTGCTGCTCGAGCAGGAGCTGGCGGCCCTGCACGGCAAGCCGGCCGCCCTCGTCATGACCTCGGGCTATGTCGCCAACGAGGCGGCGATCTCGACCCTGGCGACGCTGCTGCCGGACTGCGTGATCTTCTCGGACGAGCTCAACCACGCCTCGATGATCGCAGGCGTGCGGGCCAGCCGCTGCGCCAAGCGGGTCTTCCGCCACAACGACCTCGCTCATCTCGAGGAGCTACTCGCCGCGGAGCCGGCGGGTCGTGCCAAGCTGATCGTCTTCGAGAGCGTCTACTCGATGGACGGCGATTTCGGCCCGATCAACGCGGTCTGCGACCTCGCCGAGCGCTACGGGGCGATGACCTATCTCGACGAGGTGCACGCGGTCGGCATGTACGGCGCCACCGGTGCCGGCGTCGCCGAGCGGGATGCAGCACTCGCCCGGGTCGACGTGATCCAGGGGACGCTGGCCAAGGCCTATGGCTGCATGGGCGGCTACGTCGCCGCCTCGCGCGCCATGATCGACGCGATCCGCAGCTTCGCGCCGGGCTTCATCTTCACGACCTCGCTGGCCCCGGCCGTGGTCGGCGGGGCGCTCGCCTCCGTCCGCTACCTCAGGCGCTCGAACGTCGAGCGCGCGGCCCAGCAGGAACGCGCCGCGACCCTCAAGCGCCGCCTTGCCGCGGCCGGGCTGCCGGTCATGGCGAGCCCCTCGCATATCGTGCCGATCCTGGTCGGCGACCCGGTGCGCTGCAAGGCCGCCACCGACCTCCTGCTCGAGCGCCACGCCATCTACATCCAGCCGATCAACTACCCGACCGTGCCGAAGGGCACCGAGCGGCTGCGGCTGACCCCCGGCCCCCTGCACGGCGATGCGACCATGGACCGGCTCATCGAGGCCCTGGTCGACGTCTGCGGCCGGCTGACCATCCCGCGGGCGGCCTAGGCCCTCAGGAACCGCGACATCGCTCGGGCGTTTTCTTGGCAACCACTTTCGTTGCCGAGGAGACGACCCATGCAGCGGGTTATGCAGGTTCCTGTCGCCCCGATCTTCGCCACCCTGGCCGTTGGCGCCGTGCTCGTGCTCGGCGGCTGCGGCGAGAGCACCGGTGACCGGGCGATGAGCGGCGGCGCCATCGGTGCCGGCGTCGGTGCCGCGGCTGGTGCCGTGACCGGCACCAGCGTGCTCGGCGGCGCCATTCTCGGCGGTGCCGCCGGCGCCGCCACCGGGGCGGCGACTAGCGACGACCAGATCGATCTCGGCGATCCCGCCTGGAAGTAGGCCGGCAAGTCAGTCTTCAGCCGGGGGCCTGGCTTCGAACCAGTCGATGACCATGGGCCCCCAACCGGCCGGGACGCCGTGGCCGCCGGCATGCAGAGCCAGCTCCAGCATGCCGGCGGCGGCTTCAGGCCTTGCGCCAGTAGGGGCCGGACGCATCCTGCCAGTCGGCACGTTTGCAGCCGTTCGTCCGGCGCCAGAGCTGCAGCCTCGAAGGTCCACCCTGCTCCGGCACCGCCGCCGAGCGGCCGCCCTTCGAGGGGCACGGTGTCGTCGGTGAAGCCGTGGGTGTGGAAGAGCCGGACCGGCCCTTGCGGCTCGTCGGGTGCGGCCGCCAGAAGCCGCCGGCGATGGCCGCATAGGCGCTGGCCATGGCCGGTGCCTGGCAGGCGATGTCCCAGACGAGGGAGCCGCCGCGCGAGAAGCCCGTCAGTAGGACGTGCGCCCGGTCGAGGGCGAAGCGGGCCACGGCATCGTCGATCACCTCGCCGATGAAGGCCACGTCGTCGCGCGGGTGGGCCGCCCGTCGCTGACACCCCAATTCGGCCCCCTGCCACCTTCCCGGGCGAGACCCTGCGGCGCCAGCACGGCATAGCCCCGGCCCAGGAAATCGTCGAAGCCGGCGCCGCGGACGACCTCGGCCGCTTGGCCGCCGGCCCGTGCAGGTAGACCATCAGCGGCGGCCGCTCGCGGAGCCACCTGCCTCGGGCAGGCGGATGTAGTACTCGCCATCGGCGACCTG
Source organism: Geminicoccaceae bacterium (assembly GCA_041397945.1). Taxonomy (GTDB): domain Bacteria; phylum Pseudomonadota; class Alphaproteobacteria; order Geminicoccales; family Geminicoccaceae; genus SLRI01. Next base: position 43,862 of record JAWKVR010000009.1, read on the forward strand.
GCAGGGCGCATCCGCACCGGGACAGGCGCCGGCCGCGGCCCGGCCAGAGGAGCCCGAGCACGGCGAGCAGGCACGCCACGCCATGAAAACGTCGCATGGGCCGGTTTCCTTTTGCCGGCGAGGAACCTGTGGGCCGGGTGCCACCGTGGCAATGGCGAAGGCCGGCCGGTCGCGCGGCTGTGACCGCTACGGCCCAATGTGGTGGCGGCGGCCCGGGCGGCGGCAGGGCGGCGTGCTGTCGGCCAGGGCCCAGGCTGCGCTGCATGAGGACGATGTCCAGCCAGCGCTCGTGCTTCCAGCCGACCGAGCGCAGGGTGCCGGCCATGGTGAACCCCAGCCGCTCGTGCAGGCGGATGGAGGGGAGGTTGGCGCTGTCGCCGATCACCGCCACCATCTGGCGAAAGCCCAGCCCCTCGAGCTCACCGATGAGAGCGGCCAGGAGCGTGCGGCCGATGCCCTGGCGGGCCAGGTCGTCGCGCACATAGACCGAGCCCTCGACCGTGGCCGCATAGGCCGGCCGCGGGCGGAACGGGCTCGCATAGGCGTAGCCCAGCACACTCCCTGCCCGCTCGGCCACGAGATAGGGATAGCCGCCGGCCACGATGGCAGCATGCCGGCGGCGCATCTCGGCTTCGTCGGGCGGCTCCAGCTCGAAGCTCGCCCGCCCGTGCCGGACCGCATGCCCGTAAATGGCGGTGATCTCGCCGAGATCGGCCGCCCGACACGGCCGCACCGCGATTTCGGTCGCCGCCTCCCGGTCAGCCATGCCTCACCTTTCAGGACCTCTCGCAACGCCGCGGGCAGGCTGCTACTGTCCGCCGCCGCCGGGAGCGGTACCAATATTGATTTCGGATCGGAAGAGGGGAATCGGAATGTCGGTTCGGGCGAACGAGCGCGTGGCCTGGTTCAATGGCGAGTTCATGCCGGAATCGCAGGTGCGAATTCCGTTTCGCGATTCGAGCTGGCTCTATGGTGACGGCTGCTTCGACCTGACCCGGACCTTCGGCCATCGCCTGTTCAAGGTGAAGGAGCATGTCGACCGACTCTATCGCTCGCTCAAATACCTGCGCATCGACCCGGGCTTCGGGCCGGAGCGCATGTGCGCGCTGACGGAGGAGCTCTACGAGCGCAACCGGCATCTGCTCGGCGCCGACGACGACTACTGGGTCGGCCAGCGCATCAGCCGCGGGGTGAAGGACGTCGAGGGCGACAATATCGACTATCACGGCCCGAACATCGTGCTCGAGTGCGCGCCGCTGCCGCTGGTCAAGCGGGCCAAGCTCTTCAAGGACGGCATTCGCGTGGTCATCCCGTCGCATCGCCGCATCCCGCCGGATTCGCTCACGCCGCGCGCCAAGACGCACAACTACCTGAACCTCATCGTCGCCGACCAGGAGGTGCAGAGCATCGACCCCGAGGCCTGGGCGGTGCTGCTCGACGTCAACGGCAATCTCTGCGAGGGCATGGGCTCGAACATCTTCGTCGTGCGCGACGGCGAGATCCTCACCCCGCGCGAGAAGTTCGTGCTGCCCGGCGTCAGCCGGCAGACCGCGATCGACCTGGCGCGGGCCGAGGGGCTGACCCTGCGCGAAGCCGATATCGACATCTACGACGCCTACAACGCCGACGAGGCCTTCCTCACCTCGACCTCGCTCTGCATCTGCCCGATCGTCAAGGTGAACGGGGTCGCCATCGGCCCGAAGGGCCAGGTCTGGGGGCCGGTCACCACCCGGATCACCGAGGCCTACAAGCGCTTCGTCGATTACGACTTCGTCGGCCAGTATCTCGGCCGCTATGTCGAGGGCATGGAGGCGCGCGCCTTCTGAGCGGGCGGCACCCGCCCGTGCCTGCGCCGGATCTCGTGTGACCTTCTCGCTGGCGGCCGTCCTCGCCGGCTCCGTGGCGATGGCGACCGCCGGTGTGCTCAGGGGCTTCACCGGCTTCGGCACGGCCCTTGCCGGCGTGCCGCTTTTGAGCCTCGTCTTCGCCCCGCGGCTCGCCGTGCCGACCATCATGGCGCTGCAGATCGCCACCGGGCTGCAGAACCTCTATGCGGACGGCCGGCACATCGAGTGGCGGACCCTGCTGCGCCTGCTGCCCGGTGCGGTGCTCGGCATCGTGCCCGGGCTCTGGCTCCTGCTCTGGCTGAGCGCCGACGCCGCCCGGCTCGCCATCGGGCTGATCGTCATGCTCACCTCCCTGCTGCTGCAGCGCGGCTGGCGGCTGGAGCGGCTGCCCGGCACGGGCGCCCTTTTGGCGCTCGGCGGGCTCTCGGGCGTGCTCAATGGCCTCGCCGCGATCGCCGGCCCGCCGATCATCGCGCTCTTCTTCGCGCTGCGTCGCTCGCCCGAGGTGACCCGCGCCTCGCTCGCCGCCTTCTTCCTGTGCAACGGCGTGCTGGGCCTGAGCCTGGCGCTCGGCAAGGGGCTGATCGCGCCGACCGAGCTCTGGCTCGCGGCGTTGCTCTGCCCGGCGATGATCCTCGGCACGACGCTCGGCGGGCGGCTCTTCTCGGGCGATTTGAAGCGGCACTACCGGCTGGTCGGCCTCGTGGCCCTGCTCGCCGTCGGGCTAGCTGCCGCCCTGCGGGGGGCGATCGGCCTCTGGCTGGGCTAGGCGGCGCCGCGCCGCGGCAGGTCGGGCAGCCGCAGGAGATGCCCGCTGCGCGACGCCTTGGTCTCGAGATAGAAGCGGTTGTGGCGGTTGGCGGCGAAGCTGTGCTCGACCCGCTCGGTGACCTCGATGCCGCGCTCGGCGAGCTGGGTGACCTTGTCGGGGTTGTTGGTCAGGAGCCGCACCGCGGTGAAGCCCAGGTCGCGCAGCATGGTGGCGGCGGCGATGAAGTCGCGCTCGTCCGGCTCGAAGCCCAGATGCGTGTTGGCATCGATGGTGTCGACGCCCGAATCCTGCAGCCGGTAGGCACGCAGCTTGTTGACGAGGCCGATGCCCCGGCCTTCCTGCGCCATGTAGAGGAGCACGCCGCCGCCGGCTTCGTCCATCCGCCGGATCGCACCCTTGAGCTGCTCGCCGCAGTCGCAGCGCAGCGAGCCGAAGAGGTCGCCGGTGAAGCACTCCGAATGCAGCCGGCAGAGGGGGGCGGCGAAGGCCTCCGGGCGGCCGACCAGGATCGCGTAGTGCTGCGGCCCGCCGAGCCGCGAGCGGAAGGCCACGAACCGCGCATCGGGGGCATCCGCCAGCGGCACCTCGGCTTCGGTGACCCGCTCGAAGCTTCCGGCGGCCGCGGTGCGGTAGGCCATGACGGTCGCCGCGTCGAGCTCGAGGGCCGCGGGCTCGGTGTCGGCGACGAGCACGCAGGCCGGCAGGAGGTTGGCGATCTTGCAGAGCTCGATGGCCGCCACCTCGGCCGGCGAGGCGGGGCTGGCGGGCATCTCGGCGAGGGCCGCCATGAGCCGGGTCGGGTCGACGAGGGCGCGGGCCTGCTCGACACCGACCCCGGCAGCGAGGGCGACCCGCACCGCGTCGGGGCCGGCCGGCCGGATCCCGAGCGCCGCGGCCCGCCGGGCGCTGAGCAGCAGGGTGGCGCCGCCGCCGGCGAGCAGGGTGCCGAGGCTCGCATCGTCCATGCTCTCGAGCGCCTTGACGGTGACCCGGCCGGCGGCGTCGATGACCCGGCAGGCCATGCCGCCGCGCAGGAATCGATCGGCGGCCGCGACCGCGATGAAATCCTGCAGCTCGGGCTCAAGCGTCCCCGACATCGGCGCCTCTTGACGGACTATCCATACGCACCGCGCTTCCCCGCACCGCTCGCCGCGGCCCCATCCGGGAAACCGGCCGGGGGAGCCGAGGCGCCATCGACGCGCACTGGACTTATGTCGAATGCTTCTTTTTGCCAGTGGGTTGCGGTCGTGTCACGTTCGCCGGACGGATTGGTCGCAGGCCATCGCGCCGAATTGAACAGGAGTGCGCGTGGAATTCGAGGCTGAGGCATATTGGGCTGTCGCACCGGGCCAGGGCGAGATCCGTCCCGTCGCCCTGCCGGCACCGGGCGCCGACGAGGTGCTCGTCGAGACGCGCTGGTCGGCGATCAGCCGCGGCACGGAGGCGCTCGTCGCCATGGGCCGCGTGCCGGACTCGCAGGCCCGGGCGATGCGCTGCCCGTTCCAGGAGGGCACCTTCCCCTTCCCCGTCAAGTACGGCTATTGCAGCGTCGGCACGGTCGCCCGTGGCCCCGAGGCCCTCTGCGGCCGCACCGTCTTCTGCCTCCATCCGCACCAGACGCGCTATGTCGTGCCGGCGAGCGCCGTCCACGCCCTGCCGGACGGCCTGCCCGCCGGGCGCGCGGTGCTCGCCGCCAACATGGAAACCGCGCTGAATGCCGTCTGGGATGCCGGAATGCTGCCCGGCGAGCGCATCGCCGTCATCGGCGCCGGCGTGGTCGGCTGCCTGATCGCCCGGCTCGCCGTGCGGCTGCCGGGGGCCGAGGTGACGCTGGTCGACATCGACCCGGCGAAGGCCGGCATTGCCCGGGCGCTTGGCCTGCCGTTTCGGACGGATGCAGAGGGGCTGGCGCCCGCCGACTGCGTGGTCAACGCCTCCGGCAGCGGTGCGGGGCTCGCCGCGGGCCTCGCCATGGCCGGCATCGAGGCGCGCCTCGTCGAGGTGAGCTGGCACGGCGATGCCGGCGTCACCCTGCCGCTCGGCGAAGCCTTCCACAGCCGGCGGCTGCGCCTCGTCAGCTCGCAGGTCGGGATGATCGCCCCGGCGATGCGGCCGCGCTTCGACCACCGCCGGCGTTTCGCCAAGGCCATGGAGCTGCTGGCGGCCGACCCCGCCCTCGATGCGCTGATCGACGGCGAAAGCCCCTTCCACGACCTGCCGGCGACCCTTCCCGCCCTCCTCCGCGACGGCGCCGGCGGGCTCTGTCACCGGGTCGTCTATCCGCCGGGGTAGGGCAATCCACGCTTTCGCAAAGTTGCATGTTCGTCTATCATGAGCGTGAGAGTGTTCGAGACAAGTGGTGGCTGGCACCGTTACCAGTCCAACCCATAGAAACAATCCCGGGTTGATGTATCGCCCGAGAGATCAACACTGTCGGGAAGGGCGGGTCATGCGAAGGTTGCTTCCGGCTCTGGCGCTGCTCGGGTTTGCGACACCGGTGATCGCCGCGGATATTCCGGCGGAGGTGCAGATTCGCCTGCAGGTAGCAATGCAGGAATTCGTCGACGAGCGGACCGTCGACGGCGCCTACAGCTACATCGACGGGGAATCGGCGAAGCTCAGGACCGTCTATCCGGCCAACGTGCATCCCATGGTCCTGGCCTATGGCGACGACTACTTCGTCTGCTCCGAGCTGGTCGACGAGACGGGCGAGAGCCTGACGGCCGACTTCCTCGTGCGGAAGATCGGTGACGAGTACCGGGTCGTGCAGTTCATCCTCGACAACCGGCCCCTGGTCAGCGCCGCGATGTCCAAGGCCGGCGGCTGACGGTCCCCGACCCGCGGCCCGACGCCGGAACGAGACGCGTGCGACGGACCCTCTTCCTCAAGTTTCTCGCCCTCACGCTGGCCATCGGGGCGGTGATCGGCGCCGTCATCATGGTCATCCATGCCGGCCAGCGGCGCGACCAGATGATGGGCGAGCTCTCGGCCGAGGTGGCGACGCTGGCCACCCGCCTGGCCCGGCCCCTGGCCGCCGAGGCCGGGGAGAACCCGGTCCGGGCGCGTGACCTGCTCGGCGTGTTCGCCGGCCTGCCCTACGTGATCTGCGTCGACTTCTTCCCGACCGCCGACGGCCCGCCCGTGTCCTGGCCGCCGATTGGCTGCGGGCGGATGCGGGCGGGCGAGGATCTCATGATTCCGGCCCTGGGGGCGGGGCCGGAGGCGCACTACGCCATCCGCCTCGACCGCGACGCGCTCGACGAGATCATGTGGGGCGACTTCGTCGTGCTGGTGGCGCTGGCGCTCGCGGTCGGCATCGCCGTGCTGCTGGCGGCGGCGATCGTCTTCCAGCGCATCATCAACCGGCCGCTCCGGCAGCTGGTGCGGGCGATGACCCGCTTCGAGGTCGAGAACGTGCCGGAGCGGGTCGACTGGAAGACGACCGACGAGATCGGCGAGGTGGCCGGCCGCTACAACGCCATGCTCGACCGCGAGGTGGACCGTGTGGCCGAGCTCGAGGAGCGTCGCGAGGAGCTGGCCCGGCTCGTCGACCGGCTGGGCGAGGCGCGCGACGCGGCCCGGCTCGAGCGCGACAAGGCCGAGCAGGCGCTCGCCGACCTGAAGGCCGCCCAGGACCGGCTGGTGCAGGCCGAGAAGATGGCCTCGCTCGGCCAGCTCACGGCGGGGGTCGCGCACGAGATCAAGAACCCGCTGAACTTCGTCAACAATTTCGCGAGCCTCTCGCGGGAGCTGCTCGAGGAGCTGCAGACCGTGATCGACCCCGCCGTCGCGACGCTCGACGAGGATGCGCGGGACGATGCGAAGGACCTACTCGAGACGCTCGACATGAACCTTGGAAAGGTCGCCGAGCATGGCGGCCGCGCCGACCGGATCATCAAGAACATGCTCCTGCATTCCCGGCAGGGCCCGGGAACCCGCAGCCGCACCGAGGTGAACCATCTGGTCGAGGAGAGCCTGGGCCTCGCCTATCACGGGGCGCGCGCGGAGAAGCGTGATTTCCAGATCCACCTCGTGAAGCACCTCGATCCCGCCGCCGGGGCCATCGACGGCTACCCGCAGGAGCTCCAACGCGTGCTGGTGAACCTCTTCTCCAACAGCTTCTATGCGGTGGGCGAACGCCGCGGCCGCGAGCCCGCCGGCGGCTTCGAGCCGACGCTGACCGTCACCACCGAGGACCGGGGCGATGCCGTCGCGATCCGGGTCCACGACAACGGCAGCGGCATCCCCGATTCGGTGAGGAAGAAGCTCTTCACCCCGTTCTTCACGACCAAGCCGCCGGGCGACGGCACCGGGCTCGGGCTCTCGCTCAGCCACGACATCGTGGTCAAGCAGCATGGCGGCACGCTCGATGTCGCAAGCGAGCCGGACAGCTTCACCGAGTTCACCATCACCCTGCCGCGGCACTCGGCGGAAGCCGAGCGGGCAGGCACTGCGGAAGCGGCGTCTTGAACATTCTCATGGTCGACGACGAGCCCGATGCGGTGACGCTGTTCCGCCAGCAGTTCCGCAAGGAGATCCGCCAGGGCGAGTACCGGTTCGCCTTCGCCGCGTCGGCCGACGAGGCGCTCGCCCTGCTCGAGGGCACCGCACCGCCGGCCGACATGGTCATCCTCTCGGACATCAACATGCCGGGGCGAAGCGGGCTCGAGCTCCTGGCCGAGGTGCACGAGCGCTGGCCGGCGATCCCCGTCGTCATGATCACCGCCTATGGCGACCCGGATACCGAGACGCGGGCCCTCGGGCTGGGTGCCGCGGCCTTCCTCCACAAGCCCGTGGAGTTCGCGGCGCTGAAGGCGCTCGTCCGGTCCGGGGGGCGGGCCGAATGAGTGGTGCCCTCATCCTCGTCGTCGATGACGAGCCGGACCTCGAGCTCCTCGTCACGCAGCGCTTTCGCAGGCAGATCAGGAGCGGCGAGCTCCGCTTCCTCTTCGCCCATGACGGCGAGGAGGCGCTCGAGACCCTCGCGGCCGAGCCGGATGTCGAGCTCGTGCTGAGCGACATCAACATGCCGCGCATGGACGGGCTGACCCTGCTCGCCCGCCTCGGGGAGGCGGACGACGACCGGCGCGCGGTCATCATCTCGGCCTATGGCGACATGGAGAACATCCGCGCCGCCATGAACTGCGGCGCCTTCGATTTCCTCACCAAGCCGATCGCCTTCGAGGACCTCGACGCGATCATCGCGAAGACGCTCCGCCATGTGCAGCGCTACCGGCAGATGCGCCGGGGCAAGATCGAGGCGGAGCGGGCGCGCACCGCCCTCGCCCGCTACTTCTCGCCCAATCTCGCGGACCAGCTCGCCAGCAACCCGCGCTTCATGGAGCTCGGCGGCGAGCGCCGCGTCGGCACGTTCCTCTTCACCGATCTCGCGAACTTCACGCCGCTGGTCGAGGCGAGCGATCCCGCGCATGTCGTGCAGCTCGTCAACAGCTATCTCGACGGCGTCACCCAGGTGATCTTCGCCCACGAGGGAACTGTCGTGAAGATCATCGGCGACGCCGTCTACGCGATGTTCGGGGCACCGACCGAGCAGGCCGACCACGCGCGGCGGGCCGTGGACTGCGCGCTCGCCATCGACGCCTTCGCGCGCGACTTCGAGGCCGAGCGACACGCGGCCGGCGTGCCGCTCGGCATGACGCGAATCGGCGTCAACACCGGGCAGGCGATCATCGGTAATTTCGGCGGCGATCTCTTCTTCGACTACACGGCGCATGGTGACGCCATCAACATCGCCTCCAGGCTCGAGAGCGTGAACAAGCAGCTCGGCACGCGGCTCTGCGTGAGCGCCACCACGGTCGCCGAGGTGGAGGGCTTCCGTGGCCGGCCGGTGGGCGAGCTCGTGCTCAAGGGCAGGGAGCAACCGCTCATGGCCTACGAGCCGCTCACCGAGGCCGAGTTCGAGCGGCCGCAAACGGCGGCCTACCAGGCCGCCTTCGACAAGCTGGCCGGCGGCGACGCGCTCGGCGCCAGGCAGGCCTTCGCCGGGCTCGTCGGGCTCTACGGCGACGATCCCCTGGCCCTCTATCATCTGCAGCGCCTGCTCGCCGGCGAGACCGGCGTGCGCATCGACCTGCCGGACAAGTAGCAGGGCGCATTGATTGCTGGATTCCTGGCGATCGCAGGCTAACTCTTGGCCGGCCGGTGGCATGATCGACCACGCCATGCAGAAGAGCCGCCGAGGGGGAGAGACGATGTACAAGGTCCGCGTCCGCGACCGGATGATGATCGCGCACAGCTTCAACGGCGAGGTGTTCGGCCCGGCGCAGCAGCTGCACGGCGCCACCTTCCTCGTCGACGTCGAGTTCAGCGGCAAGGACACCAACGAGGACAACATCGTCGTCGACATCGGCCGGGCGATCGACCAGCTCAAGGCGATCCTGGCGGAGCTGAACTACCGGAACCTCGACGGGATCGAGGCCTTCGAGGGGCAGAACACGACGACCGAGTTCCTTGCCCGGCACATCTTCGAGCGCATGAAGGAGGCGATCGGCCAGGGCCTGCTCGGGCCGGGCAGCGACGCGCTCGCAGGGCTGAAGGTCGAGCTGGCGGAGAGCGATGTCGCCTGGGCCAGCTACGAGGCGCCGCTCTGAGCGCCCGCCCTCAGATGCCGCGGTTGTCCAAGAGCCGGAGCCAGCCCCGGGCGATGCGGTAGGCGGTCCAGAGCCAGAGCAGGCCGAGCACGAGATAGCCGATCAGGATGAAGAGCAGGACGAAGCCGATGATGCCGATCACCAGCGCCACCCAGAAGGTGGTGATGCCCCAGTCGAGATGGCTGCGATAGACCGGCTCGGCGCTGCCGCGGCCGACATAGGCGATGATCACCCCGACGAACATCGGCAGCGCCGTGAAGAGGGCCAGGGCATAGAGCGCGTACATGAGATGCGCCGCCGCCCGCCCGGGCGCCGCGTTCTCGCCGATCAGATCCGCCATGGTCGACCACTCCGCGTCCGCTCCGCGGGGCGCTGACTAGCACATGTGGCGCCGATGTCCGACACCACCCTGACCCTCGCCGTCCCGGGCGGCTTCGACCGGCTGACCGGCGGGACGATCTACGACCGGCGCCTCGCCGAGGGGCTGGAAGGCCTCGGCTGGACCGTCCACCGCCTGGCCCTGCCGGACGGCTACCCCTTCCCGGACACGGCGGCCCTGGCGGTGACCCGGGAGCGGCTCCTGGCGCTGCCGGAGGGCAGCCGGCTCGTGGTCGACGGGCTGGCGCTTGGCGTGCTGCCGGCGCTCGCCGCCGAACTCGCGGCACGGCTCGAGCTGATCGCCCTCGTCCATCACCCGCTCGCCCTCGAGACGGGCCTCGACAGGGAGACGGCCGCAACGCTCCGCGCCAGCGAGCGGCAGGCCCTCGCCCACGCGGCCAGGGTGATCTGCACGTCCAGGACGACGCGGCTCGCCCTGGTGGAGGATTACGCGGTGCCGGAGGCGCGGCTCGCGGTGGCCCCGCCCGGCACCGACCCGCGGCCGACCGCCCGGGGTTCCGGCGGGCCGGGGCTGCATATCCTGAACGTCGGCAGCGTCATCCCGCGCAAGGACCAGCGCACGCTGGTGGCAGCCCTCGCCCGGCTGCCGGGCCGGCCGATCCGGGCCACCATTGCCGGCAGCCTCGAGCGCGACGCGGCGACGGCCCGGGCCCTGCGCGGGCTGATCGACGAGACCGGCCAGGCGGAGCGCATCGCCCTCGCGGGCGAGCTGGATGCCGAGGCGCTGGGTGGGATGCTCGCCGGCGCCGACCTTTTCGTCTCCACCGCCCTCCACGAGGGCTACGGCATGGCGCTCAGCGAGGCGCTCGCCGCCGGCATCCCGGCGCTCGTCGCGCGCGGCGGTGCGGTGGTCGAGGCCGTGCCCGAGAGCGCTGCCCTCTTCTTCGAGCCGGGCGACGTCGCGGCGCTCGGCCGGCTGATCGAAGCGCTCTGCGACGACGCCATCGCTCTCGACCGCCTGCGCGAGGGTGCGCGCCGGGCGAGCGAGCGCCTGCCCGGCTGGGCGGACACGGCCCGGCTGGTGGCCGAAGCGCTCCGGCGCGAGCCCGGCCCTTGAGCGGCTTCGCGGCGGACTGGCTGGCGCTGCGCGAGCCCTACGACCATGCGGCGCGCTCCCCCGACCTCTTCCGGAGGCTCGCCGCCTGGGCCGCCGGCCGGCCGCAGCTTCGGGTCGTCGATCTCGGCAGCGGCACCGGCAGCAACCTGCGCGCCACCGCCCCGGCCCTCGCCTGCCCGCAAGCCTGGACGCTCGTCGAGCACGACCCGGCGCTGATCGCCGCCGGCACGTCGGCCCTGGCCCGGCTGCCGGCGAAGGTGACGGCTTCCTATGCGGGGCTCGACCTCGCCCGCGATCTCGCCGCCGCCATTCCCCCCGGCACCGACCTCGTCACCGCTTCGGCCTTCCTCGACCTCGCGAGCGAAGCCTGGCTCGACGAGCTGGTCGCCCGCGTTCGCGCGCACCGGGCGGCGCTGCACGTAGTCCTCACCTTCGACGGCAGCCTGCGCTGGCGGCCGGGTGACATCTTCGACGGCGAGGTGAAGCGGCTGTTCGAGGCGCATCAGCGCACCGACAAGGGCTTCGGCCCGGCCCTCGGCCCGGCCGCCGTCGCGGCGCTGGAGAAGCGCCTCGGCACCGCAGGAGGCGAGCTGCATGTGGCCGCCAGCGACTGGCGGCTCGGCTATGCGGACCAGGCGATCCAAGAGGCCCTGCTCGAGGGCTACGCCCGGGCCGCGACCGAGACCGACCCGGGCCAGAGCGCCGAGATCGCCGACTGGCAGGCCCAGCGCGGACGGCAGATCGACGCCGGGCGGTCCGAGCATCGAGTCGGCCACAAGGATGTGCTCTGGATTCCGGACTGAGCTAAAATCGCTCGACCCAGGGCCGCAGCTCGATCTCCCAGGCCCAGGCGCTGCGCGGCTGGCGGACGAGATGGTGCATCGTTTCGGCGATGGCCGAGGGGTCCAGCCGATCCTCGCCGTCGACACCGCCCTGGGGGCGATGCTGCCGTCGACCACGACGTGCACGACGTGGATGTTCGAGGGCTGCAGCTCGCGGGCGAGGCTCTGGGCGAGACCGCGGAGCGCGAACTTGCCCATGGCGAAGGGTGCCGAGTGGGGGTAGCCCTTCACGCTGGCGGAGGCGCCGGTGAAGAGCAGCGTGCCGCCACCCTGGCGGAGCATGCGCGGCACGGCCTGGTGCGCCACGAGGAAGGCGCCGAAGGCGGTGATCCTGAGCGCCCGCTCGACATCCTCCGGCACGAGCTCGACGAAGGGGGCGCGGGTCCGGGCACTCGGGTTGTAGTGGACGATCGTGGGCGTGCGCCCGGCCGCGTCCAGCTCGGCGAAGAGCCCCGCCACCGCCGTGGCGTCGCCGACATCGCAGGCGAAGGTGCGGGCATCCAGCTCGCGCGCCAGGCCGTCCAGCTTCGCCGTGTCGCGCGCGGCCAGCGAGACGGCGACACCGTCCAGCGCCAGCCGGCGGGCGAAGGCCGCCGACAGCCCGTGCCCGGCACCCACGATCAGCGCATGCTCGTTCATTGCTTCCTCCTCCCGCTCGTTCCGGCCTGCTCGCCACCATAGTGTCGTTTCTTGGCATGGCGACGATCCTTGACCGATCGGTCAAAATGCCTAGATGCAGGATGCGGGGCTCGTGGGGAGGAAAGGGCCGATGGCCGGAACACGGCAGTTCGACGAGAGTCAGGTGCTCGACGCGATGATGCGGGTCTTCTGGGAGAAGGGCTTCGAGGGCACGTCGATCGACGACCTCGTCCGCGCCACCGGCCTGCAGCGCGGCAGCCTCTACAATGCCTTCGGCGACAAGGCGGCGATGTTCTGCCGGGCGCTCAGGCTCTACCAGGACGAGGTCCATGCCTCGCACCTGCACGCGCTGCGCGGCGACGACCCGCGTGAGGCGCTCACCCGCCTTTTCCAGCTGAAGCTCAAGTCGGCGCGTGATGGCGGCCAGCCGCAAGGCTGCATGCTCTCGGATGCCAGGCGCATCTGCCACCGCCTGCCGACGAATGCGGCGACGGAGACCAAAGCCGCCGCCGGCGAGCTGGAGGAGGCGCTGTTCGCCATGTTCGAGCGCGCCCGCGCCGCCGGCCGGCTGGCGGCGACCGCCGATTGCCGGGCGCTGGCCCGGTTCTATGCGGCCGTGGCGCGCGGTGTCACCGGGACCGACCCCGAGCCGCTCGAGGATATCGCCCGGATCGGCGTGGCGCTGCTCGAGGCAGCCTGAGCATGACCAAGGCTCGCGCAATCGCCCTATTGCCGCTATGATATTCCTAGCTCCAACCTTGGTCTGAGAGGCTTGCCGTGTCGCAGCATACCCCAGCGCCCGCCCCGAACGAAGGCCAGGCCGCCTTCGAGCCGGACACGGTCGCCGGCATGCCGAGCGATTTGATGGAGAGCGCCGAGCGCGCTTCCGCCTTTCTCAAGACCGTGGCCAACAGCAACCGGCTGATGATTCTCTGCTGCCTCATCGGTGTCGAGCGGTCGGTGAGCGAGCTGGAGGCGATGCTCGGCATGCGCCAGCCGGCCCTCTCGCAGCAGCTCGCCCGGCTGCGCCAGGACGATCTGGTCAGGACCCGGCGGGCCGGCAAGATGATCTTCTACAGCCTCAACGGCAGCGAGGCGGTGGAGCTGATCGGCCTCCTGCATCGCCTCTTCTGCGAGCCGACCGACAAGCCCGGGCCGCACTCTGGACATTGAGCCCCGAGGTCATAGCTCGACCTCGATGATCCAGCCAGAGCGCCTTCAGAAGCTGAACGACACCGCCGAGCGCGGCGACGGCCGCCATGTCCTCTACTGGATGCAGCAGGCGCAGCGCGTGGAAACGAACCACGCGCTCGGCCTCGCCATCCAGCTCGCCAACGAGCGCGGCCTGCCGGTGGTCGTGGGCTTCGGCCTCATGGACGACTATCCCGAAGCCAACCGCCGGCACTACGCCTTCATGCTCGAGGGCCTGGCGGAGGTGGCGGCCGAGCTTCGGGACCGCAGGATCCGCTTCGTGCTCCGCCACGGCGAGCCGCCGCGCGTCGCCCTGGCGCTGGCGAAAGAGGCGGCCATCCTCGTCTGCGACCGCGGCTATCTCCGCCACCAGGTCGCCTGGCGCCAGACCGTCGCCCAGGGCGCCGGCTGCCGGGTCGTGCAGGTGGAGAGCGATCGTGGTCGTGCCGGTCGAGGCCGCGAGCGACAAGGCCGAGCACGCGGCGCGCACCATCCGCCCGAAGATCGCCCGTCTCCGGGACGATTTCCTCACCGGCTTCGCGCCCGAGGCGGTGGCACACGGCTCGCTCGAGCTCGACCTGGCGAGCGACCTCGACCCGCTCGACCCGGAGGCCACGCTGGGCCGGCTGAAGCTGGACCGGGGCGCCGACCGGGTGAGCCGGTTCGAGGGCGGCGCCACCCATGCAAGGGAGCGCCTCGCTTCGTTCATCGAGGAGAAGCTCGCGGGCTACGCGGACGGCCGCAACGAGCCCGTCGCCCGGCAGTGCTCGGAGCTCAGCCCCTATCTGCATTTCGGTCAGATCTCGCCGCTCGATCTGGCCCTTGCCGCGCAGGCGGCCGAGGGCGTCGGTGCGCCGGATCGGGCGAGCTTCCTCGAGGAGCTGATCGTTCGTCGCGAGCTGGCGATGAACTTCGTCGCCTTCACGCCCGACTACGACAGCTACGCCATGCTGCCGGGCTGGGCCAGGAAGACGCTGGACGAGCACAAGCGCGACAAGCGCGAGCATCTCTACGACGAGGCGGCGCTCGCAGCGGGCGAGACCCACGACCCCTACTGGAACGCGGCGATGCGCGAGATGCGCGTCTCGGGCTACATGCACAACTACATGCGGATGTACTGGGGCAAGAAGATCATCGAATGGTCGAGATCCCCGGAGGAGGCCTTCGCCACAGCGCTGGCGCTCAACAACCGCTGGTTCCTCGACGGCCGCGACCCGGCCTCCTTCGCCAATGTCGGCTGGCTCTTCGGGCTGCACGACCGCGCCTGGACCGAGCGGCCGGTGTTCGGCAAGATCCGCTACATGAACGATCGCGGGCTGAAGCGGAAGTTCGACATCGACGCCTACGTGGCCTGGACGGAGACGCTCTGAGGGTCCAATCGCTCGAAAGTTGAGCGAAGACGCTTGCCCTCAGCCGCGCCGCTTGGCACTTAGGGGCCGCTCGCGGGGCATGGGCCCCGCCTCTCGGGACGATCCATGGACCGTATCCTCATCAAGGGCGGCGTGCCGCTCCAGGGCGAGGTGGCGATCAGCGGGGCGAAGAACGCCGCCCTGCCGCTCATGGCCGCCTGCCTGCTCACCGACCAGCCGATCGAGCTGGACAATGTGCCCGACCTTGCCGACATCGGCTCGATGCAGCGCCTGCTGCAGGTGCTCGGCGTCGAGGCGCGGCTGCTGCCCGGGGCACCCGGGCGGATGACGCTGGCCTGCGAGAACGTGCTCTCGACCACCGCCCCCTACGACCTCGTCCGCAAGATGCGGGCCTCGGTCCTGGTGCTCGGCCCGCTGGTCGCGCGCGAGGGTGTGGGCAGGGTCTCGCTGCCGGGCGGATGCGCCATCGGCACGCGGCCGATCGACCTGCACCTGGCCGGGCTCGAGGCCATGGGGGCGACGATCGAGCTCGCCGACGGCTATGTCACGGCGACGGCACCGGGCGGCCTGAAGGGTGGCGTGATCCGCTTCTCCCAGCCCTCTGTCGGCGCCACCGAGAACCTGATGATGGCGGCCGCCCTCGCCAAGGGCACGACCGAGATCCACGGCGCCGCGCGCGAGCCCGAGATCGTCGATCTCGCCAGGCTGCTCGAGGCCATGGGTGCCGGCGTGGAAGGTGCAGGCACCTCGGTCCTCAAGATCGAGGGTCGGCCGACGCTGAGCGGCGCCCGCCACCACATCCTGCCGGACCGGATCGAGGCCGGCACCTACGTCATGGCGGCGGCGATCACCGGCGGCCGGGTGCGGCTCACCGGCTGCGGCCCCGCCCTGCTGGGCGCCGCGCTCGAGAAGCTGGAGGAGGCCGGCGTCGCCATCGAGGTCACCGAGGACGGGATGATCGCCGGCCGCGCCAATGGCGTGCTCAGCGGCGTCGACGTCATGACCCGGCCCTTCCCGGGCTTCGCCACGGACCTGCAGGCCCAGTTCATGGCCATGATGTGCGTCGCCGAGGGTGCTTCGATGATCACCGAGACGATCTTCGAGAACCGCTTCATGCATGCGCCGGAGCTCCTGCGCATGGGGGCCAACATCAACGTCCATGGCGGCACGGCGCTGGTCCGCGGCGTCAGCCGGCTCAATGGCGCCCCGGTCATGGCGACGGATCTGCGCGCGTCGGTGTCGCTGGTGCTGGCGGCGCTCGCCGCCGGCGGCGAGACCGAGATCAACCGGGTCTACCATCTCGATCGCGGCTACGAGCAGATCGAGCGCAAGCTCGGCAATCTGGGTGCCCGCGTCGAGCGGGTCGCCTGAACGGACCATTTCTTGCAAAACGGGAGAGAAACGAAATGAAGCTCTTGCGCTACGGCCCCAAGGGCCAGGAAAAACCGGGCCTGCTCGATGCCGCCGGCACCATCCGCGACCTGTCGGGCGTGATCGCCGACATCGACGGCACGACGATCGGCAAGGACGGCCTCGCCAAGCTCGCGGCACTCGACCCCGCGAGCCTGCCCGCGGTCGGCGGCAGCCCGCGCCTCGGCCCCTGCGTCGGCAAGGTCGGCAAGTTCATCTGCATCGGCCTCAACTACGCCGACCATGCCGCCGAGAGCGGCATGGCCGTGCCGCCGGAGCCGGTCATCTTCATGAAGTGCACGAGCGCCATCTGCGGCCCCGATGACGACGTCGAGATCCCGCGCAAGTCGAAGAAGACCGACTGGGAGGTCGAGCTCGGCGTGGTGATCGGCAAGGCGGCCAAGTATGTCGAGGAGAAGAACGCCCTCGACCATGTCGCCGGCTATTGCGTGGTCAACGACGTCTCGGAGCGCGAGTTCCAGGCCGAGCGCGCCGGCCAGTGGACCAAGGGCAAGAGCCACGACACGTTCGGCCCGACCGGCCCCTGGCTCGTGACGAAGGACGAGGTGCCCGATCCCCAGGACCTGAAGATGTGGCTCGAGGTGGACGGCAAGCGCTATCAGGACGGCTCGACCCGGACCATGGTCTACAAGGTGCCGTTCCTGGTCCACTACCTCTCGCAGTTCATGAGCCTGCAGCCGGGCGACATCATCTCGACCGGCACGCCGCCCGGCGTCGGCCTCGGCATCAAGCCGAACCCCGTCTTCCTCAAGGCCGGCCAGACCATGCGGCTCGGCATCCAGGGCCTCGGCGAGCAGCAGCAGCGCACCGTCCAGGCCTGACCGGCACCAGCCCCGCCCCGTACCCCTGTCGAGGTCGACGCCGTCGATCTCGACAGGCCGTGCGGGGTGCGGCGGCCCGCCCGTCGCCGCCGCCTGATTGATCCAGCGCAAGAACCAGCCCCGCCCGATCGTCTATCCTTTCCCGATTCCGCGTGAACGAGGGGGGAAGGACGATGTTCACGAAGATTCTCGTGGCCGTCGACGGCTCCGTGCACGCCGCCAAGGCCGTGGCGATCGCCGGCAGCCTGGCCGGCCGCTACGATGCCGATCTGGTCATCGCCCATGTGCTGACCGGGGAGCAGGTGCCGGACGAGCTCCGGCGCATGGCCGAGGTCGAGCATCTGGTGGAGCCGCGCTCGGCCGAGCCGGTGCGCCTCGGCAGCCTCTCTGTGACTTCGGGCTCGAAGATCGACGAAGGGCGCCTCGCCGCCGCGGTCGGCGCCAGGGTGCTGGAGCGGGCGGTCGCCACCGCACGGCATGAGGGTGCGCGGCGGGTGACATCGCTCGAGCTCTCCGGCGACGCCGCCGATGCCCTGCTCGGGGCGGCCTCGGCGCATGGCGCCGATCTCGTCGTCGTCGGCAGCCGTGGCTTCGGCGCGCTCGGCAGCCTCGTCATGGGCAGCGTGTCGAGCAAGCTCGCCCACCATCTCGAGGTGCCCTGCCTGACCGTGAAGTGAGCGGTCGCGCGGCGCCGCGGGCGAGGATTCGGGCGAAGATTGGCCTTGTCAAAATCCGAGGGTTGCTGTTGACTTCATGATCAACCGCTAGGCGAAATCCCCTGGAGGACCGGAACCATGCCGCGCCGCCTCGCCCGTGACTTCCTCGCCCGCGATACCGTCCTCATGGCCGAGCCCGAGGAGACCGTACGCGATGCCGCGATCGGCATGGCGGCCAATCACTGCGGCAGCGTGCTGGTCGCCCGCGGCGACGTCCTGATCGGCATCTTCACCGAGCGCGACCTCCTGGCGCGGGTGGTGGCCGCCGGCCGCGACCTCGACACGCGGCTGCTCGAGGTGATGACCGCCAATCCCGACACCATCGCCGCCGATGCGCCGATCGGCGACGCCATCCGCCAGATGAGCGAGGGCCGCTATCGGCATCTGCCGGTCATCGAGGACGAGCGGGTGCTCGGCGTGCTGTCCATCCGCGACCTGCCCTTCGCCGAGATCGCGGTCGTGGAGAAGGAGCTGGACGACCGCCAGTCGCTGGCCGAGCGCATCTGGTAGCCGCCATCGCCTCGGGCCGCCGGTGCGATCGGCATTGATCCTGATCATGGCGCCGGTCGCCCTGGTCGTGGCAGGAAGCGAGCGTAGAGGACTGCACCTGTCCGAGCATCGGGAGTGAAACCATGGCCAAGACGCCGGTTCGCGAGATCATCCAGCGGGACACGCTCGTGCGCACCGCGCCCACCGCCACCGTCAAGGCCGCCGCCGACGAGATGGCGAAGAATCGCTGCGGCAGCATCGTCGTCATGGAGGGCGAGGCCGTGGTCGGCATCCTCACCGAGCGCGATCTGCTCCTCCGCGTGATTCACTCCGGCCTCGATCCGGCCGCCACGACGGTGGCCGAGGTGATGACGAAGAGCCCCGACACGATCGACGCGGATGCGCCGGTCGCCGATGCCATCCGGGCCATGGACGAGTTCAGCTATCGCTATCTGCCGGTCATGGACCAGGGCCGCTGCATCGGCGTCATCTCCACCCGCCATCTGCCGTTCGGGGCGGTGGTCGGCATGGAGTGGGAGATCGAGGAGCGCCACCGCCTGGCCGAACGCATCTGGTGAACGCCCCGGCGAAACCGGCCACCGATTGATCCATGTCATTGCCGCGCCGCGGAACCTATCCTAGCCTGCCACGTTGAACGTCCGGGCCGTCACGGGCCGACGGTGGGGGGTATCAACGATGGGTCAGACATGGCCGTGCCGTGTGCAATGGGTGACGCGCCGAAGTGATCTCTCGCAGCTCGTCGACGGCCTCACCGAGAGGGGTGCCATTCTCGTCTCACGCAGCGCCTGCGAGCCGACAACCGGCGATCTCGACGAGGTGGGCGATGCGGAGACCGGCTTTCTCAGCATTGCGGAGCTCTGCGTCGACGCCGAGCTGCTGAGCGCGCATCTCGCCGCCACGGCCCGGGCGCTGCCGGCCGGCGAAACCATGATCATCGATCTCACGGCCTCGCGGCTGCGCGTCGCGGTGCTGCCGGTCGGCGGGATCCACGGGCTCATCGTCCGGGACGCGCCCGGTGTGCGACGCTTCCCGCGGCCGGCCCTGGGCTTCGGCCGCGACACCGCCCGCCGGCTCGTCGATCGCGTCCGCCCGCCTTGCGCCGGCCAGATCGCCACTCGGGGAATTGCCGCATGAACGCCATCCTTTCGAGACAGCCCATCGACGTCGTCTGCGTGGAATGGAACCAGACCGCGGCCATGGCCGAGGCCAGGATGCGGGCCGGCGGCTGCGACATGCTGCAGGTCGTCGATGGCCGGCGGCTGCTCGGCCACGTCACCCGCGCCGACATCGACCGCTGCCGCCGGCACGGCAACTGGCTCGACGCCGTGCTGGTCGTCGACGCCTGGTCGACGAAGCAAGGAAACCGCACGGCAGGTTGAAGGCTGACTGGGCGCTGACGGCTCTGGCGGGCCAAACGCACGAAGAAACCGCCCGGCACGGCAGCTAGTCCGTCAGGTCGTCCCAGAGCTCGCGGACCTTGGCGAAGAAGCCGTCGGATTCGGGGTGGTGGTTGTTGGATTTCTCGCCGGCGCCGTCGAACTCGCGCAGGAGCTCCTGCTGGCGCTTGGTCAGGTTGACGGGCGTCTCGACGATGATCTCGACGAACATGTCGCCCCTGCTGTGGCCGTGCAGCTCGGTCATGCCCTTGTTGCGCAGGCGGATCTGCTTGCCGGTCTGGGTGCCGCCCGGAATGGCGATGCGCACCCGCTTGCCCTCGATGGTCGGCACCTCGACATCGCCGCCAAGCGCACCCGTGGTCATCGGGATCGGCACCCGGCAGAAGATGTTGTGGCCCTCGCGGCGGAACAGGCGGTGCGGCGCCACGGTGACGAAGATGTAGAGATCGCCCGGCTGGCCGCCCCTGAGGCCCGCCTCGCCCTCGCCCGAGAGGCGGATGCGCGTGCCGTCCTCGACGCCCGGCGGGACGTTGATGGCGAGCGTCTTCTCCTTCTGCACGACGCCGCTGCCGCTGCAGGTGCGGCAGGGATTGGTCACGACCCGGCCGCTGCCCTGGCAGGTCGGGCAGCCGCGCTCGACGGTGAAGAAGCCCTGCTGGGCCCGCACCCGCCCCGCCCCGCGACAGGTGGGGCAGGCGGCGGGCTCGGCGCTGCCCTCGCTGCCGCTGCCGTCGCAGGCGTCGCAGGCGACCGAGGTCGGCACCCGCACCTGCGCCTTCTTGCCGGAGAAGGCCTCCTCGAGGCTGATCGTCAGATTGTAGCGCAGATCGTTGCCGCGCGGGCCCGAGCCGCGTCGCCGGCCGCCGCCGCCACCGACGAAATCGCCGAACAGGTCGTCGAAGACGTCGGCGAAGCTGGTGAAGTCGAAGCCGCCGGCGGCCCCGCCCCGGCCGCCCATCCCCTGCTCGAAGGCCTGCGGCCCGAACTGGTCGTAGGCGGCCCGCTTCTGCGGGTCCTTCAGGATCTCGTAGGCCTCGTTGACCTCCTTGAACCGCGCCTCGGCCGCGCTGTCGCCCGGGTTGCGGTCGGGGTGATACTGCATGGCGAGCTTGCGATAGGCGCGCTTGAGGTCCGCCTCGTCGGCGCCCTTGCCGACGCCGAGGGTCTCGTAGAAGTCGCGCTTGGCCATGAACGCTCGGTCCTAGTGTAGATCGTTGGGAATCTCGGCGGCGGAACGGCGAGGGACCGGGTCGTCGCCGACCCGGTCCCTGCCGCATCCCGTTGCCGCGAAGGCGTCCACCACGGCGTGGCTCAGGCGGACTTCTTCTTCTCGTCGTCGACCTCCTCGAACTCGGCGTCGACCACGTCGTCGCTGCCGGACGAGGCGCTGCCGCCGTCACCGCTGTCGCCGCCCTCGCCCGCCTGCTGCGACTTGTACATCGCCTCGCCGAGCTTCATGGCGACCTGCGCCAGCGCGTCGGACTTGGCCTTGATCGCCTCGGGGTCCTCGCTGTCGAGCACGCCCTTGAGCTCGGTGATGGCACCCTCGATCGCCGTCCGGTCGCCGGCCTCCAGCTTGTCGCCGTACTCCTTCAGGCTCTTCTCGGTCGAGTAGATCAGGCTGTCGGCCTGGTTCTTCGCCTCGATCACCGCCCGGCGCTGCTTGTCCTCCTCGGCGTGCTCGGCCGCTTCCTTGACCATCTTCTCGATCTCGGCCTCGCTGAGACCACCCGAAGCCTGGATGCGGATCTGCTGCTCCTTGCCGGTGGCCTTGTCCTTGGCCGACACGTTGACGATGCCGTTGGCGTCGATGTCGAAGGTCACCTCGATCTGCGGCATGCCGCGCGGTGCGGGCGGGATGCCGACGAGATCGAACTGGCCGAGCAGCTTGTTCTGCGCCGCGAGCTCGCGCTCGCCCTGGAAGACCCGGATGGTCACGGCACTCTGGTTGTCGTCGGCGGTCGAGAACACCTGGCTCTTCTTGGTCGGGATCGTCGTGTTGCGATCGATGATCCGGGTGAACACGCCACCCAGGGTCTCGATGCCGAGCGAGAGCGGCGTCACGTCGAGCAGGAGCACGTCCTTGACGTCACCGGCCAGCACGCCGGCCTGGATGGCGGCACCCATGGCCACCACCTCGTCGGGATTGACGCCCTTGTGCGGCTCCTTGCCGAAGAGCTGCTTCACCGTCTCCACGACCTTGGGCATGCGGGTCATGCCGCCGACCAGGATCACCTCGTGGATGTCCGAGGCGGCGAGCCCGGCGTCCTTCAGGGCCTTCTTGCACGGCTCGATGGTCCGCTGGATCAGGTCGTCGACCAGCATCTCGAGCTTGGCCCGGCTGATCTTCATGGTCAGGTGCTTCGGCCCGCTCTGGTCGGCGGTGATGAAGGGCAGGTTGACCTCGGTCTGCTGCGTCGAGGAGAGCTCGATCTTGGCCTTCTCGGCCGCCTCCTTGAGGCGCTGCAGGGCGAGCTTGTCGGAGCGCAGGTCGATGCCCTGCTCCTTCTTGAACTCGTCGGCCATGTAGTCGATCAGCCGGACGTCGAAGTCCTCGCCGCCGAGGAACGTGTCGCCGTTGGTGGATTTCACCTCGAACACGTCGTCGGCGATCTCGAGGACCGAGATGTCGAAGGTGCCGCCACCGAGGTCGAAGACCGCGACCGTCTGGTTCTTGCCCTTGTCCATGCCGTAGGCGAGGGCGGCGGCGGTCGGCTCGTTGATGATGCGCAGGACCTCGAGCCCGGCGATCTTGCCGGCATCCTTGGTCGCCTGGCGCTGGCTGTCGTTGAAGTAGGCGGGGACCGTGATCACCGCCTTGTCGACCGTCGTGCCGAGATGGCGCTCGGCCGTCTCCTTCATCTTCTTCAGGACCTCGGCCGAGATCTGCGACGGCGCCTTCTTCTCGCCGCGCACCTCGACCCAGGCGTCGCCATTGTCGGCCTTGACGATCTTGTAGGGCACCATGCCCTTGTCCTTGGCGACGATCGGATCGTCGAACCGGCGGCCGATCAGCCGCTTGACCGCAAAGAGCGTGTTCTCGGGATTGGTCACCGCCTGGCGCTTCGCCGGCATGCCGACCAGAACCTCGCCATCCTCGGTGAAGGCCACCATCGAGGGCGTCGTCCGCACGCCCTCCTCGTTCTCGATGACGCGGGCATTCTTGCCGTCCATCACCGCGACGCAGCTGTTAGTCGTACCGAGATCGATGCCGATGATCTTGCTCATTCGAACCCCTCGCGCAGCACGCGAAAAATGCTTGTTGTTCCTGATCGCCCCGTCGTCCGGGATCGGGAGCGCCGACGGCCGGCCTTGGCGGTTCCAGCGCTGGGATGCCGCCCACACTCGCCGGGCACTCGACCAAACGACCATATAAGCACCGCCCCGAGACGCTGCAACCAGCGCCGGAAACGCGAATTTCGCTCTTGTCGGGCGACACCGTCGTGCGTGCCGGGCGGAATTCGACTAACGTGCGAGCGGCAAGGCGCAGGGGGACGGAGCCATGCGGGCGATCATCGGCGCAGCACTGCTGCTCCTGGCACTCGGCAGCAGCCAGGCACGGGCCACCGAATATGCCATTCTCGCCGGGGGCTGCTTCTGGTGCGTCGAATCCGACATGGACGCGGTGCCGGGCGTGCTGGAGACCCAGTCGGGCTATATCGGCGGCAAGTTCGACAACCCCACCTACGAGAGCCATTCCGCCGCCGGCGACCTCGAGGCGGTCAAGGTCACCTTCGACCCGGCCATCGTCACCTACCGCCAGCTGCTCGACATCTTCTGGCGGACCATCGACGTCACCGACGATGGCGGCCAGTTCTGCGACCGGGGCAACAGCTACCGCACCGCCGTCTTCGTCGCCAATGCCGGCGAGCGCGCCATCGCCGAGGAGTCGAAGGCGGCGGCCGAGCAGGCGCTGGGCCAGGAGATCGTCACCCGCATCCTGGATGCGCCGACCTTCTGGCCGGCCGAGGACTACCACCAGGACTTCCACACCGAGAATCCGCTACGCTACACGTACTACCGTTATAGCTGCGGTCGCAACCGGCAGGTCGAGCGGGTCTGGGGCGACCAGGCCTATCAGGGCCTCGCCGAGTAGCCGGTCAGGTCGGGCGCCAGTCCTTCACCCGCTGCTCGGCCACCTCGAGCTGCTCCGGGGTGAGCTTCGGCACGAGGAGGTCGCGGTCGCGCGCGGCCAGGGGGGCTATCGACGATTGGTCCTCGGCGGCCAGCGCCAGCCACACATAGGCCTCGACGAGATCGCGGCGGACGACGAGGCCGTGGGCGTAGATCTTGCCGAGATTGTACTGGGAGGCCGCATCGCCCTGGGCGGCGGCGAGGCTGTACCACTTCAGCGCCTCGGTCTGGCTGCGCTCCACGCCACGGCCCTGATGGTAGCTGAAGGCGAGGTGGTACTGGGCCTTGGCGTAGCCCTTCTCCGCCGCCCCCTTGAACCAGCGATGCGCCTCCGCATAGTCCTGCGGCACGCCCCAGCCATTGTCGTACATCAGCCCGATATAGGTCTGGGCCTTCAGGTCGCCCGCATCGGCGAGCGGGCGCCAGATCTCGATGGCGAGCGCGTACTCGCCGCGATGCGCCGCCTCGATGCCCTTCTCGAACTCCGAGGTCTGCGCCGTCGCGGTCGAGGCGGCGATGCAGAGGGCAAGGGCAAACGCCAGGCCGAGCTTCAGCATGAAGGAATGCCTCCGATGTTCCGCGTTGCATAAAGACGGAACCATTCGACGATGCAAGCAAACTCGCGGCGAGCGGGCTCAGGCGGTGAGCGTCAGGTCCAGGTCGACCAGCTGCGGCGCGTAGCCCAGGGCCTCCATGAAGCGCAGCAGGTCGGCGGCGCGCAGCGTCGTCGTCGCGGTGTTGGCGAGCGGGTGGCAGTTCACGAGCTCGTGCGCCACGAGCTTGGTGTCGAGGACCGGGCGCACCCGCCGGTCGGTGTCGTTGACCAGCGCCAGGGCCGTCACCGAGCCCGGCTCGACGCCCAGCGCCTCCATCAGCCGCTCGGGCTTGCCGAAGGAGAAGCGCGGCGCGCCGAGCAGGCGGGCCAGCGCGTTGACCTTGACCGGCTGCTCGTCGAGGCAGGTGACGAGCCAGAGCCCGCCCACCTTGTCCTCGAGAAAGAGGTTCTTGGTATGGCCGCCCGGCAGTTGGTGGGTATGCTCGCGCGCCTCCTCGACGGTGAAGACCGGCGGGTGCTCCACCGTCGCATGGGCGATGTCGAGGCCGTCGAGGCAGGCGAAGAGCTCGGTGCGGGTCATGGGCATGGCCGGCTGGTAGCAATGCGCCGGCCGGGCCGCAAGCGGCGGGCGTCACGCCATCGTGGTTTGTCGTGACCCGGGTGGCTGCGTAGGTCTTGCAAGGCATGGTGGGCGCAAGCGACGACATGACGGCACTCCTCGAGCCCGACATCTGCATCATAGGTGCCGGCTCGGCCGGGCTTTCGGTTGCCGCCGGTGCCGCCCGGCTCGGCGCCGCGACCGTGCTGATCGAGGCCGGGGCGATGGGCGGCGACTGCCTCAATGTCGGCTGCGTGCCGTCGAAGAGCCTGATCGCGGCGGCTGCCCACGCGCACGCCATGCGGAGCGGCGGCCCGTTCGGCATCGATCCCGTGGCGCCCGTCGTGCACATGGACCGGGTGCGCCGGCATATCGACGAGGTGATCGCCGGCATCGCCCCGCACGACAGCGTGGAGCGCTTCGCAGGCCTGGGTGTCGGGGTCATCCGGGCGCATGGCCGGTTCAGCGATGCCCGCACGGTGGAAGCCGGCGGCCGAACCATCCGCGCCCGCCGCTTCGTCGTCGCCACGGGCAGCCGGCCGGCCATCCCGCCGATCCCGGGCATCGATGCCGTTCCCTATCTCACCAACGAGACGGTCTTCGCCAGCGAGACCCTGCCCGAGCACCTCCTGGTGCTCGGCGGCGGGCCGATCGGGGTCGAGCTGGCGCAGGCCTACCGGCGGCTCGGCGCCAAAGTGACGGTGCTCGACATCGGCTCGCTGCTGCCGCGGGACGATCCGGAGCTCACCGCCGTGGTGCGCCGGGCGCTGCTGGACGACGGCATCGAGCTCCTCGAGCGGGCCGCCATTCGCCGGGTCGAGCCCGGGCCGGTGGTGGTCATCGG
This sequence comes from Geminicoccaceae bacterium, assembly GCA_041397945.1. Taxonomy (GTDB): domain Bacteria; phylum Pseudomonadota; class Alphaproteobacteria; order Geminicoccales; family Geminicoccaceae; genus SLRI01. Next base: position 69,597 of record JAWKVR010000009.1, read on the forward strand.
CACGGCAGGCGACGAGCAGCGGATCGCCGGCTCGCATCTCCTGGTCGCCACCGGCCGCCAGCCGGTCGTCGCGGGGCTCGGCCTCGAGGCCGCCGGCATCGCCCACGACAGCCATGGCATCGCCGTCGACCGCGGGCTGCGGACCACCAACCGCCGTGTCTACGCCATCGGCGATGTCACGGCGGGCAGTTCACCCATGTCGCCGGCTATCACGCCGGCCTGGTGATCAGGAGCGCCCTCTTCCGCCTGCCGGCCAGGGTCAGCGACCGGGCGATCCCGCATGTCACCTACACCGATCCGGCACTCGCCCAGGTCGGCCTCGACGCGGCGGGGGCCGAGGAACGCGGCATCGCCCACGAGGTCGTCCGCTGGCCCTTCGCCGACAACGACCGCGCGCACCGCCCGGGCCGGCGGGGCTGATCAAGGTGGTGGCGAGCCGGCGGGGCCGCGTGCTGGGCGCCGGCATCGTCGGCGCCGGGGCCGGCGAGCTGATCCTGCCCTGGGTGCTCGCCACGGAGCGGCGCCTGAAGCTCTCCACCATGGCGAGCCTCGTCGTGCCCTATCCGACATTCGGCGAGGCGGGCAAGCGCGCCGCCGGCGAGTTCTTCGCCGCACGGCTGTTCGGCGAGCGCACCAGAAAGCTCGTCGCCTTCCTCCGGCGGCTCGGATGAGCCAGCCCGACTCTTCGTGGCCGCTCTGGCGCCGGCTGCTGCCGCTCGCGGTGCTGCTCGCGATCGCCCTCGCCGTCTACGGCTCCGGGCTCCACCGCTATGCCAGCTTCGAGGCGCTGGAGGGGCATCACCGTTATCTCGACGCGCTGGTCGCCGCCCATCCCGTGTCGAGCGCCCTCGGCTTCGTCCTGATCTACGCGGTCGCCACCGCCGTCTCGATCCCGGGTGCGATCTTCCTGACCATTGCCGGCGGCTTTCTCTTCGGCATGGGGTGGGGTGCGGCGCTCGCCGTCATCGGCGCCTCGATCGGTGCGGTCGGCGTCTTCCTCGTCGCCCGGACCTCGCTCGGCGGGCACCTCCGCTCGACCGCGACCCCGTGGCTCGAGCGGATGCGGAAGGGCTTCAACGAGAACGCGCTCTGCTACCTCCTCGTGCTGCGCATCATCCCGCTGTTTCCGTTCTGGGTCGTCAACATCGTGCCGGCGTTCCTCGGCGTGGGGCTGCGCGTCTATACTCTTGCCACCGTCATCGGCATCATCCCGGGGGCGCTCGTCTTCGCCAGCGTCGGCAGCGGGCTGGACAAGGTGATCGACGAAGGTGGCGAGCCGGACCTCGACCTGATTCTCGAGCCCGCGATCCTCGGGCCGCTCCTCGGCCTCGCCGCGCTGGCGCTGCTGCCGGTGGTCTACAAGCGCCTGAAGGCCCGCCGGCGGGCGGCGGCCGACTGAGGCCGGCTATTCCAGCTCGCGGCCCATGTGCAGGTACTTGTCGCGGCGCCGCCGGCGGAGCTCGTGGGGCGGGATGCCGTCGAGCGCCTCGAGGTGGCGGCTGATGGCCTGGCCCACCGTCTCGATCGTCGTGCCGCGGCCGCGATGCGCGCCACCGAGCGGCTCGGCGATGATCTCGTCCACCAGCCCGAGGCCGAGCAGGTCCTGGGCGGTGAGCTTCAGCGCCTCGGCCGCCGCCTCGGCCTGATCGGAATTGCGCCAGAGGATGGCGGCGCAACCCTCGGGCGAGATGACGGAGTAGATGCTGTGCTCCAGAATCAGCACGCGATCCGCCGTGGCGAGAGCGATCGCCCCGCCCGAGCCGCCCTCGCCGACGATCACCGAGACGATCGGCACCTGCAGGCTGAGGCAGGTCTCGATCGACCGCGCGATCGCCTCCGCCTGGCCGCGCTCCTCGGCGCGGATGCCGGGATGGGCACCCGGCGTGTCGACCAGCGTCACCACCGGCAGCCCGAACCGCTCGGCGAGCCGCATCAGCCGCGCCGCCTTGCGATAGCCTTCCGGCCGCGCCATGCCGAAATTGTGGCGCACCCGGTCCTCCGTCTCGCGCCCCTTCTCGTGGCCGATCACCAGGACCGGCCGGCCCTTCAGCCGGCCGAGCCCGCCGATGATCGCCGCATCGTCACCGAAGCAGCGATCGCCGGCGAGCGGCGTGAACTCGTCGACAAGCGCCGCGACGTAGTCCGAGAAATGCGGCCGGTCGGCATGCCGCGCCACCTGCGTCTTCTGCCATGGCGTCAGCTTGCCGTAGGTGGTCGACAGGAGCTTGGCGGCACGGCCCTCGAGCCGGGCGATCTCCTCCTCGAGGTCGAGGTCGCTGCCATTGGCGAGGTGCCGCAGCTCCTTGACCTTGCCCTCGAGCTCGGCGATCGGCTTTTCGAAGTCGAGAAGACTGCTCATGGTCGGGACCGATCGTCGCTCACGCGGCCGCGGCGATCTGCTCGGCCTTCCGGACCAGCGTCTCGGCCTGCTTGATCGACGCGATGTCGATCAGCCGGCCGTCGAGCGAGACGGCCCCCTTGCCCTCCCTCGTCGCCTGCTCCATCGCCGCGAGGATGCGCTTCGCCTTCTCGACGTCGGCCGCCGAGGGGCCCATCATCTCGTTGGCCAGGTCGATCTGCCTGGGATGGATCGCCCACTTGCCCTCGCAGCCCAGGACCGCCGCCCGGCTGGCCTGGGCCTTGTAGCCGTCGGGATCCGAGAAGTCGCCGAACGGCCCGTCGATCGGCCGCAAGCCCCAGGCGCGCGCCGCGACCACCATGCGGGCGACCGCGTAGTGCCACATGTCGCCCCAGTGATACTCGCGGTTGGTGTCGCCGGCACCACCGGTCAGCACCCCGTAGCCCGGGTTCGGGCCGCCGATCATGGTCGTCCGCGCCCGGGTCGAGGCGGCATAGTCGGCCACGCCGAAATGCAGCGACTCGTTACGCTTGCTGGCCGCGGCGATGGCGTCGACATTGGCCATGCCGAGCGCGGTCTCGATGATCAGCTCGAAGCCGAGGCGCTTCCGGCGCCCGACCGCCGCCTCGACCTGGCTCGTCAGCATGTCGACCGCATAGACGTCGGCGGCGGTGCCGACCTTCGGGATCATGAGGAGGTCGAGCCGCTCGCCGCCCTGCTCGATCACGTCGACGACGTCCCTGTACATGTAGTGGGTGTCGAGGCCGTTGATCCTGACCGAGACGGTCTTCGCCCCCCAGTCGATGTCCTGCAGCGCCTGGATGACGTTCTTCCTGGCCTGCTCCTTCTGGTCGGGCGCCACCGCGTCCTCGAGGTCGAGGAAGACCACGTCCACGGCACTCTGCGCCGCCTTCGCGAAGAGCTGCGGGCTCGATCCCGGCACGGCCAGCTCGGACCGGTTCAGTCGCGGCTGGGCCTGGTCGATGATCGTGAAGCTCATGGTCGTCCCCCGTCCCGGCGTTTCGATGGCGCCGCGGCAGCGCGCCGGCTGCCCTGCAGGGCGCCGGTTTGGACGTTTCGCCCGCTCACGGCAAGGGGATGATGGGTCGCTACCACCTGCTGCAGGCGCTCGGGCTGCAGATGGGTGTAGATTTCGGTGGTCGCGATGTCGGCATGGCCGAGCATCGCCTGGACGGTCCGCAGATCGGCACCGCCGGCGAGCAGATGGCTGGCGAAGGCGTGCCGGAGCACATGCGGCGAAAGGCGGCCGGGGTCGATGCCGGCCTCGACGGCAACGCCGGCAAGGAGCTGCGCCACGCGCTGCCGCGTCATGTGGCCCTGCCGGCTGCGCGACGGGAAGAGCCACTGCCGCTGGTTGGCCGCCAGGTCCTGGCCGCGGCGCAGCGCCAGCCAGCGCTCGAGCGCCCGCCGGGCGGCACCGCCGATCGGCACCATCCGCTCCTTGTCGCCCTTGCCGCGCACCCGCAGGCTCTGCCGGTCGTGCGCCAGGGCGGCGAGCGGCAGGCCGACCAGCTCGCTCACCCGCAGGCCGGTGGCATAGAGCAGCTCGAGCAGGGCGGTGAGCCGCACGCCCTCGTCGCCCGGCCGCCCGGCCGCCGTGTCGAGCAGGGCCGTCACCTCGGCGACGCTCAGATAGCGGGGCAGGCTGCGCGCCAGCTTCGGCCGGTCGAGATGCTGGGTCGGCTCGTCGGGGCGGGCCCGCTCGAGATAGAGGAAGCGGAAATACTGGCGCAGCGCGGAGAGCTTGCGCGCGATCGTCGAGCTCTTCAGGCCCTGCCCGTCGAGCCGGGCGAGAAAGGCCCGAAGGTCGTCGCTCGTGGCCTGCTCGAGCGCGGTGTCCCGGCGGCGCAGGACGGCCGCGGCGTCCTCGAGGTCGCGCCGGTAGGCCGCGAGCGTGTGCCGGCTGGCGCCACGCTCGACCGCGAGCATCTCGAGGAACGGCTCGAGCACCGCCCCACCCTCAGCGTGGCAGCTGCTCGTCGGGCACGACCAGCTCGATCTGGCGGACCTCCGGCGGCCGGTCCCAGGTCGCGAGGAAGATGACCGAGCCGAGGATGACGACGAGCAGGATGAGAAGCAGGGAGCGACGAACGGTCGACATCAGCGGGCACGCGCCTTTCGGTGGTGGATGGCCGGCGGGCAGCGCAACTGGGCGATCGAGGCGGTGACGGCGCCCCGGTCATTGCGCTCTTGCCGCCGGACGATCTCCTAGCCTAGCTACATGGGGCCTGGCCTCGGGATTCTAGCTTCCTGAGCAAGTCTCTATAACCTTTGCAACTCCGGGTTTCAACGGCGGCACCATGCCCACGGACAGTCAACCTCGTTTTCGGGTCGTCGGCAGCGATCCGGCACCACCCGGCCGGCTGCTGCGGCCGATCGTGCTGGTCGGCCTGATGGGTGCCGGCAAGACCGCCGTCGGGCGTCGCCTGGCGGCCACCCTCGGCGTCGCCTTCGCGGATGCCGACGAGGCGATCATCGAGGCGGCCGGGATGAGCATTCCGGACATCTTCGAGGTCTATGGCGAAACCGCCTTCCGCGACCTCGAGCGGCGCGTGGTGGTCCGCCTGCTCGACGAGGCCACGGGCGTGCTGGCGCTGGGCGGCGGTGCCTTCATCGACCCCCAGACGCGCGCCGCAGTCGGCAAGCGGGGCGTCTCGATCTGGCTGAAGGCGGAGCTCGAGACGCTCGTCGCCCGGGTCACGAAGAAGCGCGCCGTCCGGCCGCTGCTCATGCAGGGCGAGCCGCGCACCATCCTGGCCGGGCTGATGGAGCGCCGCTATCCGATCTATGCGGAGGCCGATTTCACCGTGCTCACTGGCGACCAGCCGCTCGACGAGGTGGTGGAGCGGCTGATCGAGCTGCTGCGGCGCGAGGGGCTGATCCGCGATGTCGCCTGAGAGCATCTCCGAGACCATCGACGTGGCGCTGGGCGAGCGCGCCTATCCGATCCATATCGGCGGCGGCCTGCTCGACCGGGCGGGCGAGATCCTGCTGCCGCTCCTGCCGGCACCCCGGGCCGTCCTCGTCACCGACAGCCACGTCGCCGCCACCGCCCATGCCGACCGGCTCGAGGGCGCGCTCGGTGCTGCCGGCATCGCGGTGCAGCGGATCGTCGTGGCGCCCGGCGAGGGCAGCAAGAGCTTCGAGCGCCTGGCGTGGCTGGTCGAGCGCATCCTCATCGGCGGCGTGGACCGCAAGACGTCGCTCATCGCCTTGGGCGGCGGCGTGATCGGCGACCTCGCCGGCTTCGCCGCCGCGATCACGCTGCGCGGCCTGCCCTTCGTCCAGGTCCCGACCAGCCTGCTCGCGCAGGTCGACAGCAGCGTCGGCGGCAAGACGGGCATCAACACGCCGCAAGGCAAGAACCTGGTCGGCGCCTTCCATCAGCCGCTGGCCGTGCTGATCGACGTCGACACCCTGAGACACCCTGCCCGAGCGCGAGCTCGGGGCGGGCTACGCCGAGATCATCAAGCACGGCGCCATCGCCGACGCCGCCTATTTCGCCTGGCTCGAGCGCCATGCCGCGGCGATGCTGGCCGGCGACCAAGAGCTCAGGGTCCAGGCCATCCGCCGCTCGGTCGAGATCAAGGCCGCCGTGGTCGCCAGGGACGAGCGCGAGACGTCGGGCGAGCGGGCGCTCCTCAATTTCGGCCATACGTTCGGCCATGCCTACGAAGCGCTCGCCGGCTATGGCGACCGGCTCCTGCACGGCGAGGCCGTGGCCATCGGCATGGTCAAGGCGGCACGGCTCTCTACCCTGCTCGGCCATGCCCCGGCAGAGGCCGCCCGGCGGCTCGAGGCGCATCTGGCGACCCTCGGCATCGCCACCTCGCCACGCCGGATCAGGAACGAGGGCTTCGCCGTCGATGCCCTCCTGGCTGCCATGGGGCGCGACAAGAAGGCCGAGGCCGGGACGGTGCGCTTCGTCCTCTGGCACGACGTCGGCGAGGCGTTCCTCACGGCCGCAGTGGACCCGGCCACGCTCGACACGGTCCTCCAGGACGACGACTGAACGTCACCGCCGCGCCACAGTTCGCGGTCAATTTGCTTAACGCACTGAACCTAGACGGTAGTCGCTTGTCCGTCTGTTTGCCTTCTGGTTGCTTCCTCGTTGGTTGAAACAGGAGACGACAGCTCAGGGGGGCGAGCGTGATGCGCAGGGCGCACGGTGCTTCGACGATGGCGGCCCTGGCGGCCCTCCTGGCCGCAGGGTCGGCCCACGGCGCCGGGTTCGCGATCAAGGAGCAGTCGGCGACCGCCCTCGGCAATGCCTTCGCCGGTGCCACGGCCGGTGCGGAGGACCTCAGCTACATGTTCTTCAACCCGGCGGTGCTCGGCCGGTTCGACGGCAACCAGGCGCAGCTCGCGGTCAGCGGCATTCTCACCAAGCTGGACCTCAAGGAGGCGACCGCATCCACCACCGCGGGCGCACCCATCACCGGCAGCAACAAGGATGGCGACGCGGCCCACGACGCCGTGGTCCCCGCCTTCTACGCCATGGCATCGCCGCATGAGCAGATCAGGCTCGGCATCGGCGTGAACGTGCCGTTCGGCCTCGGCACCGAGTACAGCGACGGCTGGGTCGGCCGCTACCACGCGATCGAATCCACCTTCGAGACCGTCAACTTCAACCCCGTGGTCGCCGTCAAGGCCACCGACTGGCTGACCCTCGCCGCCGGGGCGCAGATCCAGTACGCCGAGGCGGAGCTCACCAACGCCATCGATTTCGGCTCGATCGGTGCGGCCAACGCCGTGCCGGGCTCGGTGCCGACCCAGCAGGACGGCCAGGGGCGGGTCAAGGGCGATGGCTGGGCCTACGGCTACAATCTGGGCCTCCACGCCGAGCCGGTGAAGGGGACGCGGATCGGTATCTCCTACCGGTCCAAGATCGACACGACGTTCGAGGGCAACGCCCGCTTCCGGCTCGACGATGCCGGCATCGGCGCCACGCTGAAGGCTGCCACCGGCGCCTTCGCCAATACCGGGGCCGAGACCAAGTTCGAGTTCCCGCCGATGGCCGGCATCGGCGTGCACCAGGCGATCGGCGACGATTTCGCCGTGATGGCCGAGGCGCAGTGGACCGGCTGGAGCACGCTCGACGAGCTGATCATCAAGTTCGACACCCCCAACCAGCCGGACAACCTGACCGAGTACCAGTGGAACGATTCCTGGTTCTTCGCGCTCGGCGGCTCGTGGAAGGCGACCGATAACCTGAAGCTCCGCGTCGGCGTCGCCTACGACCAGTCGCCGGTCCGCAACCGCTACCGCTCGCCGCGCGTCCCCGACTCCGACCGCTACTGGCTCGCCGCCGGCCTCGGCTGGCAGATCCGGGACAATTTCTCGCTCGATCTCGGCTACACCCACATCTTCTTCGACGATGCCGATGTCGACCTGAGCGGCACCGACCCCGGCAACGCCGCGCGCGGCAATCTCCAGGCCAGCTACGAGAACCACATCGACATCGTCACGCTGTCGCTGGTCTATCGTTTCTGAGCGGGCGCTTTCGGGCCGGCAGCAGGCGGGCCAGCGGCACCGGGGCGAAGCCCCAGCAATCCACGCCGACATCGACCTGCCGGGCCACGGCCTTCAGCCGCCCGTGGCTGTGGCCGTGCAGCTGCAGGGCACCCTTGCCCATGCCGTTCCACGAGCGCAGCGGATAGTGGCAGAGGACGAGGCGGCGGCCCTCGGCCTCGATCTCCAGGAGATCGTGCACGGATGCCCAGCCGGCGAGGGTGCGGGTCGCCGCCGGGTCGTTGTTGCCGGCGACGAGGTGCTTGGTGCCGGCCAGCCGGTCGAGGATCTGGGCCATGCGCGCGGGCGGCTGGCGCACGGCGAAATCGCCGAGATGCCAGACGGTGTCGCCCGCCCCGACCACGGCGTTCCAGCGGGCGATCATCGCCTCGTCCATGGCGACGGTGGATTCGAACGGCCGGCGGAAGAGGCCGCGCGCCCCGCCATGGCCGAAATGGTGGTCTGCCGTGAAGAAGAGCGCCATGCGAAAGGCGGGGCCGCCCGCTCAGCCGGGCTCGTGCTCCCGCAGCCGCGGCAGAAGCTCGGCGAAGTTGCAGGGCTTGTGACGGATGTCGAGCTGATGCACGAGAATGCCGTCCCAGGCGTCCCGGCAGGCGCCGGGCGAGCCCGGCACGACGAAGAGATAGGTGCCGTTCGCCACCCCGGCATCGGCCCTGGACTGCAGGCTCGAGGTGCCGATCTTCTCGAACGACTGCCAGCGGAAGAGCTCGCCGAAGCCGGGCACGTGCTTCTCGATCACCGCATGCAGCGCCTCGGGCGTGACGTCGCGACCAGTCACCCCGGTGCCGCCGGTGCTGATCACCACCTCGACGTCCGGATCGGCGATCCAGGCGCGGAACTGCGCCTCGATGAGCGCCTGGTCGTCGCGCAGGATGCGCCGGTCCACGACGCTGTGCCCGGCCGCGGCCAGCCGCTCGACCAGGACCGCGCCGGACTTGTCGTCGTCGAGCCCGCGGCTGTCGGAGACCGTCAGCACCGCGACGCGCAGCGGCCGGAACGTCAGGCTCTCGTCAATTCGCCCCAACCTGCCCTGCCTGTGCATGGCTCCGCTCCGTACCGCGCGACTCCAGCCCCACATATTGGGGCCAGCCGCCGGCGGCAAGGGCCTCGAGCTCCGGCGCCGGCTGGTCGAGCCGCACGCGATAGGCCCAGAGATTGCCGAGCAGCTTCTTGACGTACATCCGGGTCTCGGGGATCGGGACGCTCTCGAGGCGCAGGAGCGGGTCGTCGATGTCGCCGTAGCGCTGGGCCCAGTCCTCGGCCCGCTTCAGCCCGGCATTGTAGGCGATGCCGATGTCGATGACGCTGTCGCCGATGAAGTAGGTGTCGCGCAGGCGCTCGAGATAGGCCTGGCCGAAGGCCATGTTGGTGGCCGGGTCGCGCAGGCTGGCCGCACCGTGGAACGGGATGTCGTACTTGCGCGACATGGCCTCGGCGGTGCTCGGCATGACCTGCATCACGCCGAGCGCCCCGGCACTGCTCTTCGCCGCCGGGTCGAAGCCGCTCTCCGCCCGCATCACGGCGAAGAGGAGGGCGCGGTCGATGCTGAAGCCGGTCAGCGGCTGCCAGTCCGGAATGGGGTAGAGGGCGCCGTCCTGGCGCCGGCCGTCCTGCAGGCGGGCACGCTGCGCCACCCGCATCTGCGCCGCCGGCAGATGCAGCTTCTCGGCGAGCGCCGCCAGGGCCTCGGTCAGGGTCGGGTTGGCCCGGGCCGCCAGCTTGCGGATCTCGGCCTCGGCCTCGACGCTCCTGCCGAGCTGGCCCAACGCCATGGCCCGCCGCGCCCCGTCGACCCGCATGAGCGCACCCATGTGATCGGTCGCCATGGCCGTCTGGTGCCAGTCGAAGAGCACCGGCCCGCCGAGCACGTGCTGGGCGAGAATGCCGTAGAACCCGTCCGACGCCCCGGCGGCGATCTCGAGGTAGTGGCGATAGCGGGCCGGCTCGACCAGCCGAAGGGCGGCGCGCGCCGCCCAGAAGGCGCCGGCGGCCACGTCCGAGGGCGCGCCGTTCGAGCGGGCGAGCGCCGCGAAGTGCCGCCCGGCCCGGGCGATGTCGCCGCGCCGCCAGGCCGCGAGCCCGGCCGTCCAGTGGATGCGCGGCTCGACCTCGCCGGAGCGGATGGCGGCAGCGCTGGCGAGCTCGAACGCCTCGCGGTCCTTGCGGTTGACGAAATAGCTGCGGGCGATGGACCAGCGCGCCAGGTCCTGCTCGACCGGGTCGGCGAGCCGGGCCGACGGGTGCCGCAGGAGCTTGCGGGCCTCGGTCGGCCGGTTCCTGGCCACCAGGTCACGCACCGCGGCGAGCCAGTCGGCAACCGCCCGGCTGTCCGCCGCCGAGCGCCTCTCCGGGCCGTCATATTGCGTTGCCGCCTTCCTCCAGCAGCTCCTGGCCCGAGCCGCCGAGATAGCCGGCCACCGGCTCCGGCAGCGGCTCCGCCCCGGCCGGCCGGCGCCGCTCGGCCAGCCGGTAGATGGTCACGGCCTCTGGATGATCGGCATAGGCCTCGAGCCAGCTCCGCAGCTCGGGATAGCTGGAGACATAGGCCGTGGGATGCAAAAAGCGCTGGGCCAGGACATGCCCCAGCAGCAGCCGGTCGTCGAGACGGCCGATCAGCCGGTCGGCGTCCGTCCAGCGGCCATGCTCCTGCAGCTCGAAGATCATCCGGTAGAGGGCCGCGTCCTCGCTGCCGAGCGGCCTGGGCACGCTGTCGAAGACCGTCGGGGTCGGCAGGGTCGGATCGACGCGGGCGACGTCGCGCGACGCGCCATCGACCAGGTCCTGCGCCGCCGCCGGGCCGGTCGCCGCCACGGCCGCCAGCAGCGCCAGCGCGGTCAGGAGGCGCCGCATGCCACCCCCAGCTCGTCGAGCCGTGCGCGCATCGCCAGCATGTCGCGCCAGACGAGCCGCTTGTTCAGGGGCTGGCGCAGGAGATAGGCCGGATGGAAGGTGACGAGGCACGGGATCTCGGTGCCATCGGCCGTGCGGTAGGTGAAGGGGCGGCCGCGCAGCTTGGTCACGCCTTCGCTGCGTTCCAGGAGCGCCTTCGCGGCGATGCCGCCGACGAACAGGATGAAGCGCGGCGCCAGGAGCTCGATCTGCCGCTCGAGGAACGGCAGGCAGACGGCGATCTCGCCGGTCGTCGGCGACCGGTTGCCGGGAGGCCGCCAGTAGAGGACGTTGCGATCCAGACCCTGGTCCGGTCAGAGCCGGATATTCCTCGCAAGGATCCGGTCGAGGAGCTGGCCGCTGGGGCCGACGAACGGCCGCCCCGGCGGTCCTCCTCGGCACCAGGCGCCTCGCCGATCAGCATCACCTGCGCCTGCGGGTTGCCATCGGCGAAACAGAGGCGGCTTCCGCGGTCTCGCGCAAGGGCGCAGCCGTCGAAATCCTGCAGGGCGGCTTCCAGCTCCTCGAGGCTCCGGCAGCTCTGGGCGAGCCTCCCGGGCGCTGCCGACGCGACGGCTCGGGCACCAGGAGCGCCGCACGGCACCGGGCTCCGCGCCCGGGCGTGGGTCGGGGGGAGCGGCCACCGGTGGCATGACCGGCGGCGGTGCGCTGCCCCGGGGCTCGGACGGAACCCGCCAGGCCGGCAACGGCACGGGCGCCACGACGGCATCGACGCCGGCCATGCCGTACCAGTCGAGCAGCGCCGACAGCGCAGTCGTATCCGTCGGCCAAGCTGGCGTTTGTCCGCCTGGTCTCATGTCCCTCCGACCCGGGCCTCAGGCCCCCGCGATCCTCTGCGACCGCGCGCACGGCCGCCGAACCGTCTTCTCACCCGGCCCGCCTCCACATCGAGGGAGCCGCCCGTCAGGCCGGTTCGCCCCTGCCGCGGGCGGGCCGCCTGTCGATCGACGCGCCGCGCAGTGCCGGAGCGCGACGCCACAGAACCTTAAATGTCGCGGTAGGCGACCGGCCTGCCTTCACGGTCGACCACCAGCTTGCCGCCCTCATCCTGGGCAGCTATGTAGCGGCCATGACCAACGGCGGTGCCGACATAGAGGGCCGGCTTGACCTTCTTGCTCCTCGAACGTCTTCAACTGCTGTGCTGGGCCACGGGCGGTTAATGTTCTTGCTCGACGTCTGAGCATCGCTCACGCTCCGGGCAATATCGCTGATGCCACGATGTCGATGAGCAGCGTGGCCATGTTGTCCGGTTTGTGGCCGGGGTGGCGCCGATCGTCAAGTCGGTTCACCGGACTCGATGGCCGCGCCGGGGCGGCCCTCGAGCCTCAGACGCTGGCCGTCGGCGAGGCCGATCCTTATTTGAGCATGGAATGAGCCTCAGGGCTCAGCGGCGAGAAGCGGACTCTCCGGTGCTGGCCGTCATGGTCACGGCCACCCTTGCTGACGGCGGTGGGCTGCACCGAGGCGCGTCAGGCGGCGAGCAGCGCCTGGCCGGTCGAGCCCGCTGCCGACAGCGCCGCGGTCGAGCCGGTGGAGGCGGACAGCCTCGCCTCGAGCTATCTGGCCGGCCGCATCGCCGTGGCCGACGGCGACCTGCGCGCGTCGCCGATAATCTGGCCAACGCGCTCAGCTCGACCCCGACAATTCGATCTGCGGCGCGAGGTCTTCGTGCTGCGCCTCGGCGTGGGCGACTATCCGGAGGCGCTGGCGCTCGCCCGATCGCTGGCCGAGCCTCGACCCGGACGCCGAGGACGCCGGTTCCTCATGCTCGTCTTCGAGCAGGTGAAGGCCGGCGATTTCGCCGCCGGCGCGGCCCTGCCCGAGATCGCCGACCAGGGCATCGTCGGGCATCGCCAGGCCGATCTTCGGCGCTCTGGACTACCTTCGGCGCCGGCGACCCGGCAGGCGGCCGTCGACAGCCTGCTCGCCGAGGAGCGCGACGACGGCCTGGGCGCCATCTGCCTCTACCACGCGGCGATGATGCTGGCCCTCGATGGCCGGACCGACGCCCGCGCGTGCTCGAGCCGCTCGTCACGAGTGACGGCCGGGCGCCGACCCGGCCGGTCACGGCGCTCGTCGCCATCGAGGCGGCGGCCGGCCAGACGCGGCGGCATCGCAGGTGCTCGAGGAGCAGCTGGCGCAGACCCCGGGCAACAGCGTGCTCGAGACGGCGCTGGCCGACCTCCAGGCCGGCGACGATCCGCCGCTGCCGGTGACCGGCGCTGCCAGCGGCATGGCGGACGGGCTGCCCAGCCTCGCCCGGGCGCTCAACGACCAGATGCCGAGGGCCAGGCGCTGCTGCTGGCGCGCATGGCGGCCTACCTGGCGCCGAGCCAGGGCGACGTTGCCCTGCTCATCGCCGAGATCTCGCTCGCCCAGGGCAACCCCGAGGAGGCGCGCTGCGCATCCTCGCCGACGTGCCGGCCGATCTGCCCTATGGCTGGGAGGCCCGGCTGCTCGGTGCCCAGGTCCTCGCCACCACGGACCGGCAGGGACGAGGCGATCGCCCGCCTCGACCAGATGGCCGACGAGCGACGCCCGAGCGGATCGACGCACTGGTCGCCAAGGGCGACCTCCTGCCGCCAGGACCGCTCGCCAATCCGGAGACCGCCTACGACCGGGCGATCGGCCGGATCGACCAGGTCACGGTCGGGCACTGGCCGCTTTCTACGCGCGCGGCATCGCTCATGAGCGCACCGGCGCTGGGCCGAGGCCGAGGCCGACCGCCCTCCTGGAGCTGCAGCCTGACCAGCTGCAGGTGCTCAACTATCTGGGCTATTCCTGGGTCGACCAGGGCCTCAATCTCGACCAGGGCGAGGCGATGCTCCGCTGGGCGGTCGACCTGCAGCCGACGACGGCTACATCGTCGACAGCCTCGGCTGGGCCTATTACCGCCTGGATCGCGCCGGAATCGGTGACCTTATCTCGAGCGCGCGGACGAGCTGCAGCCCGACGACCCGGGTCATCAACGACCATCTGGGCGACGCCTACTGGCGCGCCGGGTGCCAGCGAGGCCCGCTTCCAGTGGCAGCGCGCCCCTCACCTTCGAGCCCGAGGCCGACCAGGTCGCGGTCATCGAGCGCAAGCTGCGCGAGGGCCTGACGACGATCAGGAAGGTCACGGGGCGAATAGTGGCTGACGACCTCCTGGTCGAAACCGCCCGTGCCAAGCTGAACTCGACCTCCTCGTCACCGGCCGGCGCGAGGACGGCTACCATGAGCCCTCGACAGCCTCGTCGTCTTCCTGCCCCTCGCCGACCGCCTCACCTTCACATCGGCACCCGGGCTCTCGCTCGAGGTCACCGGGCCCTTTGCCGGCGGCCTCGGCCCGGCCGAGGACAATCTGGTCATCCGCGCCGCCCGGATGCTCGCCGCGGCCGCCGGCCGGTCGCCCGACGTTGCCATCCGCCTGGAAAAGCCGCGTCGGTGGCGAGCGGCATCGGTGGCGGGTCGGCCGACGCGGTGGCGACGCTGCGCGGCCTCGCCCGCCTCTTCGGCCTCGACTGGCCGGCCGACCGCCTGCGCCGAGCTCGGCCTCGAGCTCGGCGCCGATGTCCCGGTCTGCCTCTGGGGCGACCCGCCCGGCTGCGCGGCATCGGCGAAAGGGGCTCGACCCGGTGCGGCCTGTCCGGCTCGACCTGCCGCTCGCCCTGGTCAATCCCGGTATCGGCCTCGGCACGGCCGCGGTGTTCAGGGCACGCGACCCGGCAGGCGCAGCCTTCGCCCGGCCCGCTTCCCTGCCGCACCTGTCGCTCACCCGCTTCGCCCTTGGCTACGCGAGAGCCGCAGTTCACCGGTGCCGCCGAGCCGGCCGCCCGCCGGCTGGCGCCGGTGATCGGCGAGGTGCCTCGAAAAGTTGTGCGCCACGCCCGACTGCCTGGTCGCCCGGATGTCGGGCTCGGGAGCCACCTGCTTGGCCTCTTCGCCGATGCGGGAAGTGTCGCGGCGGCGGCCGCGCGCGCACGCTGGGGACGAGCCCGGCTGCGGTGCTGGGCAGCTACCGCGCCGACGAGCCATGATCCTCGCCTTCACTGATTTCGGCTGGCAGGGCCCCTATCTCGGCGAGATGCGGCTGGCCGCGCTGCGCCTCGCCCCGGCCGTCGCTTATGTCGACCTGATGGCGGACGCTCCCGGCCTCCGGCCGACCTCGCCGCCTATCACCCGCCGCCCTGGCGAGCCGGCTGGCGCCCGGCGACGTCGTTCCCGGCGTCGTCGACCCGGGCGTGGGCGGCCCGCGCCATCCCTGGCGATCGAGGCCGACGGCGGCTTGGTTCGTCGGCCCCGACAACGGCCTTTTCGAGTTGGTCGGCGTGCCGCGCCCGCAGCCTCGCGACCTACCAGATCGCCTGGCGGCCGGAAGCTCGGCGAGCTCTACGGCCGCGACCTCTTCTGCCCCGACCGCGGCACGCCTGGCCCTGCAGGCGGATGCCGGCTGGCACCCGTGACCCCGCCCCGCCACCTGGGCCGGCCGACGACGCCGGATCGCATCGTCCATGTCGACGCTTATGGCAATCTCGTCACCGGCCGCTGCGCGGCGACCCCGCCTGAGACCGTGACCCTCCTGGCCAGCGGCCAACCCATCGCGCATGCCTCGACCCCGGCGCCGCTCCGCCCGGGCGGTACCTCTTCTGGTACGCCAACTGGCCGGCCTGATCGAGGTCGCCGCCAACGCCGCCTCGGCCGCGTCTCTGCTCGGCCTCATGCCCGGCGCTGCGCCCAGCGCTGCAAGGCACCCCCCGCCGACTGTATGAACGCTGGCGCTTGGGGCGTCGCCAAGTGGTAAGGCACCGGGCTTTGGTCCCGGCATTCGTAGGTTCGAATCCTAACGCCCCAGCCAGCCTCCCATTCCTTCGGAAAGCTCGGGCCCTCGGTGACGGCCGCATGCCCCCGATGTGGACAAAAGGGCATTCCTATCCCATTACGGACACAGGTCAAGGATGCCTTCTCGTCCGCACCGAGGATGGCGTGGTGCCCGCTGGCGAGGCCGGCTATTCGAGGGCCGAGGTCGAGGGCGATGCAGCGCACCGTCGGCGCGATCTTCGCCCGCTGGGGGTCAGCGACGCTGATGCGGGCGGTGATCCTCGGCGGCATCTCGGCGAAGACCTCCGGCGCTGGCGCGAGGGCGAGTATGGCCGGGTCAACCGCGACCTCGCCGACCGCCTGTCCTATGTCATATCCACCGCGCCCTCCGGATCATCCTGCCGAGCCGGCGCAGGGCTATGGCTGGATGGGTCGACCCAACGCCGGTGCTCGGCGCACCCGACGCCCGTGCAGCTCCTGTTGCGCGGCGGCATGGAGGACCTGCGCGCCGCGCCGCTACCTGATCTCGGTGCGGGGCGCCGGTGACACCGGCGGCGGCACGGGTCCAATGGCCTGCGACGCACCGCCTGGTGTTTTCGCATTTCCTGCCGATCGACCTCTTCGACGACGTCGCCGACCCGCACGACTGGGAAGCCCTGGCGAAGGCCCAGTCGCGCACCAACCCGCGCATCCACGAGCAGATCGGCGATCTCTCGCTGGTTCCGGCGGAGCGCCGCCTCTCGGGTCCCGGCGCTTCCTGGGTGATGGCTGCCTTCACCCACCTCTCGCCAGACCGCACCTCGCGCTTCAGCGACGGCAGCTACGGCGTCTACCATGCCGGCGACAACCTCGAGACCGCCATGCGCGAGCACACCTTTCACATGGGGCGGTTCTATGCCGCCGCCGGCATGGCAGCCGACTGGATCTCCGAGGTCCGCCAGCTGATCGGCTCGATCGACGCCGTGCTCGTGGATATCCGCAGCACCGGCTTCGAGCCCCTGCTCGACCCGGATTCCTACGAGCGCTCGCAAGCCTTCGCCCGGAAGCAAAAAACGGCAAACGCCAATGGCATCGTCTACCCCAGCGTGCGCCACACCGGCGGTGAATGCATCGCCGCCTTTTATCCGGACGTCGTGACGCCGCCCGCCCAGGGCGACCACTTTCGCTACTACTGGGACGGCGAGCAGGTCAGCTATGTCCGCAAGGTCAGCGGCGACCGGGCGATCTACGACCTGCGGGCGGGCGGCCCCGCATCTCGCGCGGGCTGAGCGGCGCGCACCCGCCGTCCGGCTTGGCCAAGTGCCATGCCATGCACTAGCATCCGCCGGTCAAGAAACAGGGAGGGGGACACATGAAGGTCCTGGAACGAGGCATCGTCGCGATTTCGGCCTTCGCGATCACGGCCGTCGTCGCGCTCTCCGCGGCGCAGGCGCAGACCATGATCCGCTTCGCCACCGCCGTGCCGGAGGCCGAGACCGGCGAGGTGCTCGGCATGAAGGCGATGAAGGACTACATCGACTTCAAGAGCGGCGGCGAGCTCGAGGTCGAGCTGCTGTTCGGCACGCTCGGCGCCGGCGAGCGCGAGCTCACCGAGATGGCCCAGCAGGGGGCGGTCGAGATGGCGCTCGCCGCCGACGGGGCGGTGACCGGCTTCTATCCCAAGCTGCAGGTCTTCGCGATTCCCTACCTCTTCCAGTCCTCGCCGGTCGCCTGGGAGTTCACGAGCCACCCGCTGGCCCACGAGATGCAGGCCGAGATGCTGGAGCAGACCGGGCTGCGCACGGTGGTCTGGGCCGAGAACGGCTTTCGCAACCTGACCAACTCGGTGCGCGAGGTGAAGACACCGGCCGACATGCAGGGCCTGAAGATGCGGGTGATGGAAAGCCCGGTCTACATGCGCTTCATGGAGAGCCTCGGCGCCGCCGCGACGCCGATCAGCTTCTCCGAGCTGGTCATGTCCCTGCAGCAGGGCGTGGTCGACGGCCAGGAGAACGCCAGCGGCAACGTGTTCGAGAACGGCATGGCCGACGTGCAGAAGTTCTTCTCGACCACCGAGCACATCTACTCGATGACCATCATCACCATCAACGAGCCCTTCTACCAGAGCCTGACGCCGAGCCAGCAGGAGATCATCATGGAGGCCGGGCGGCTCTACGCGGCGGTCGCCAACGCCCACAAGGTCGCGACCGACCGCTCCTATATCGAGCGCATCCGCGACGAGAAGGGCCTCACCGTCCACATCACCACGGGCGAGGAGAAGGAGCAGTTCCGCGCGCTCGCGCAGGGCCCGGTGGTCGAGTACGTGAACGAGCAGCTCGGCAAGGAGTTCGTCGACCGGGTGCTCGCCGCCGTCGCCGAGTCCCAAGCGGCCGTCTACCAGAAGTAGCAGCGCGCAAGGCCGGGGCCTCCCGCCCCGGCCGCGCCTCTGGCGGGGGACAGGATCTCGCGGGAAAAGGCTCTGCGGCTCTCGGCCTGGCTGACGACGGCGACCGAGACCATCGGCGCGCTGCTGATGCTCGGCATCGTCATCGTCAACTTCCTGCAGGTGTTCTACCGCTACGCGCTCTTCGCGCCTTTGGGCTGGACCGAGGAAGTGATGCGCTACTCGGTGGCCTGGATGACCTTC
The DNA here is from genome assembly GCA_041397945.1 of Geminicoccaceae bacterium. Taxonomy (GTDB): domain Bacteria; phylum Pseudomonadota; class Alphaproteobacteria; order Geminicoccales; family Geminicoccaceae; genus SLRI01. Next base: position 87,844 of record JAWKVR010000009.1, read on the forward strand.
CTCGTCGCGGGTGCCGTGATGTTCCGCGGCGAGCAGCTCGCGATCGACATCTTCGGCGGGATGCTCGGGCCCCGGCTGCGCCGCATCCAGAGCATCCTCGTCCTGCTCGCCATCGGCACCTACTGCCTGATCCTCGTGGTCTTCGGCTGGCCGCAGGCGCTGCGCAACATGGCCCAGCATTCGCCGGTGGCGCAGATCCCGATGATCGTGCCCTATCTGAGCGTCGTCGTCGGCGGCCTCCTGATGCTGGTCAAGGCGGCCTGCCTGATGATCGCCGACCCCGAGCGGGTGCACGGCGACCTTGGCCATGGCGACCCTGCCGGAGACGCCGGCGCGTGATCTATCTCGCCATCGCCTTCGCCGTGCTGCTGCTGCTGGGCGTGCCGATCGCCTTCGCCCTCGGTCTCGCCGGCGTCGTCGGCATCCTCGATCGCGGCTTCGCCCTGGTGTCGGTGCCGTCGCGCATGTTCACCGGCATCGACAGCTTCATCCTGCTCTCCGCCCCCTTCTACATCCTGGCCGGCGAGGTGATGAACCGGGGCGGCGTCACCGAGCGGCTGATCCGCTTCGCCCAGCTCGTCACCCGCGGCCTGCGCGGCGGCACGGCCTACGCCAACACCGTGGCCTCGATCGTCTTCGCCGGCATCTCGGGCACCGCCATCGCCGACACCGCGGCCCTGGGCCAGGTCTTCATCAAGGGCATGCCCAGGGAGGGCTACACGAAGGAGTTCGCCGCCGCCGTCACGGTCGCCGGCTCGATGATCGGCCCGATCATCCCGCCCTCGGTCATCATGATCATCTACGCGGCGGTCTCGCGGCTCTCGGTCATCGACCTCTTCCTCGCCGGCGTCGTCCCGGGCCTGCTGCTGGCCGTCGCCGTCAGCATCGTGATCTACCTCATCGGCCGCAAGGGCGAGCTGCCGGTCTCGCGGATCGAGGTCCGGCGCGGCGAGGTCCCGCGCGTCGCCCTGGACACGTTGCTCGTCGTCAGCCTGCCGATATTCATCGTCGTCGGCACGCTCTCGGGCGCCTTCACCGCCACCGAGGCGGGGGGTGTCGCCTGCATCTACGCCATTCTCCTGGGCCTCCTGGTCTTTCGCCATCTCGACCTGCCGGGCCTGTGGTCGGCGCTCGTCGTCAGCGCCCGCACCACCTCGAGCCTCTTTTTGATCATCGCCGCGGCCACCGTCGTCTCCTACGTCCTCGCCCTCTCCGGCGTCGGCAAGGCGACGGGCCAGCTCGCCGAGCTCTTCGCCGGCGACCCCACGGCCTTCATGCTCGCCACCATGGTGCTCCTGCTCGTCGTCGGCTGCTTCCTCGAGCCCGGTGCGGCCATCGTCGTCTTCGTGCCGCTGCTCTTCCCGATCGCGCGGACCATGGGCATCGATCCCCTGCAGTTCTCGATGCTGGTCATCCTGACGCTCACCATGGGGCTGATCACGCCGCCGGTCGGTGTCTGCCTGTTCGTCGCCTGCCGCATCGGCAACCTGCCGATCTCGACGCTGGTGCGCGCGCTCGTGCCGTTCTTCCTGGCCGAGGTCGGCGTCATCATCCTGATCATCCTGGTCCCGGGCATCGCCTCCGGCCTGCCCGGCCTCTTCCACTGAGGCGACGATGCCCAAGATCAGCGACATCGAGGCGATCCGGCTCGAAGCGCCGGTCGGCGAGGCCAGGGCCTTCGGCCATGCGCGCGGCCGCTTCACCAGCCGCGGCTCGATCCTGATCAAGGTCACCGCCGACAACGGGCTCGTCGGCTGGGGCGAGGCCTGGGGTGCGGCACCGCTCGCCACGCTCGGCTATGTCGAGACGCTGGCCCCGCTCTACCAGGGTCGCGACATCTTCGACCGTAACGGCGCCTGGCACGACCTCCTGCGCCGCGCCTACAGCCTGCGCGTGCAGAACCAGCTGACCGCCGTCGCCAGCGGCATCAACATCGCCCTCTACGATCTCGCCGGCAAGCATCTGGGCGTGCCGGTCCACAACCTCCTGGGCGCCGCCGGCAAGGCCCAGG
>JAWKVR010000010.1:0-82263 GCA_041397945.1 Geminicoccaceae bacterium
CGGCCTTGCTGGACGGGCATTTTTGAACACTCCTGTTTTTTCCGTATGGCTCCGGGGTGGTCTTCATCACCGCCCGGGTCGGCAAGGCGGATGTCACCGCCGTCTTCCGTGCCGTCGTGCCCTTCATCCTGGCCCTCCTGGTGGTCCTGATGCTGGTCACCTTCGTGCCGGCCTTCACCCTCGGCCCGCTGTGGCTCTTCGGCCCTTAGGACAAGGGCGCCGGGTTGACCCCGCCTGTCCCGGCCCTAGCTCCGGCTGCATGGCGGCGGGACTCAGACGGGGCTCCTGATGATGAAGACCGCGATCCTGGTCATCGGCATCCTGCTGGTCCTCGCGAGCCTGGCACCGCTCGTCCGCAGCGATCAGTGGTGGATCCGCTTCTTCGACTTCCCCCGCCTCCAGCTCGCCATTGCCCTGGCCGGCCTGATCGTCGCGGCACTCATCCTCTTCAGCCCGGCGAGCCTGTCCGGCGCGGCCTTTCTTCTGGCCCTCGCCGCCACCCTCGCCTACCAGGCCTGGCGGGTCTTTCCCTACACGCCGCTCGCGACCCCCGAGGTCCTGCTGAGCCGCGACTGCGAGCCGGCCTCGCGGGTTCGTCTGATGATCGCCAACGTGCTGATGGACAACCGGCGGGCGGAGGACTTCCTCGCTCTGGTCCGAGGCGCCGACCCCGACCTGATCTTCACGGTCGAGACCGACGACTGGTGGGACGAGCAGCTCGCGGTGCTCCGGGAGAGCTACCCGTTCGGCCTGGCCCGCCCGCTGGACAACACCTACGGCCTGCATCTCTTCTCGAGGCTCGACCTCGACTCGCCCGAGATCCGCTTGCTCGTCGAGGACGACGTGCCCTCGGTCCGCACGCGCGTGCGGCTTCGTTCCGGCCAGTGGATCGACTTCATCGGCCTGCACCCCCGCCCGCCGCGACCCGGCCAGGACACCGAGCAGCGCGACGCCGAGATCCTGATCGTCGGCAAGGAGATGAAGGAGAGCAACCGGCCGACGATCGTCGCCGGCGATCTCAACGACGTGGCCGGGTCGCACACCACCCGCCTCTTTCGCCGCACCAGCGGTGCCCTCGACCCGCGCATCGGCCGCGGCCGGTTCAGCACGTTCCACGCCAGGTACCCCGTGCTGCGCTGGCCGCTCGACCATGTCTTCCACACCGACACCTTCACCCTGATCGAGATGCGGCGGCTCGGCTATTACGGCTCGGATCACTTCCCGGTCCTGATCGAGCTCTGCCTCGAGCGCGAGGCAGAGCTGGTTCAGGAAGCGCCGGCGCCCGAGGGCAACGACCGCGAGGAGGCAAGGGACAAGATCGAGGAGGGCAAGGAGGCCGGCGGCTGAGGCAAGGGTCGTCGCCACGCTGGCCCTCCCCGTGGTGCGGATGCTAGGCACCCTCGTGCCGGCCCCGACCTTGGGGCTCCTCGACCCCCGGGAACCTCCCGATGAGCGACACGCCCGTCTTCGCCGCGATCGGCCTCGACCATCGCCACATCCACCACATGGTCGGCGAGCTGATCGCCGCCGGTGCTCGCTGCGCCGGCTACTGCCCAAAGACCACCGACCCCCGCGTGCTCGAAGGCTTCCGGGAACGCTTTCCGGATCTTCCGGCCGTCGACCGCGAAAAGCTCCTCGATGACCCGGGCGTCGGCATCATCTGCAGCGCCGCCGTGCCGCGCGACCGGGCCGCCCTCGCCATCCGGGCGATGCGGGCCGGCAAGGACGTGATGGTCGACAAGCCCGGCTGCACGACGCTCGCCGATCTCGACCGGGTCGAGGCGACCGCCCGCGAGACCGGCCGCATCTTCTCGATCTGCTTCTCCGAGCGCTTCATCGTGCCGGCCTGCGAGCTCGCCGCCCGTCTGGTCGCCGAGGGTGCCATCGGCCGGGTGATCCAGACCACCGGCCTCGGGCCGCATCGCCTCAACCGAACCATCCGCCCCGCCTGGTTCTTCGAGCATGCAGCGCATGGCGGCATCCTCGCCGACATCGCCTCGCACCAGATCGACCAGTTCCTCTTCTTCACCGGCAGCGACGAGGTGGAGATCGCCGCCAGCGCCGTCGGCAGCTTCGGCGACCACGGCATCCAGGGCTTCGAGGATTACGGCGAGATCCTGCTCCGCTCGGAGAAGGCCTCGGGCTTCATCCGGGTCGACTGGTTCACGCCCGACGGCCTCGCCACCTGGGGCGACGGCCGGCTCTTCCTGCTCGGCACCGAAGGCTATCTCGAGCTGCGCAAATACATCGACATCGCCGGCAACGCGGGCACCGACCACGTCCTGCTGGTCAATGGCGAGGGCACGCGCCGCCTCGACGCCTCGGGCGAGCCACTGACCTATTTCCGCCGCTTCCTCGCCGATGTCCGGGACCGCACCGCCACCGCCATGCCCGAGGGCCACGCCGTCCGCGTCACCCGCCTGGCGCTAGAGGCCCAAGCCCGAGCCACACGCCTGGGCGTGCCTCAGCCTTCCGCCGGGTAGCCGTCCTGGGGCTCGTAGCCGAGCACCCGCCGTGTCTCGTCCAGCGACCAGCGCATCCCCGGATTGTCGGACATGAGGTTGAGCACGGTAAAGCCCACGCCTTCGGCCAGGATCGACCGCTCGAAGCCCTGGCAGAGGTCCCGGTCGCTCAGCCACATCTGCCGGCCCCAGAGCCCCATCTTGAGCTCGCTCGCGGGCCGCCCCTCGCCGCTGACGCTGTAGCCGATCCGCAGCCCGATGAACGAGATGCCGCGATCCGCGAGGCTCCGGCCCGCCCGCTCGCCGACCAGCTTGCTGACGCCATAGGGGTTGACCGGAAAAGGCGCCATGTCCGGCGTCAGGGGCCCCGTCTGGTCCCGATAGCCGGCCATGACCCAGTTCGAGCTGGCGAAGACCACCCGCTTCACCCGGTGCCGCTCCGCCGCGTGCAGGACGTTGAAGGTGAGGTCGAGATTGAGCCTTTGCGCCGTCGCCCAGTCGATCTCCGGGCTGGGGTGGGCGGCGAGGTGCAGGACCGTGTCGACACCTTCGAATGCCGCGGCCCAGCCCTCGTCCCATAGGGCCAGGTCGGCCGCGACCACGTCCGGCCCGTCGGCCCGGACGTCGAGCCGCCGCAGCGCATAGCCGCTCCGGGCCTCGAGGTGCGCACCCACCTTCCGCCCGATCCGCCCCGCCGCACCGGTGATCAGCACCACCCGCGTCATCGCCGCCGGCTCCCCGCTACTTGCCCGGGATCCTGACCTCGATCCCCGCCTCCTTCTCGCGCACCCGGAGCACGCTGGCAAAGTCGTCCGTCTCGTAGCCGGCAGCGCAGGCCTGCTCGAGGGCTTTGAACACGCCCTGCCCGACGGGGGTGCCGACCCCCATGTCGGCGGCGAGCTGCAGCGCCAGGCGCTGGTCCTTGCGCGACAGGCGGGTGAAGAAGCCGGGGCTGAAATCGCCCCTGAGCGGCTTCGACGGCAAATATTCGCCGAGCTGGCGGCTGCCGGCCAGCGTGCTCATCACCAGCTGCTGCATGGTTTCGAAGGTCAGGCCGGCCTTGGCGCCGAAGACCAGCGCCTCGCAGTGCAACGCCATGATGCCGGCCGAGATGTAGTTGTTGACCAGCTTCATCGCATGGCCGTTCCCGCCCGGGCCGCAATAGGTGAACGTGTCGCCCATGCAGCGCAGGATCGGCATCACCGCCTCGACATCCTCGGGCGCCCCACCGGTCATGATGGCGAGCGTGCCGGCCTTCGCGTGATCGACCGTGCGCGCCACAGGCGCGTCGACCATGCGCACGCCGCGCTCGGCCAGGGCGGCGCCGACCTTCCGGCTCGTGCCGGGGTCGATGGTGCTCATGTCGATATAGACGCTGCCCGGGCGCAGACCCTCGATGACACCACCCTCGCCCAGCACCGCCTTCTCGACGTCCGGCGCATCCGGCAGCATGGTGATCAGCGCGTCGCTCTCGGCCGCGACTGCTGCCGCGGTGGCCCGGCCTTCGGCGCCGAGGGCCACCAGATCGGCGACCGCCGACTGGTTGAGGTCGAAGACCCGAAGCGCATAGCCCTTCTTCGCGAGGTTGCTCGCCATCGGCTTGCCGATGGTGCCGAGGCCGACGAAGCCGATGGTCTCGAGGTCGCGTCTGTCCGTCATGTCCGTCCACATTTCTTCATGGAAAGGGGGCCGCCCGCGCCGGACGGCCCCGCATAGTCGATGGGTCAGCGGCGCAGGAGCCGCTCGGCCTCGCGCTGCGCGCGGGCCAGCTCGGTCGCCGGGTCGGCGCCCTGGATGACCTTCTGCATGTTCACCGCGATCAAATCGGCGATCGCGTCCCACTTCGGGTGCTTGAGCGGCACCGAGTTGGAGACCGGCATCCACTCGACGAAGACCTGGACCATCGGATCGTCCCGAAAGACCGGCGAATTCTCGAGGATCGGCGAGTAGCCGGTGACCACCTGGTCCGACGTCTCGGCGTAGTAGGCGACGGTCGGCTCGTTGGTCAGCACGAAGTCGATGAACTTGGCGGCGGCCTCCTTGGCCTGCGATGCCTCGGTGAGCACCAGGACATTGTCGTTGGCCATCTGCCGGACCGTGCCGTCGGGCATGGTCGGCATCGGATAGACCCAGACATCGCCATCGGCCGCGACCTTCAGCTTGTCGCCCGAGAGGCTGTTGATGAAGCCCCGGCCCCACGGGCCCTCGAAGATCACGCCGACATTGCCCTGCGAGAAGAGGTTGCGCGTGTCGTTGTGGGTGGCGCCCTCGGGGCTGCAGCCGGAGGCCACCATGTCCTGATAGAACTGATAGGCGTCGATGACCCCCTGGTTGGTGAGGTCGATCTTGCCGTCGGCATCGACGATATCGCCGCCAAAGCCGTAGATCACCGGCACCATCCACTGGCCGGAATTCGCCGTGCGCGAGCTGCGCAGGCCGATGCCGTAGGTCTTGCCGCCATTGCGGTCCGGCAGGGCACAAATCTTCTTCAGGACCTCGGCGAAGTCGTTCCAGTCGCCGGACCAGCTGTCCGGATCGACGCCGGCCTCGTTCCAGAGATTGCGGTTGACGTACATCATGATCGGCCCAGGCAACCAGACGAGGCCGAGCAGCTTGTCGTCATAGGTGGCGGCGGTGCGCTGCACCTCGGGGAAGCCCTCGATCGTCTCGGCATCGATGTACTGGGAGAGATCGGCGAGCCCACCGCCCTGCAGCGCGTTCCACTGCGGGATCCAGCTCATCACGCCGTGGATCACGTCGGGCGCGTTGCCGCCGAGGATCTGCACGGTCGACTGGTTGACGATCTCGGCATAGGGCACGGCCACGACCTCGACATCGATGTCCGGGTTCGCCTTGGCGAACTCGTCGAGGATCCGGTTCCAGCCTTCCTTCTGGTAGTCGACGATGCCGGCGAAGGTCATCACCTTGATCGTCTCGGCCGCTGCCGGGGCGTGGGTCGCGACCCCGCCCAGCAGCGCCATGGCCGCCACGGTGGCGAGCAGCTTGGTGTTCATTTGCGTTCCTCCCTGAGGTTGCTGAGTTGGCCGTTTTCTCGGGTTAGCCCTTGACGGCGCCGCCGGTGACGCCGGCAACGAAGTAGCGCTGGAAGAAGAGGAACATCGCCAGGATCGGCAGGGTGACGACGATGATGATGCCCATCAGCTCCGGCCAGTTGTAGTCGAACTCCTGCAGGTACAGCATGGCGATGCCGGCCGGCAGCGGCCGCATGTCGACCGAGCTGATGAAGGTCAGGCCGAAGACGAACTCGTTCCAGGACGTGACGAAAACGAAGATGGCGGCCGCCGCCAAGGAAGGCTTGAGCAGCGGCAGGAGGATGCGGAAGAGCGTGTAGAACGGGCCGGCACCATCGACCACCGCCGCCTCCTCGAGCTCGATCGGCAGGGTGTCGAAGAAGTCCTTCATCAGCCAGACGACGATCGGCAGGGTGAGGATCGTGTGGCCGAGGATCAGCGCCAGGTAGGTGTCGAGCAGCCCGGCCGCCGTGAACATCCCGTACATCGTGATCATCATCATCGGCAGCGGGAAGGCGAGCGAGGCCAGGAAGAAGAGCAGCACGAGGTTGCGGCCGCGAAACCGCAGCCGCGAGATGCCGTAGGCCGTGAGCGCCCCCGACAGGGTGGCGAGCGCCGCCGAGCCGGCGCCGACGATCACGCTGTTGGTGAAGAAGTGGAAGATGTCGATGTTGAAGGCGCCGATGATGCCGTCGAACGAGATCTCCGGCGGGATCAGCATCGGCGGCACGACGAAGACGTGCTCGGGCTTCTTGATCGCGGTCGAGACGATCCAGAGCACCGGCGAGAGCAGGATGACGAGCGAGACCGCGGCACAGAGATAGAGCAGCAGGCGCACCGGCCAGGGCTGGCCCAGCGAGCGCCGGCGGAAGCCGTCGGCGACGTAGCGGCGCATGGTCGAGGCGGCGCTCACGGGGCCGTTCCAGCGGTACCGCTCATCGCTGCCGCACCATGAGCCGGACATAGACGACCGAGAAGGTCACGAGGATCAGGAGCCAGAGCGTGCCGGCGGCCGAGGCGAGGCCGAAATCCCATTGCTGGAACGCAATCTTGTAGGTGAAGAGGCTGAGCGTGGTGGTGGCGTTGATCGGCCCGCCCTCGGTCAGGATCCAGGGCAGGGTGATCTCCTGGAAGAGGCGAAAGCCCCAGAGCAGGCCGGCGACGACCAGGACGTTGCGGACCAGCGGCAGGGTGATGAAGCGGAGCCGGTGCCAGGCCCCCGCACCGTCGACCGAGGCCGCGTCGTGCAGATCGCGCGGGATGGTCTGGATGGCGGCGAGCGAGACCACCATCATGAACGGGATCAACCGCCAAGTGAAGCCGACGACGAGCGAGAACTGCGCCAGATGCGGCCGGTTGAGCCACTGCAGCGGCTGGTCGATCAGCCCGGCGCTCTGCATCAGGTAGTTCAGCACACCGTAGTCGGAATTGAAGATCCAGCCCCAGAGGATAGCGACCGCCACCCAGGGCACGATCCACACCTGAAAGACGCCGGTGCGCATCAGGTTGGCGCCGCGGATGCCGGAGTTGAGCAGCAGCGCCAAAGGAGCCGATCACGGTGGCGGCGAGGATGGTGGCCCCGATCATCAGGGCGCTGTTCCGCAGACCTCCCAGAAGAGGGTCGGTGACGAGGTAGACATAGTTCTCGAAGCCGATCCAGCTCGTGTCCGGATAGATCGGCGAGGCGTCGGTGAAGCTGAACCAGATGCCGTTGAGCAACGGGTAGATGACGAGCAGGCCGACGAGCAGCAGCGACGGCAGGAAGAGGAGCAGCACCGCGAACGGGTGGCCGCGCAGCGTCGCCGACATCAGCGGCTCACTGCCGGCGCGGTTCTCGGGTCCCGTCTCGTCATCGTTGCGTCCGCCTCCCTCTTGCCCATGGCCATAGCAAATTGGGGTGCTAGGATACCAGTGGCAATTTGCCGAAACCACCAGTACAAAGAGCCGTGCCGGACATCGCGAAGACCGCCATCGAATCCACCACCGACGTCGGCCTGGCCGGCCTCCTGCCGCGCATCGATCGCCGGGAACCCGTTCGCCAGCAGGTCCACGACGCGCGCTGCGCGAAATCATCTGGAATGCTGCGCCCGGGCCAGGCGCTCTCCGAGAACGACATCGCCGATGCCCTCGCGGTCAGCCGCACCCCGTCCGCGACGCGCTGCGCAGCCTCAGCGAGGAAGGCTTCATCGACGTCTTCCGCAGAGCGGGACGCGCTGGTCACCAAGCTCGACACCATCGCCATCGCCGACAGCCTGTTCGCGCTCCGCCCTCGAGTGCGCCCTCGTCCGCAAGGTCGCGGCGTCCATCCGCCCGGCCGGGATCCGCAGCTCCGGGCCATCTGCGCAGGCAGAAGCGCGCCTGCGCCAGCGCGGATGGCGGCGTGGTCCGCACCGACGAGGAGCTGCACCGGCGGCTGACAGACTTTCCGGCCATGGCGGCCTCGGCGGCGCTGGTGGCCAGCCTGCGCAGGCCGTGGGAGCGGGCGCGCAACCTCGCCATCCAGGGAGTTCCACAGCGGCACCACCGCCATCGAGGCGCACGCGGCGATCATCGATGCCCTGGCGGCCGGCGACGCCGACGCGGCCGAGCGCGCGATGCGCGCCCACATCGCCCACAATGCGACCTTCACCGCACAGCTCACCTTCGCCATCGGACTATTTCGTCCCGGAGGACGGCCCGCCAGCCCGGCACCCCTGAGCCCGCATCAGGCACTGGCCCGCACCTGCGGCTCGAAGCCGACATCGACGATGGGCTGCAGCATCGGCTCGCCGGCGAGGCGCTGCAGGATCAGCCCGGCCGCGACCTCCCCCATGCGCCGGCGCGGGACGCGCACCGTGGTCAGCGCCGGCACGATCTCGGCGGCGATGGGCAGGTCGTCGAAGCCGGCGACGGCGAGCTCGCCCGGCACCGCCACGCCCTGGCGCAGGCATTCCATCAGCACGCCCACGGCCAGCACGTCGGTCGAGCAGAAGACCGCATCGGCTCGGGCGCCTGCGGAGCCAGGCCAGGAACAACCGCCCGCCCGCGGGCCGAGCTCGGTCTCGAGCGCCATGCCGCGGGCGTCTCAGCCCCGGCGGCGGCCAGTGTCTCGAGATAGGCGCGGTAGCGCTCAGCCGAAAGCCGATCGTTGACGCCGATTGGCGAATGCATAGCCGATCCGGCGGTAGCCGTGTTCGATCAGGTGGCGGAGCACGGTCTCGGCCGCGTGGTAGCTCGAGCCCGCGACCATGTCGATCGGCGTCTCGGGCAGGCTCGGACCTCGACCACCGGCACCGCGACGCCTTCAGCATGGTGCGCGTCGCCGGGCTGTGGTTGCTGCGGTGAGGTACACCGCCTCGGGCTGGCGCGAGAGGAAGGCGCCGCAGCAGCATCCGCTCCTCCACCTCGAGCGAGAAGGCCGTGCAGCCGATCCAGGAGATGCAGGCCGGCGGCCGCGCAACCTCGTCCATGCCCTGGATCATCTCCGCATGGAGCGAGTTGTCGATGGTGGGGATCAGGGCTGCCACCATGCCGGTGCGGCAGCCACCAGCGATCGGGCTACGAGGTTCGGCAGGTAGCCGAGCTCGGCGATGGCGGCCTCGACCCGGGCGCGGGTCGCCGGTGCCACCTTGTCGGCCTCGTGCAGCACCCGCGAGACGTTGACCGTGAGCTTCGGCCGCCGGGCCACATCGACCATCCGCGCCCCCGGTTCCCGTCATGCCTCCGCCCGCAATCCGCGCCGGGCGGTTGCGACGATCGGCAAAACCTATTAGGTCCTTGATGGAAGCGCTACCATAAAGCCAAAACGACGACAGGGAGGGTGATTTGGCGCAAGCGGCCGATAGCGGCGCGCCGCCGGTGCGACAGTGGCGCCAGTCGACCGTGTTCCTCTATCTGCGGTCGCTGCTGGCGCTGGCGATCGTCTGGGGGCTGGTGGCGCTCTGGGTCGGCAATCACGTCATCCTGCCGCAGCCGACGAGCGTTGCCTACGAGCTCTTCCGCCTGATCGTCAGCGGCGAGATGCTCGTCCACGCAGCGGTCAGCCTCTGGCGCCTGGCGCTCAGCTACGCGCTCGCCGCCCTCATCGGCATCCCGCTCGGCCTCCTCATGGGCCTCTGGCCCTGGGCCAGCGACCTCCTCGACCCGGTGGTCGAGATCCTCCGGCCGATCTCCGGCATCGCCTGGATCCCGCTCGCCCTCTTCATCTTCGGCATCGGCAACGAGCTGCCGATCTTCATCATCACCTATGTCGCGCTCTTCCCCTTCCTTTTGAACACCATGGCCGGGGTGCGCACCACCGACCGCACGCTGATCCGTGCCGCCCGCACCATGGGCGTCGACCAGCGGACCATCATCCGCCACGTCATGATCCCCTCGGCCCTGCCGCAGATCCTGACCGGTGCGCGGATCGCCGGCGGTGCCGCCTGGATGTCGCTGGTCGCGGCCGAGCTGATCGGCGCCCCCAGCGGCCTCGGCTTCGCCATCGAGTGGTATCGCCAGCTCCTGATGACGCCCAAGGTGATCGCCGTCATCGTCGTCATCAGCCTGCTCGGCTACCTCACCGACCGGCTGCTGCGCTGGCTGCAACGGCGCCTCACCCCCTGGAGCACCGGCATCGGAGCGGCCGGGTGAGCACGCTGCGCTGGCCCCGCTACTTCATCCTGCCGGTCGGCCTGATCGTGCTCTGGCAACTCTGGGGCATGACCCTGCCGGCGCGCAGCCGCGCCCCCGTTCCGCTCGACGTGCTGGCTTCGGCAGTCGATCTGATCGCCAGCGGCCGCCTGCCCATGGCCCTCCTGCAGAGCCTCGGCCGGGTCGGCCTCGGCTTTCTCGTCGCCGGCAGCATCGCCCTCGTCCTCGGCCTGCTCATGGGCTTCTTTCGCCCGGTCGAGCGCAATCTCGACCCGATCATCGAGAGCTTTCGCCCGGTGGCCCCGATCGCCCTTTTGCCGCTCGCCATCCTCTGGCTCGGCACCGGCACGCCGGCGGCGGTCTTCATCGTCGCCTACGCCGCCTTCTTCCCGATGATCGTCAACACCATCGCCGGGGTGAAGGGGGTCGAGCGTCGCCTCGTCCAGGCGGCCCAGACCCTGGGCGTGCCGCAGCTCACCATCCTGCGCACCGTCGTCCTGCCGGCGGCCCTGCCCTCCATCTTCATCGGCGTGCGGCTCGCCATGGGCCTCGCCTGGATGTCGATCATCGCGGCCGAGCTCGCCGTCGGCTCCAAGGGCGGCGGCGGCGGCAGCGGCGGGGTCGGCGAGATGATGTTCGTCTTCTATGCCTACTATATCGAGCTCGACAGCATCGTCGTCTGCATGATCGCCGTGGGCCTCGTCGCCCTCGCCATCGATCACGGCCTGCGATGGCTGCAGCGCTGGCTGATGCCCTGGGCGGAGCAATACCGATGAGCGATTCCGCGACCGCCGGGCCCAAGCTGCGTCTCGACGCCGTGCGCAAGACCTTCACCGTGCCGCGCAGCGGGGCCACGGTGGTCGCCGTCGAGACCGCCGACCTCGCCATCGAGGCGGGCGAGTTCCTCACCATTGTCGGCCCCTCGGGCTGCGGCAAGAGCACCATCCTCAACATGCTGGCCGGGCTCGAGCTGCCGTCCGCGGGCACCGTCGCCATGGACGGCCGGCCGATCACCGGGCCGGCGGCCGAGCGCGGCATGGTCTTCCAGGACTACGCCCTCTTCCCCTGGAAGACCGTCTTCGAGAACGTCGAGTTCGGCCTGCGCTACGGGCCGCACGGCGAGGGCTGGGCACCGCCGAGCGGCGCCGCCGCGTCGCCCGTTGCGTGGAGCTGGTCGGCCTCGGCGGCTCCGAGCAGAAATACCCGCACGAGCTCTCCGGCGGCATGCGCCAGCGCTGCGGCATCGCCCGCCTCGTCGCCAACGAGCCCGACGTGCTCCTGATGGACGAGCCCTTCGCCGCCCTCGATGCCCAGACCCGCATCATCCTCCAGGAGGAGCTCCTGCGCATCTGGGGCGAGACCCGCCCGCGCGCCGAGCGCCGCACGGTCGTCTTCATCACCCACGCCATCGACGAGGCCGTCTTCCTCTCCGACCGGGTGGTGGTGATGAGCGCCCACATCGGCCGCATCATCAGACCGGACGTCGACCTGCGCGCCCGCGCACCGACGCCACCCGCACAGCCCGACTTCCAGGCGCTCTCGCAGAACCATCTGGAACCTGATTCGACGAGGTCTATCGCGCCGCCACCGCCGCCGGGACGGCGGCGGAACGGCCGACTGACGGACCACCAGCTCTGGCCAAAGAGCCATAGGGAGAACCGACGATGACTAGGAGACAAGGCGGGCCATCCGGGCTCACCGGGGCCTGACCGTCGCTGGCCCTGACACTGGCGACAGCGCCGCTGCCCGCCTTCGCCCGGACCTGAAGCAGCTCGAGGTCTCGGTCGGCCGCCAGCCCTGGGCCGCCGGCAACTCGCCGATCACCCAGTACATGATCCAGAACGGCCTGTTCGAGGCGAAGGCGAAGGAGCTCGGCTACGACCTCACCGTCGACTACCGCGACTATCCCTCCGCCATGCCGCAGGTCGAGGCCTTCGTCGGCGGCAATCTCGACTTCGGCATGTGGGGCAACACCCCGATCGTCCGCGGCATCGCGCAGGGCCCAGCCCTGGACCGTGCTCAATGTCGGCGAGGGCCATCTGCGCTTCATCGTCGTCACCCACCCGGACAGCGGCATCAAGAGCGTCCAGGACCTGAAGGGCAAGACGGTGGGCGCGCTGCTCGGCGGCGACCCCTACAACGCCCTCTCGCAGATCCTCTACGGCGAGCTCGGCTCGGGCGATCCCGCCGCCAACGACATCAGCATCGTCAACACGCCGACCCAGGCCCAGGCGGCGACCGTACGGCCGGCATGGACGCCATATCGCCCTTCTACGCAGAAGGCTGGGACGACTCGGCATCGTCAGGCATCGTCAGCTCTCCTTTTCGGCTACACCCGAGCCCGGCTACAGCGGCCCCGCCGGCGAGGGCGCCGGCCACCTCCTGCCCTCGGCCGAGCAGTCGCAGTTCTGGCCGGACGGCTACTACCTGCATCGCTCCTTCTGGGTCGTGCAGAACTCGGTGCTCGACGCCCATCCGGACGTCGTGACGGCCTTCATCGCGGCCAGCAGCAGGCGGTCGAGGAGCTCTCAGCGTCGCCCGGAGGGTCTCGCAGATCTCGGCCGAGGTACTGGAACCTGCGCCGAGATGGGAGCCGAGGTGGTCAAGGACGGTGCTCTTCATCCGCGGCACAGGTCTGGCCGACCGAGGGCGACGCCGGTGCCCTGCTCGCCATCTCGAAGTTCATGGTCGAGGGCGGGCTGATCGAGGAGCCGCTCACCTGGGACCAGGTCAAGAACGCCATGCGCCCGGCCGGCCGGCCTGATGGAGAAGGCCTGGGAAATGACGGCAAGGTGCCGGAGGGCAGCCTTCACCGCCACCGACACGCAGGACCTGCGCGGCCTGCCCGTCTGGGAGATGGACAAGTGGCAGGCGCGTGACTGACCGCCACGGGCACTGACCGACTGACGATGGCGCGGGGGCCCACCCGCGCCACACCCTCCCGCTCGCACAAGGAAGAAGAAATGACCCGGCCACCGTAGGGCTTCATCGGAGCTCGGCTTCATGGGCCGGCCGATGGCGCTGAACATCATGGGAAGGGCCACCGGCTGTCGTCCACGACGTCGACCCGCGCGCTGTCGACGCCCTGGTGGCCAGGGGTGCCACGGCCGCAGCCACACCGCCCAGGTAGCAGCCGCAGCCGACATCGTCATCACCATGCTGCCGGACGGACCGGACGTGGAGAGGTGGCGCTCAGCCCGGACGGCATCGCCGAAGGTCTCAACAAGGATGCCCTGCATGTCGACATGAGCACCATCGCCCCCTCCACCCACGCGGCGGATCGGCGAGGGAGCGCCTATGCGCAACGCGGGCTCAAGCTGATCGACTGCCCGGTCGGCAAGACCCGGGATCACGCCGTCGCCGGCACGCTGACCCTGATGGCCGGCGGCGGCGCGGCCTCGTCGAACGCCCGCCCGATTCTCGCGGCATGCATGGGCGACACCTTCTTCCACTGCGGCGGTCTCGGGGCCGGCGAGACCATCAAGCTCGTCAACAACCGCCTCGCCGCGACCATCATCGGCGCCGTATCGGAAGCCCTCGTACCGGCACCAAGGCCGGGCTCTCCCTCGCCCTGATGCGCGAGGTCGCCAGAGCACCACCATGGCACCGCAACGCCCATCCTACTCCATCACCATACCGAAGAAGTCCTTCGCTCCGGCGATTTCACCCCGAGCCATGGTCGACCTGGCGAGGAAGGACGTCCGCCTCGCCCAGGCGCTGGCAACACCGAGCTCGGCGTGGATTCGCCGGTCGGCACGGTAGCCTCGACCTGCTCGGCCGGGCGAGCGCGGCCGGCATGGCGAGGGAGGACGTCGGCGCCCTCCTGAAGCTCTTCGAGGCGCAGGCCGGCGTCGGTGCGGCTGCCTGCTGCCGGTGCGTCGTGACGGCGCCCACCAGCCGGCTCGGGGCAGCCGGGCTCGAGCTCAACCTCGGCCTCGGCCACCCTTCGGCGGGCCACGAGGCGACCGACGCCGCCCGTAGCGGAGACGGTCAGGCCGCCCTCGAACAGGGGTCCGCTATCTCGACACCGCGCCCTTCTACGGCTTCGGCCTCGCCGAGCTCTGCGCCTCGGCGGGCCCTGCAGGGCGATGCCGCGCGAGCGCTACGTCCTCGACCCAAGGTGGGCCGCCTGCTCAGGCCGCAGCGCCGGCCGCCCGACATCGCCCCTTCGCCGAGAGGCCCTGCCGTTCGACGCGGCATTCGACCTTCCTATGACGGCACAATGCGCTCGCTCGAGGACAGCCTGCAGCGGCTGGGCCTGCCTCGATCGACATCGCCCTGATCACGACCTGAGCCCACGCTGGCGTGGCATCCGACCTCCCCGCCGCCTCGACGAGGCCATGGCGGCGCCTATCGCGCTCTCGACGAGCTGCGCCACTGGGCGAGATCAAGGCCATCGGCGTCGGCGTCAACGACAGCCGGGCCTGCCTCGACCTCGCGGCACGCGGCCGCTTCGACTGCTTCATGCTGGCCGGCCGCTACACCCTCCTCGACCACACCGCCCTCAAGGACTTCCTCCCCTATTGCGCCGCCGAGGGCATCGGCGTCCTCCTCGCCGGCCCCTTCAACTCGGGCATCCTCGCCACCGGTGCGAAGGCCGGCGCCACCTTCTTCTACGCCCCGGCCGACACCGAAATCGTCGAGCGCACAAGCAGGATCGAGGCCATCTGTGCCGCCCACAACGTCCCGCTCGCCGCCGCCGCCCTGCAGTTCTCGGCCTCGCACCCGGCGATCACGAGCGTGGTCACCGGCTGCCGCTCGGCCGCGGAGCTGCGCCGCAACCTCGAGCTCATGGCCCAGCCGATCCCGCCCGCCTTCTGGCAGGAGCTCGCTGCCGCCGGCCTGATCTCAAAGGAGGTGCCGCTCGCCCGTTAGGCCGTCGCCGTCGCCTCGCGCGTGCCGGTCATCCGGATCTTCATGAACTTGCCGAGCAGATCGAACCAGAAGCTCGCACCGAGGCTCAGCGCCAGGGCGGTCAGCAGGAAGCCGATCACTCCCGTGGGCCAGGTCTGCCCGGGCTGCAGTTGCAGGTAGCCGGCCCAGCCGATGGGATAGCCGACCTCCTCGAGCGCCGTCAGGGCGGCCCGGCTCTCGCGCAGGGTGCAAGCCCGGATCTTCTCCCAGGTCGCCGCGTCGAGCTCGGCGCCGGCATTGTCGGCGGCGTCGGGCGCGCCCCCGGCCTCGGCGACGCAGAAAGCCCCGAGCTGCCCCTGCCCCTCGGCACCGCCCAGATAGGCGCCAGCCGCCTCGACCACCGCCGCCCGGAGGTCCTCGTTCTGCCAGAGCTCCCTGCCGACGTGGATCGTGTCGACGTTGAGCAGCACCGCGATGAAGAGACCGATGCCGAAGGCGATTCGCTGGGCGTTGACCTTGTACCAGCCGCTGGCCCGGTCCATCGTGCTGTCGAAGAGCCGCTCGAGCTCCTGGATCGCGGTGGCCACGACATCGGTCGAGCTCTTGAGCTCGCCGACGGCAGCGCTCAGGGCATCGGTCGCGGCCGTCTTGACCGCGGCATTGGGAATGCGCGCGATCACCTCGTCCGCGGTGGCACCGAACTTGGTCATTCGCGTCGCGAGGCCGACCGCGGATTCCGCGTCCTCGAAGAAGCTCGCCAGCGCGAAGGCCGGCGACGGGCGCTGCAGCACCGGGTCGGTCTCCGCCTCGCCCCGCCCCTGCAGGTCGAGCACCGTCAGCGCGAAGCTCCGCTTCGGAATATAGGCCGGGCCACCGGCCTCGGGCGTGCCGTTCTCGTCGAGACCACCGCGAAACAGCGGAAAGATCAGCGGGTGGGCGAAGAACCGTCGCTTGTTCTCGTGCCCGACCAGCTCGACAATCGCCCGCTGCAGGTTTTTGTTCCGCAGCTTCAGCGTCGCGGCGATGAACTCCTGCAGCACCGTGACGATGATGCTCAGCAGCAGGTACATGAAGATCAGCCCGATGGCCACATCGAGCATCGGATTGGACAACATGGCAGCCTGCCCAACAACGTGTGTCGAACAAACCCTTTTACTGCCGAGGGCCAGACCGAAGTCTTGAGAAGAGCCTCACTTGTCGCGCCGGACACACCTCCGACACTATTATTTGACGAGTGGTTATAGACCCCGCCCCGGCCCGGGACAAGGGCGATTCGCTACGCGCCGACCAGGTCGCGGTCGGCGGTGCGAAGCCACGGCTTTGCGCCGCGGCCAGATTGCACCAGGGGCCGGATCGTCAATGAGTTGATTCGTTGCAAATTTAATTCTATCTATGCGTGCAGAAGCGCATCCGGTACATCCACCATGCTCGTCACCCTCGATTCCCTCGAAACAGGCAGCGATCGCTCTTGCGACCTCGCGATCGTCGGCGGCGGTGCCGCCGGGATCGCCCTGGCGCTGGGCCTCGGCGGGGCCGGCTTCTCGATCGTCCTCGCCGAAGCCGGCGACGAAGAGTTCGAGCCCTGGCACCAGTCCTTCTGCGCCGGCAGCTCCATCGGCGACCTGCCGCTCGATCCCGAGGTCACGCGCCTGCGCCAGCTCGGCGGCTCGACCAATCACTGGGGCGGCCGGTCGCGCCCGCTCGACGCCGAGGCGCTCGCCGCCCGGCCCTCGGCTCGGCCTGCCCGCCTGGCCGCTCGAGGCGGGCGAGCTGCAGCGCCACCTCGCTGCCGCCTGTCGGCTGCTGGAGATCGAATGGCCGGCCGACGAAGCCTGGAGGCGCCGGCGGAGAGCGACACCGCCGCGCAGGCGCTCGGCGGGCCGACGCTCACCCCCGCCACCGTGGCGCTTCAGCCCGCCGACCCGGATGGGCGAACGCTGGGGTGCCGACCTTGCCGCCATGGCCGAGCTGACCCTGCTGCTCGATGCCGCCCTGGTGGATATCGAGCTCGCCCCGTCGCTCGACCGGGTCGCCCTGGCTCGACCTCCGGAGCCGCTCGGGCAAGACGCTCCGTCTCCGGCCGAAGATCACCGTGCTGGCCATGGGCGGCATCGAGGAACGCCCGCCTCCTGCTCGCCTGCAACCGCCAGCTCGAAACCGGCATCGGCAACCAGCACGATCAGGTCGGCCGCCACTTCATGGGCCATCCGATCTTCCGAGCCGCTGCAGCTATCGCTGGCCGATGGCGCCCGTCTGCCGGACCTGCTGCACGACCGGGGACGCCGCAGGAAGGCCATATCGAGGGGCTGCTGCATCTCAACCGGGCCGGGCAGGAGGCGCTGGGGACGACCGCCGTCGACGCTGCCTTCTACAGCGATGGCCAGTTCGGGCCGCCCGGCTTCCGTGCCGCCCGCCGGCTGCAGCGCAAGCTCGGCCACGGCCAGCCTCGGATGCCTCCCTGCTCAAGGATGGCGGGGAGATGCTCGGCGACCTTCCCGGCCTCGGTCCGCAGATGCTGGTGAAGCTCGGCTGGCTCGCCCCCGACGCCGGCCAGCTGACCGTGAGCATGGTGCTCGAGCAGTGCCCGGACCCGGCGAGCCGGGTCACCCTCGACGCGGAGACCGACCCGTTCGGCCGCCCCCGGGCCAGGGTCGACTGGCGGCTGAGCGAGACCGACCGGCGAACGATCCGCAGCACCGCCCGCCATCTCGCCGACCATCTCGCCGCGCGCGGCCTCGGCCGGGCGGTGCTGGCACCCTGGGTGACCGACGAGACCCTGCCCTTCCCGCCGCACGGCAACAGCGCCCATCATAAGGGCGCCACGCGCATGAGCCGGACCCCGCAACAGGGTGGTCGATGCCGACGGCCGGGTGCACGGCATGACGGACCTCTACATCGCCGGCAGCTCGGTCTTCCCGACCTCAGGCAGCCAGCATCCGACCCTCAACCTGGTGATGCTGACCCTGCGCCTCGCCGACCACCTGACCCACCGCCTGGGCCATGCCTGAGCCAGGCTGCGTCGCATGCACCGGGCCGAGCCCGACGCGCGCCCGGATCCACCACACTCGATGTCCACGCCAACCAGCTTCCGCTTGATGGTACGCACGTCGTCCCATCCCAATTGTGAACACATCACGGAAGCGTAATTCTTGCAACTATGCCATCCTTTGGAACGACACAGCTCCTCGGGCGGCAATGAATTGCGCGACAAGCGGCGGAACGACAGCCCTCTTCCGGCACTCCTGTGGTGGTGCGTACTCATGGTCGCGATCTATGCGCTCGTTGCCTGGGCGCTCTGGTGGGCAACGACCGGCGGCCGCGCCGGCACGGTGACACCGCCCTAGCGGACGATCAGCACCGAAACCGACGTATGCTGCAGCACCTGCTGGGCGTTGGGCGCGATCAGCCGGTCCTGCGCCGTCGGCTTGTGCGAGGCCATGACGATCAGATCGGCCCCGACCTCCTCCGCGACGCGGCAAACCTCCTTGTAGGATCCGACCGTGCGCCACCACGAGCTGGTGCGGCAGATCGGCCGGCACGTGGCTCGAGATCAGTTGCTGCAGCGCCTTCTCCGCCTGGGCCAGCGCCTTCTTCTCGAAATCGGCCGGGAAGAACCCGGCGACCCAGCTCGAGCCGAAATCCGGCACCACGGTCAGGACATGCAGCGTGGCGCCGTGCGCCCGGGCGAGCCCGACCGCCTGCGGCAGGGCCTCGCTGTAGGAGGTGGCGGTGTCGGGATCGACGGCAACCAGGATGTGCGCATACACGGCCGGCCTCCTTCCGTCAGCCGGCGCGCGCGTCGAGGCGCCGGCGCTGCAGGGTCACGAGCCCGGCGAGGACCAGGAGCGTGGGTATGAAGATCCAGTACTTGCTCGGCTGCGGCAGCGGCTCGCGGAAGAAGAGCAGCTCCTGATCCCAGTCGAGGCCGGCCTTCTGGGCCGGGCTGTCGAAGGCGACGTTGTCGATGATCTGCTTGCCGTCCCGCTCGATGAGCGTGATGCCCATGGCCTGGAGGCGCTCCTCGCCCGAGGCCCCTTCCGGCACCTCGAGCAGCGTCGCGAACTGGTTGGGCGCCCCGAACTGGTCGAGCCCGGCGATCCGCGTCTGCAGGAGCGTGCCCGGCGGCACCTCGCCGACCACCTCGGTGAAGGCCGCGGGCTCGCGGACCTCATAAGGCGGGGCGATCATGTCCATCCAGAAGCCCGGCCGGAAGAACGAGAAGGCGATCAGCAGCAGGAGCGCGCTTTCCCAGATGCGGCTCTTGGCGATGAACCAGCCCTGCAGGGCCGCGGCGAAGGTCAGCATGGCGATGACCGCGACGACGAAGACGAGAATGCCCTCGGCCCAGCCGACATCGATGAGCAGGAGCTGCGGGTTGTAGATGAAGAGGAACGGCAGCGCCGCCGTGCGCATGCTGTACCAGAACGCCACGACCCCGGTCCTGATCGGGTCGCCGCCCGAGACCGCGGCGGCGGCGAAGGAGGCGAGGCCGACAGGCGGCGTCACGTCCGCCATGATGCCGAAATAGAAGACGAAGAGATGCACGGCGATCAGCGGCACGAGGAGGCCGTTCTGCTGGCCGAGCGTGACGATCACCGGCGCCAGCAGGGCCGAGACGACGATGTAGTTGGCGGTCGTCGGCAGGCCCATGCCGAGGATCAGCGAGAGGATGGCGGTGAGCAGGAGGATGGCGATGATGCTGCCGCCGGAGAGGAACGCCACGACCTCGGCGAGCGCCGAGCCGACACCGGTCTGGCTGACCACGCCGACGATGATGCCGGCCGCGGCCGTGGCGATGCCGATGCCGATCATGTTCCGGGCACCGGCGACGAGCCCCTGCACGAGGTCGTCGAAGCCCTGCCGCGCGGCACCGCCGAAGTCGCCCTGCCGGCGGAAGAAGGCGAAGAGCGGCCGCTGCGTCACCAGGATGAAGATCATGAAGATCGTGCCGTAGAAGGCCGAGAGCCCGGGCGACAGGCGCTCGACCATGAGCGCCCAGACCAGCACCACCACGGGCAGGAGGAAGTGCAGGCCCGATTTCACCGTCGGCCCCGGCCGCGGCAGCGTCAGGGCGGGCGCGTGCGGGTCCTCCGGCTCGAGCTCGGGATAGCGTGCCCCGAAGGCGACCAGGGCCACGTAGACGACCAGGATGGCAACGGCGAGGATCCAGTTGGCGGCCGGGACCGAAGGCCGGCCGGAGCCAGCCGATGCCATAGTAAACGGCGAGCGACACGGCGCAGACCACGGCGATGCCGAAGGCGAGGCCGATCAGCCGGCGCAGCAGCGGCGGCGGCTCGTAGGACCGTGGCAGGCCCTCCATGCCGGCCTTCAGGGCCTCCAGATGCACGATGTAGACGAGCGCGATATAGGAGATCGTGGCCGGCAGGAAGGCGTGCTTGACCACGTCGAAATAGGGAATGCCGACATACTCGACCATGAGGAAGGCGGCAGCCCCCATGACCGGCGGCATGATCTGGCCGTTGACCGAGGAGGCGACCTCGACCGCCCCCGCCTTCTCCGACGAGAAGCCCACCTTCTTCATCAGCGGGATGGTGAAGGTGCCGGTGGTGACCACGTTGGCGATGGACGAGCCGGAGATCAGCCCGGTCATGGCCGAGGAGACCACTGCCGCCTTGGCCGGCCCGCCGCGCATGTGGCCCATCAGCGAGAAGGCGACCTGGATGAAGTAGTTGCCGGCCCCGCCCTTGTCCAGGAGCGCCCCGAACAGCACGAAGAGGAAGACGAAGCTGGTCGAGACGCCGACCGCGATGCCGAACACGCCCGAGGTGGTGATCCAGTGGTGGTTGACCACCTCGCCGAGGGAGTTGCCCTTGTGCGCGATGATGCCGGGCATGTACGGGCCGAGGAAGGTGTAGGCGAGGAAGACGATGGCGACGATGGCGAGCGCCGGCCCGAGCGCCCGGCGGGTCGCCTCGAGCAGCAGCAGCATGCCGATCACGGCGGCGACATAGTCCTGGGCGATGGGCGCCCCGACGCGGCTCGAGATGCTGGCATAGAAGACATAGAGATAGGCGGCCGAGGCGGCGCCCAGGATCGCCATGATCCAGTCGGCGATCGGCACATGGTCGCGCGGGCTCGAGGCGAAGGCCGGGTAGCTGGTGAAGGCCAGGAAGACCGCGAAGGCGAGATGGATCGAGCGCGCCTCGGTGCTGTTGAAGACGCCGAACCGCAGCATGAACGGCAGCGGCGAGGCGATCCAGAGCTGGAAGAGCGACCAGGCGAGCGCGGTGAGGAAGAGGAGCTTGCCGGTCGGGCCGAGCGGGTTGCGGGCACCGGTATCGGCGGCGGCGACGATGTCCTGAAGCTCGGCGGCGCTCTTGCCCCGCGGCTCGAGGATGGCCGCGCCCGACCGTTCGTTCATCGCCGCTCCTCGGTCATGTCATGTCTGGAGCTTGGCAGCGAGCGGCACCCGATGGCAAGCGGCCATCGGGTGCCGACCACCTTATTGGATCCAGCCGCGCTCGCGGTAGTAGCGCTCCGCACCCGGATGCAGCGGTGCCGAGAGCCCGTCCGTCACCATTTCCTCCTCCGTCAGGTTGGCGAAGGCGGGATGGAGCGACTTGAACCGGTCGAAATTGTCGAAGACGGCCTTGACCACCTGGTAGATGACCTCGTCATCCACGCTGGCCGAGGTCACGAAGGTCGCCTTGACGCCGAAGGTCTTCACGTCCTCGTCGGTGCCCGTGTACATGCCGCCCGGAATGGTCGCCCAGGCGTAATAGGGCCGCTCCTCGACCAGCTTCGCGATCTCGGGGGTGTCGACCGGGATCAGCCTGGCATCCACCGTCGTGGTCGCCTCCTGGATCGAGCCGTTGGGGTGGCCGACCGTGTAGATGATCGCATCCACGTTGTTGTCGCCGAGCGCTGCCGCCTGCTCGGCCGGCTGGAGCTGCGAGGCCAGGGCGAAATCGTCCATGGTCCAGCCCATGGCCTCCATCACCACTTCCATCGTGGCGAGCTGGCCGGAGCCGGATTGCCGACATTGACCCGCTTGCCCTTCAGGTCGGTGAAGGTCTCGATGCCGGAATCGGCCCGGGCGATCACGTTGAACGGCTCGCCATGCACCGAGAAGACGGCCCGGAGATCCTCGAACGGGCCCTGCTCCTCGAATTGCGACGTGCCGTTATAGGCATGGAACTGCCAGTCGCTCTGCGCGACGCCCATGTCCATGGAGCCTTCGCGGATCGCGTTGATGTTGGCGATCGAGCCGCCGGTCGACGGTGCCGTGCAACGAATGCCGCGCGCTGCGCCTGGCCACGATTGACCAGCCCGCAGATCGACTGTCCGACGACGAAATACACGCCGGTCTGGCCACCCGTGCCGATCGTGATGAATTTTTCGTCCTGCGCAGCGGCAGTGCCGCCGAGCGCCAGAACCAGACCGAGGGCGGCGACCCCCGTCAGCAGCCTGTTCATCCTGTCCCTCCTCATGGACGCTTTCGAGCATCGTGCCCCTGAGAGCTTGATCACCGGTACAAAGTTCCTCGGGTCACGCTGTCAAAACGCCGTTGACACATCGTGAACGCTTGATACGTTTCGCCGCGCCGTGCTGGCGTGCCGTCGCGCCGGATGATAAGCGCCGGGCAGCGACGGTGGAAGCGGGCCAACACGGAGTGGAGCGGGCGGTGCAGGAAATCCTCGACAAGCTCGAAGCGAAGCGTGAGGGCGCCCGGCAGGGCGGCGGCGCGCACCGGATCGAGGCGCAGCACGGCCGCGGCAAGCTGACCGCCCGCGAGCGGCTGAGCTCCTCCTCGACGCCGGCTCGTTCGAGGAGACGGACAGTTCGTCGAGCACCGCTGCACCGATTTCGGCATGGCCGAGCAGCGGGTGCCGGGCGACGGCGTGGTGACCGGCCAGGGCACGATCAACGGCCGCCTCGTCTTCGTCTTCAGCCAGGACTTCACCGTACCTGGCGGTCACTCTCCGAAAGCCACGCCGAGAAGATCTGCAAGGTCAGCGGACCGGGCGCTGCAGGTGGGAGCACCGGTCATCGGCCTCAACGATCCGGCGGGGCGCGCATCCAGGAAGGGGTCGCCTCGCTCGCCGGCTACGCCGACGTCTTCCTGCGCAACGTCAAGGCCTCGGGCATCCCGCAGATCAGCGTGATCTGCGGCCCCTGCGCCGGCGGTGCGGTCTACTCGCCGGCGATGACCGACTTCATCTTCATGGTCAAGGACAGCTCCTATCTCTTCGTCACCGGCCCGGAGGTGGTGAAGACGGTCACCAACGAGGTGGTCAGCCAGAGGAGCTGGGCGGCGCCGGGACCCACACCAGGCGCCTGGTGTCGCCGACCTCGCCTTCGAGAACGACGTCGAGGCCATGGCCGAGCTGCGCCGCTTCGTCGATTTCCTGCCGGCGTCGAACCTGGAGAAGCCACCGGTCTGGCCGACCGAGGACCCGGCGCTGCGCGACGACCTCTCGCTCGACACGCTGGTGCCGGCGAACGCGAACCAGGCCTATGACATGAAGGAGCTGATCCTGGAAGATCGTCGACGAGGGCGACTTCTTCGAGCTGCAGCCGGACTATGCCGCCAACATCATCACCGGCCTCGCCCGGATGGAAGGCTCGACCATCGGCATCGTCGCCAACCAGCCGCTGGTGCTCGCCGGCTGCCTCGACATCGACAGCTCCAGGAAGGCGGCGCGCTTCGTCCGCTTCTGCGACTGCTTCAACATCCCGATCCTGACCCTGGTCGACGTGCCGGGCTTCCTGCCGGGCACCGCCCAGGAATATGGCGGCATCATCAAGCACGGGGCCAAGCTGCTCTACGCCTTCGCCGAGGCGACGGTCCCCAAGGTCACGGTGATCACCCGCAAGGCCTATGGCGGCGCCTACGACGTGATGAGCTCGAAGCACCTCGCCGGCGACGTCAACTATGCCTGGCCCACCGCCGAGATCGCCGTCATGGGCCCGAAGGGTGCGGTCGAGATCATCTTCCGCAGCGACCTCGGCGACGAGGGCAAGATCGCCGCGCGCACGGACGAGTACCGCGACCGGTTCGCCAACCCGTTCGTCGCGGCCGGGCGCGGCTTCATCGACGACGTGATCATGCCGCACGGCACCCGCCGCCGGGTGGCGCAGTCGCTGCGCTGGCTGCGCTCCAAGAAGATCCAGGCGCCGTGGCGCAAGCACGGCAACATCCCCCTCTGACCCCGATCAGGAGCAACGGGCCCGTGTTCGAGAAGATCCTGATCGCCAATCGTGGCGAGATCGCCTGCCGCATCATCCGCACCTGCCAGAGCTCGGCATCGGGACAGTGGCCGTCCACTCGGCGGCGGATGCCATGGCCCGCCATGTGGCGATGGCCGACGAGAAGGTGGCGATCGGCCCCGCCCCGGCGGCGGAGAGCTACCTCCGCATCGACCGCATCGTCGAGGCTTGCCGCCAAACGGGGCCCAGGCCGTGCATCCGGGCTACGGCTTCCTCTCCGAGAACGCCGAGCTCCCTGGCGCCGGCGGCCGCGGGCATCGTCTTCATCGGCCCGCCGGTCGAGGCCATCCGCGCGATGGGCGACAAGATCGAGAGCAAGCGTCTCGCCCGCGCCGCCGGTGTCTCGACCGTGCCCGGCACGCTCGACGCCATCGGCGACCCGACCCAGGCACGCGAGATCGCCGCCGAGATCGGCTATCCCGTCATGGTCAAGGCCTCGGCCGGCGGCGGCGGCAAGGGCATGCGCATCGCCCGGAGCGAGCGGGAGCTCGACGAGGCCTCGAGCGGGCGCCCGCTCCGAGGCGCGCTCCTCCTTTCGGCGACGACCGGGTCTTCATCGAGAAGTTCGTCGAGGAGCCCCGGCATATCGAGATCCAGGTGCTGGGCGACCGGCACGGCCGCACGCTCCATCTCGGCGAGCGCGAGTGCTCCATCCAGAGGCGCCACCAGAAGGTGATCGAGGAGGCGCCCTCCCCGTTCCTCGATGCTGCGACCCGCAGCAGCATGGGTGCCCAGGCCGTCGAGCTGGCGCGGGCCGTTGGCTACCACTCGGCCGGCACGGTCGAGTTCATCGTCGACAAGGACCGCCACTTCTACTTCCTCGAGATGAACACGCGCCTGCAGGTCGAGCATCCGGTGACCGAGCTCGTGACCGGCATCGACCTCGTCGAGCAGATGATCCGCGTCGCCGCCGGCGAGCGCCTGGCCTTCGACCAGCCGGACATTCGCCTGACGGCTGGGCGATCGAGGCCAGGGTCTATGCCGAGGACCCGGCGCGCGGCTTCCTCCCCTCGACCGGCCGGCTCGTGACCTATATCGAGCCCAGCGGGCCGGGCGTGCGCTGCGACAGCGGCGTCGTCGAGGGCGGCGAGGTGTCGCTGCACTACGACCCGATGATCGCCAAGCTCTGCGTCCATGCGCCGGACCGGCCGGCTGCCATCGCCCGGCTCGCCGAGGCGCTCGACAACTTCGTCATCCAGGGGCCGGGCCACAACCTCTCGTTCCTCAACGCCGTCGTCAGCCACCCCCGCTTCGCCAAAGGCTCGTTCACCACCGGCTTCATCGCCGAGGAATACGGCGAGAAGTTCACGGCGCCTGCCCTCGACGAGGCGACCGAATTGCGGCTGGTGGCGCTGGCCTCCGCCATGCGCGCCCGCCAGCTCGCCCGCGCGCAGCAGATCAGCGGCCGCCTCGCCGGGCGTCAACCTCGCTCCACCCACCTCGTTCGTCGCCTATGTCAGCCGGACCGCCCGCACGGTCGAGGCCGTCGAGCGGGACGGCGCCTTTGCGGTCTCCATCGATGGCGGGCCGGCCCACGAGCTGGTCCTGCACTGGCGGCCGGGCCTGCCGCTCGCCCGTGCGAGCATCGACGGCGAGATGATCGCCGCCGGCTGCCGCCGCCTGCCCGAAGGGCTTCGCCCGGACGCATCGGGGATCCGTGGCCCAGATCCGGTGCGCCGTCGCCGCGCCCACGAGCTGGCGCTGCTCATGCCGGAGAAGATCCCGGCCGACACCTCGAAGATGCTGCTCTCGCCGATGCCCGGCATGATCGTCATGGTCGATGTCGTGGAGGGCGACCTCGTCAAGGCGGGACAGACGCTCTGCGTGCTCGAGGCCATGAAGATGGAGAATATCTTGAAGGCCGAGCGCGACGGCATTATTGCCACCGTTGCAATCGCCGAGCGCGATACGGTGAGTGCTGATCAGGTGCTCATGACGTTCGAATGAATGGCCGGCCACGAAGCCGCCCGAAACGCCCACATGACTGGAGCCGCCCCATGCTCGCCCGTTGCCTCGCGACCCTCCTGCTGCTCGCCCTGCCGGCCGTCGCCGCCGCCGGCACGCTCGACGAGATCAAGGAGCGCGGCACGATCCGCCTCGGCGTGCGCGCCGACGCCATCCCCTTCTCCTTCACCGACACCCTGGGCGAGCGCGGTGGCTACACGGTTCAGCTCTGCCGGGCGGTCTCGGCCGACCTGAAGAAGGAGCTGGGCCTGGCCGAGCTCAAGGTCGAGTATGTCGAGGTCACCACCGAGGATCGCTTCGCCGCCCTGAACGACGGCCGCATCGACATCCTCTGCGGCGCCACGTCGGTGACCCTTTCGCGGCTCGACGAGGTCGATTTCTCGTCGGCCACCTTCGTCACCGGCATGGGTGTGCTCTACCGCAATGACGGGCCGACATCGTTCGCCGAGCTCGCCGGCAAGAAGATCGGCGTGCGCGGCGGCACGACCACCGAGGAGACCCTGAAGCGCGAGCTCGACCAGGCCGGGCTGACCGTCGAGATCGTGTCGATCGACGACCACGAGGCCGCCCTCGAGGAGCTCGCCGAAGGCAAGATCGACGCCTATTTCGCCGACCGTGCCATCCTCATCTACCTGCTGCAGGCGAGCGGCAAGGCCGACGTGCTGACCGTCGGCGAGCGGCTCTACACCATCGAGAGCTATGCGCTGGCCCTGCCGCTCGACGACCGCGACTTCAGGATCGCGGTGGATCGCGCCCTCAGCCGCATCTACCGCTCGCCCATGCTCGACCAGATCTACACGGCCAGCTTCGGCGACCAGCAGCCGGGCGACATCCTGCGCGCCCTCTACGTGCTCGGTGCCATCCCCGACTGAACCCTAGGAGCCTGTCCGAGCAATGGTCATGGCCTGCACGCGCCATTACCGGCTGCGGGCGAGGAGACTGGCCCGCAGCGATGCGGGGCCATCGAAAGGGCCGGTCGACATGGCCCCCAGCCGGGAATGGCGCGTGCAGGCCATGACCATTGCTCGGACAGGCTCCTACCCCGGCAGCTCCAGCGCCCAGACCGCCAGGGCATCGCGCAGGTCACGGGCGCGGAGCGTGAAGTCATCGATGGCGCGGCGCATGGCCGGCGGCGGCACCTCGACGGCGTCGCGCGCCCGGCGGCCCGCCGCGTCCTCGATCAGCACGGCGATGCGGCGCGGCCCGCCCGCCTGCGGCAGCACGTAGCCCAGGAGCGCACTGGCGAAATCGAGCGAGCCGGTCTTGGCCCAGACCCTGAGCGCCGTCGCCGGCTCGTCGAGGCGGCGCTCCAGGCTGCCCGACCAGGCGGCGGCCGGCAGCAGCGAGATGATGTCGTGCCGCGCCTCGGCGAGCGTCAGGATCGCGAGAAGCTGGTCCGGTGACGCCCGCGCCGCCGGGTCGAGCCCGGAATGGTTGGTGAGCACGAAGCCCCGCCAGTCGACGTCCGGCAGCGCCGCCTCGACATGCGCCGCGAGCATCGCGGCCGAACGGGCGAGCGAGCCCGCCCCGGTCGCCTCGAGCCCGAGGATCTCGGCGATCTGGTTGTTGCTGTAGAGCAGCATCGCCTGGACGATGTCGCGCAAGGGCCGGCTCAGTATCTCGGCGACGAGCCCGGCCCCGGCCGGCACGGCGGCCCGGACCGGCTCCGGCAGGCCGATCCCGAGCGAGGAAGCGAGGTCGCGAAAGACGAGGGCGGCATGCAGGCCCGCGTCCTGCACCGGCACGCTGGCCGCCTGGCCCATGGGCAGCCGCCCCAGGCCGGCCCACGCTCGCGCAGGTTCGGCACGGTATAGAGCCCGCCGGCCGCCCGGCGCACCCGGTTGAAGGCGAGCGAGAGGGCACCGATCCCCGCATTGTAGCCGGCCTCGACCGGCTGCTTCGGGTTGACGACGGGCAGGCGCGGCAGGCTGGCGTCGTCCAGGATGAAGCGGCCCGCGACCGCCTCGATCCCGGCCCGCCGCAGCGCCCAGGCGAGCGCCATGAGCCCGTCGATGTCGAAGAGCGGATCGCCGCCGCCCGCGAGCACGAGATCGCCGGCGAGCCGGCCGGCGCGGTCCACGGGCCCGGTCGCCAGCACGCGCGTGGCGAAGCGGTGCTCGGGCCCCAGGGCATCGAGCACGCCGATGGCGGTCACCAGCTTCAGCGTCGAGGCCGCGGGGCCCGGCCGGTCTGCCCGATGCTCGACGAGGCGACGGCCCGTGGCCGCATCCTCGACGACGATGCCGACGGCCTCCGGGGCGAAGCCGTGCGCCCGGATCACCTCGTCCAGCGTCGCCGCCCGCAGCGGACCGGCGAGCAGCAGGCAGAGGAGACCGAGGATCAGCGGGATTCGCCGCATCTCAGAGCTCCCGCAGCCAGAACTGCATCGGCTTCGGGCTGGCTTCCGCCTCGTCCAGGTCCTTCCAGGGGAAGGTCGTGGTCATGCCGGGCACCGGCACATAGCCACGGCGACGCCAGAAACCGTCGAGCGGCCGGTAGCCGGGCGGGCGGAGCGGGTGATCCAGGGGCCGCACCACGGCGCAGAAGGCCGCCTTCCCGAAGCCGAGCCGCCGCCCGGCGGCCTCCTGCTCGTCGAAGAAGGCATGGCCGATGCCTTGGCCCCGAAAGCCCCCGAGCAGCACCGATTCGGCGAGATAGAAGACGTCTGCGGGGTCGATGCCGAGGCGGATGAACGGTGCTCTGAAATCCTCGTGCTCGGCGGCGAGCGGTGCCGCCGTGGCGGCCCCGACGAGCCGCTCGCCATCAAGGGCGGCCACCACCAGCGCCTGCTCGGCCGCGGCGAAGCGTTCCAGATACCAGCGCTCGTAGGCGAGATCGCCGTCATAGAGATAGGGAAAGTCGCGAAAGACCTGGATGCGAAGCTCGGCCAGCGCCGGCAGCAGCGGGGCGATCGCCGGCCCGGCCAGCGGCACCACCCGGACCGGGTCGGGCTCAGCCACCCCGCACCTGGGCGATCCAGTCCTGCAGGTTGTAGCAGGTCGTCACCCGGCTGATCCGGCCGTCCCTTATGGCGAAGAACGTGCCGGCCCGCAGCTCGTAGGTCTGGCCCGCGCCTCGGGCAGCCCCTCGTCGGTGGCGATGTAGCGGCCGCGCACAATGAACTCCGCCGCCGCCCGCTCGCCCGATGGCTCGGTCATGACGACGATGTCGACCAGCTCCTCCTGGTAGCAGCGGGCCATGTGAGCCGCGAACGCGCGAAAGGCCTCGATGCCGTGGCGCGTTTCGCCCTGGTTCACCTCGTGCGCCACGTCATCGGCGAGGCAGGCCAGCAGCGCCTCGCTGTCGCCGCGGTTGAAGGCGGCGTAGTAGCGCTGGATCAGGGCTTCGCTCATCGGCCTTCGGCACCCTTCGCTGCGATCACCCGGGCTTGCTAACCGACGGGTCCGGCCGGGGCAAGCGACGGGCCGGCTTGACAGGCCGGGCGCGGCCGCAGCATAAGAAATGCTGATGCTGATAGCCCATTGAATAACGGTTCGTTATCGGCAAACCCAGCGGGGGAAAGCATGCGGCGCAATCTCGACACCGGGCTGCTGCGCGCCTTCGTCGCCGTCGCCGAGAGCGGCGGCATGACCGCGGCTGCCCGCCAGCTCCATCTCACCCAGGCAGCGATCAGCCAGCAGATCCGCCGCCTCGAGGACATCCTGGAGCGGCCGCTCTTCGAGCGCGGCCGGCGCGGCCCGACGCTCACCACCGCCGGGGGCATGCTGCTCGCCCGGGCGGAGAAGATGCTGGCGCTGAACGACGAGATCATGGCGACCATGACGGCACCGGCCTTCGAGGGCGAGGTGCGCATCGGCGTGCCGCAAGACATCGTCTCGCCCTACCTGGCACCCGTCCTGAAGAGCTTCGACAAGGCCTGGCCCAGGGTCCGGGTCTTCATCGTGGCGGGCGTGACGCTGGAGCTGCTCGAGCTCTTGAAGCAGGGCGAGATCGACCTCTGCCTGACGACCGAGCCGGCGCCGCAGAAGGGTGGCGAGACGCTGCTCCTGGATCCGCTCGCCTGGGTCGGCGCACCCGGCGGCAACGCCCATCGGCGCGACCCCCTGCCGGTGGCCCTCGGCGACCCGAGCTGCGTCTTCCGCCAGGCCATCCTGGCAGCCCTCGCCCGGGCCGACCGCGACTGGCGGTCGGTCTGCGAGACCAGCAACATGGCGCCGCTCTGCGTCAGCGTGGAGGCCGATCTCGGCGTCACCGCCCTGCTCGAGTCGTCGGTGCCGCCGCATCTGGCACTCCTCGGCAAGGACAGCCACCTGCCGCCGCTGCCGGACTTCCACATCTGCCTCTACATGCCGCAGGCCGGGGCCAGCGAGATCGCCCAGGAATTCGCCCGCCACATCCGGCAGTCGCTCGCCCCGCTGCGCCGGGCCGCCTGAGAGCCCGAGCCGCTCAGCAGACGTGCGAGGAGAGCCCGAGCCGGTCGGCGACACGGTCCAGCAACTGCACCACCATGACGCTGTCGAGCGTGTCGACCGGCCGCAGATGGGCCAGCGGGTCGCCCAGAAGCTCGGTCGCCGCCTGGGTGCACAGGCCCATCCACAGCCGGAAGCGGACGGTCGTCGAGGGCGCCAGATTGAGGAAATGAGCGGTCAGGGAAAGCTCGGTCCCGGCCGGATCGGCGCGCGGCCGGGCGAAATGCCGCCGCAGATGCAGGACCGCCTGGCGAAGCTCGGCAAGCTCGGCGGGCTCGATGCCGCCCGCCCCCTGTTGCGGCCTGGTCCGCGAGGCCGACCCGGCCGGCAGGGCCGCTCCCTTGCCGATCATCGGCCCGACCCGGGCGGCGTCGGCAGGTCCACGTCCACCAGCGAGGTCACCGGGCATCTATCTCGTCGAGCAGGGCCATCACCTTCCTGATCGATCTCGGCCGCGTCATTGTACGCGAAGACATCGGCGTCCGGATCACCCGGATCTCGGCGGCGGCCTCGTGGGCGGCGGTCATCCACCGACGAAAGAGCCAGGGCGAGGGCCGAGCGGCGGCGGCGCGACGAGGCTGAAGCTTCGGGCGCGCGGGTCCATCGGGTCCACCGGCCGACCCTCGCCATCGCGTGCTTCGGCGCCACGCGAACGACCGGCGTGCCCGGCGAGGAAGCCTCTCACTCGCCGGTTGGCGCCGGATCTCGGAAATTTCCGGACCGAGGGAGGCTCGACACGCCGGTGCGTCCCCGCCAGAGCTCGAGGCCGGTGAAGGCCTCCCCGACCCAGGATTCGCCTCACTTGCCATTGCCGCCCCTTCGATCACACTGTTCGAGCCGCAGTCGGAGCATACCTTGGGCCTGCGCGGCATGTGAGTAACGGCAACTGACGGTCAGTCGCGGCCCATGATCGGGCTGCAACTTATGGCCGGATGGTGCCGGCGCTGGCCGCCGGTGGAGGAGGATGGGCGAGGAACCGATCCCGGACGAAGCTGTGCTCGCCGCCCTCGCGCGTGTGCTCGCCAGCGCCGAGCTCGAGGGCTCGCCGCGCCTGCAGGCCTTCCTGCGCCACATCGTCGAAGCCCGGCTCGCCGGCAACGAGCGGGCCATGCGCGCCTACGCCATCGGCGTCGACGTGTTCGAGCGGCCGGCGGATTTCGACCCGCAGGCCGAGTCGCTGGTCCGCGTCGAGGCCGGCCGTCTCAGGCAGAAGCTCGCCGCCTACTATGCCGGGGAAGGCAAGGCTGACCCGGTCCTCACCCACCGCCCAAGGGCGGCCCTACGTGCCCCGCTTCGAGGCAGCGCGGACCGGAGCACCGGCCCCGGCCCGGACCGCCGCCCGGGCTCCCGCCCTCACCCGGGCGAAGCCCGCGCCCAGCCATCGCCGGCCGTATCGCGTCGCCTTCCTGACCGCCGCCCTCATCGCGATCGCAGGCATCGCCGCCTCGGCCTCGAGCGTGGCTCACCGACAGCGCCGGTCGAGGTCAATGGTGCTGCCGACCTCGCACGCCAGACGCCGGCCATCGGCGTCCTGCCGTTCGAAGCGCTCGACGACGCGCCGGGCACCACCACCGTGGCCGGTGGCCTCACCGCCCTCGTCACCGCCGAACTGACGCATTTCCGCCAGTTCTTCGTATTGGCCCGACGCAGCGCCTGGCCCTGGCCATCCGAGGCGGCGGCGACCCGATCCGCGCTGCCCGCCGAAGCGGCCTCGACTACGTCGTCGACGGCACCGTGCGGCGCGACGGTGAGGGCTTCGTCGTCACCGCCAGCCTGATCTCGACCAAGGACGCCGGCGTGCTCTGGACCAGATCCTTCACCGGCGCGCATGCGGGCAGCGCGGCACTTGCCCTCGAGAGCGAGATCGCGGGCGCCATCGTCACCGCCGTCGCCCAGCCCTGGGGCCTCGTGAACCGCCAGCTCAGCCGCGCCGCCGACCAGGCGGACCTGCCGGCGAGCCTCGCGAGCTATGCCTGCATCCTGGCCGCCGATCACTACTATGCGACCTATGCGCCGGCGGACTACACGGCAGCGAAAACCTGCCTCGAGCGCGCGGTCCGCACGGAGCCGGACTATGCCCATGCCTGGGCCTATCTCGCCTATCTTCGCCTCGAGGCGCTGCGCTACGGCTACACCCACGACCCGGCGGGTCAGGAGCTGGCCGCGGCGCTCGAGGCGGCGCGCAAGGCGGTCGAGCTGGAGCCGGAGAATGCGGTCGCCCAGCGGTCGCTGGCAGCGGTGCTGTTCACCGCCGGCGACATGGACGGGTTTCGCCGGCACGCCGATCTGGCCCTCGAGCTCAACCCGAACGACAGCGACGCGCTCGCCGATCTCGGCGGCAAGATCGCCTATTCGGGCGACTGGGAGCGCGGCCTCGCCATGCGCGCCCGGGCGATCGAGCTGAATCCGGCGCACCCGGCCTCCTACCGCATCCCCTTCGTCATCGACGCCTATCGGCGCGGGGACTATGCGGCGGCCAGAGGCGAGCTCGAGCAGAGCGACCTGCCGGATTTCCTGATGACCCGCCTGCTGCGCGCCGCCGTCTATGGCCGGCTCGGCCTGCAGCGGCAGGCGGCGCAGGCCGTCCAGGACCTCCTCGAGGTGGCCCCGGACGCCGCCGACCGGGCCGGCGAGTACCTGGGCTACTGGCAGCTACCGCCGGATCTCGTCGAGGACCTGCTCGGCGGCCTGCAGAGCGCCGGGCTGAAAGCCGCCTGAAGCGCGCCGCGCCTGCCAGGTCGATCGTGCCGGCATCGTGCCGGCATCGTGGTGGCGTCACGAAGCGCCCCTCGTCGATCGTCCATTCGCCGTTACTGAGCAGGGATATGGACCGCCACCTTGCAGTGCTCGATGCCGACGCGACGGAAGAGCCGGGGAACCGCTCCGAGCCCGCTATCTCTTTTTATACATTTCTTGTTCGTACTACTTGCTCCGCCAGCTCCCGGACGACTGCCCAGCCTTCCTCGACATGCCGTCGCTCGGTCGTCGCCTGGCCGATGGAGAAACGGAGCGCGAAGCGACCGCGCACGATGTTCTGGGTCAGATAGATGCGCCCGTCGTCGTTGATCCGCTCGACCAGCCGCCGGTTCAGCGCATCGAGCCCCTAAGCGGGCAGCCGCAATGGAAGAGATAGTCACCGTCGTCGCCCTGCAGCCGCGCCGTGGTGACGATCTTCGGCCTGGCCGCCGGCAGGGCTCGTCATCGGCCACGAAGCGCCAGTGGTCAGTCGTCCATTCGCCTTGCTTAAGCAGTGACATAGACTGCCTCCTTGAAGTGCTTGATACCGACCCGCCGGAAGAAGTCGAGAAACTGCTCCCCGGGGCCCGTCCGGTCGGCGAGATAGACCCGGACCACCGGACTCGACCGCGTCGACGATCTCGTCGGCGGCGAAGCCCGGGCCGAGCAGCTGGGCCGAGTGCCGCGTTCGTCGCCCGAGCCGCCGAGCGTGGATCTGGTAGGATCCCACCCCGCTTCTCGAGCCCGAGGATCCCCGATGCGCCATGGTGGTGCCCGCAGGCATTGATGCAGCCGGAGATGTTGAGCCGCAGGTCGCCCACGTCCGCCTGCAGCGCCAGGTCGGCGAAGCGGCGGCTGATCGCCTGCGCCACCGGGATCGAGCGCGCGGTGGCGAGCGAGCAGTAGTCCATGCCGGGGCAGGAGATGATGTCCGAGACGAGGCCGAGATTGGGGGTGGCGAGATCGGCCTGCACCAGCCCCTCCCAGAGGGTGAAGAGATCGCGGGTCGCCACGTTCGGCAGCACCAGGTTCTGCTCGTGCGCGACCCGGACCTCGCCGAAGGAGTAGCGGTCGGCGAGGTCGGCCACGGCCCGCATCTGCGCCGAGCTGGCGTCGCCGGGGATGCCGCCGATCGGCTTCAGCGAGATGTTGGCGATGCTGTAGCCCCGGACCTTGTGCGGTGCCGTGCTCTGCCGCACCCAGCGGGCGAAGTCGCGGTTCTCGAAGAGCCGGGCGCGATGGCCCGGGTCCTGCTCCGGCAGCTCCTCGTAAGCGGGCGGCGCGAAATAGGCGGCGATCCGCTCGACCTCGCCCGCCGCCAGCTCGATGCCCGCGGCGTGGTCGCCGGCCCGGTACTCGGCCTCGACGAGCTCGCTGAACGCGTCGACGCCGATCTCGTGCACGAGGATCTTGATCCGCGCCTTGTACTTGTTGTCGCGCCGGCCGAAGCGGTTGTAGACGCGCATGATGGCCGTGACATAGGGGACGAGCTCGGCCACCGGCAGGAAGTCGCGCACGGTCTTGCCGACCATCGGCGTGCGGCCGAGCCCGCCGCCGACGATCACCTCGAAGCCCGGCTCGCCCGCCGCGTCGCGGTGCATGCGCAGGCCGATGTCGTGCACCTTGACGGCCGCCCGGTCGAAGGGGGCGCCGGTCACCGCGATCTTGAACTTCCGCGGCAGGAAGCTGAACTCGGGATGCAGGCTCGACCACTGCCGCAAGAGCTCGCAATAGGGCCGCGGGTCGGCGATCTCGTCCGCCGCCACGCCGGCGAACTGGTCGGTCGTGACGTTGCGGATGCAGTTGCCGGAGGTCTGGATGGCATGCATCTCGACCGCCGCCAGCGCATCGAGGATGTCCGGCACGTCGCCCAGCTTCGGCCAGTTGAACTGGATGTTCTGGCGCGTCGTGAAATGGCCGTAGCCCCGGTCCCAGCGATCGGCGATCATGGCCAGCTGCCTGAGCTGCCGCGAGCCGAGCACGCCATAGGGAATAGCCACCCGGAGCATGTAGGCATGCAGCTGGAGATAGAGCCCGTTCATCAGCCGAAGCGGCCGGAACTCCTCCTCGCTCAGCGTGCCATCGAGGCGACGCTGCACCTGGTCGCGGAACTGCGCCGCGCGGTCGGCGACGAAACGCGCGTCGAACTCGTCATAGCGGTACATCAGGGCCGCCCCCCGAGCCCGGCCTGGTGGCCCAGGTCCGGCCGCACGGTCGGCCCCCTCGTGCGCATCGCCTCGCGGTAGTGCAGCGGCACGATGCGCCCGCCCTCGCGGCGGATCTCGACCGCGTAGGGGCCGACGACGATATTGGCCGCCTCGGCCTGGTTGGCCCTGTCCAGCAAATGCTGCAGGGCGGCGTCGTCATCGGCGACGACGGCCCGGTCGACCACGGGCGTCCAGCCGTCCTCGGCGAGGAACACGACATCGCCCACCACGAGATGGTTGGCGGTGATGATCTTGGGCATCAGGCAGCCTCTTCGAGTTGGTCATCGACCGCGAGCCCGGCAGCGGCCGGGATCGCGGCGGGTTGCGGGAGCGGCGCCACGCCGACGAACAGCATGGCGGGCCCCTGGATGCAGGCGGTGCGCAGCAGGTCCGGCAGGGCCGCGATGCCGCAGCCATGGACCCGTTCGTTGCCGAGCGAGGCGTTCTCGACCACCGTGACCGGCGTGGCGGCGTCGAGCCCGGCGGCGAGGAGGCGCCGCGCGATCGAAGGGCCGGCGGCGACACCCATGTAGATGGCGAGCGACTGCCCGCCTTTGGCCAGCGTCGCCCAGTCGTGCCCGGCCGGCCCGTCGCTCGCCTGGCCGGTCAGGATCGTGAAGGCCCGCCGCTTGCCCCGCTCCGTCAGGGCGAGCCGGGCGCTGGCGGCGGCGGCGAGGGCCGCGGTCACGCCCGGGACGATGGTGACGGCGATGCCGGCGGCCTCGAGCGCCTCGATCTCCTCGACGGCCCGGCCGAAGACGAAGGGATCGCCGCCCTTGAGCCGCACCACCCGGTTCCCGGCCAGCGCCTCGCGCACCAGGATGGCGTTGATGTCCTGCTGGCGCGCGCCGTTGTCGCTGCCGGCGCCAACCTGGTACGGCAGCTTGCCGACATGAATGCGCCTCGCTGCCGGGCGGGCCAGGTCGAGAATGGCCGGCCCGACCAGCCGGTCGACCACGATGACATCGGCGTTCTCGAGCGCGCGGAGCGCCTTGAGCGTCAAGAGCTCCGGGTCACCCGGCCCGGCACCGACCAGGGCGACGGAGCCCCGCCCGACACGGCCCTGGGCCGCGGCCCCGGCAGGGGCGACGACGGGCTCCCGAACGACGACTTGCGGGAAACAGCTCATGACGACCCGGCTCCACCCGATGGTTTTCCAACCAAGCAGGTGGCATCATCCTATTTCACATTTAGATGTCAACTATATCTTATTATACTTCTAATTCTTGTGCAATTTGCCCGGCCAGCTCGCGGATGACCACCCACCCCTCCTCGACATGCCGCCGCTCGGTCGTGGTCTGGCCAATGGAGAAGCGGAGCGCGAAGCGGCCGCGCACGACGTTCTGGGTGAGATAGATGCGCCCGTCGTCGTTGATGCGCTCGATCAGCCGCCGGTTCAGCGCGTCGAGCGCCGCCTCGTCCAGCCCGGGCGGCCGGCAGCGGAACGAGAGCAGGCCGAGCACCGGTGGCGAGACCAGCTCGAAGCCCGGCGCCGCCTCGATCCAGGAGGCGAGCTCCCGGGTCCAGGCGATATGGTTGCGCAGCATCGCCTGCAGGCCGGAGATGCCGTAGCTACGGAGCACGAACCACAGCTTGAGCGCGCGAAACCGCCGCCCGAGGGGAACACCCCAGTCCCGGTAGTCGACCGCCCCCCCTGTTCCGTGACCGGTGAGGAAGGCCGGCATCACCGAAAGCGTGCGGACCAGCTCGTCCGGCCGGCGCACGAAATGCGCCGAGCAGTCGAAATTGGTGCACAGCCACTTGTGCGGGTTGGTGACGAAGCTGTCCGCCTGCTCGATGCCGTCGATCATCCAGCGCGTCTCGGGCAGGAGCAGGGCACTCCCGGCCCAGGCCGCATCCACATGGAGAAAGATGTCGTGCGCCCGGCAGAGGCGGCCGATGGGGCCGAGCGGGTCGATGCCGCCGGTGCCGGTGGCACCGAGCGAGGCCACCACGCAGGCGGGCTTCACGCCGGCCTGGAGATCGGCCTCGATCAGCTCCGCGAGGGCGTCGGGGCGCATGGCGAAGCGCTCGTCGGACGGCACCAGCCGCAAGGCGGCGCGGCCGAGACCGGCGACGCGCACGGCCTTCTCGACCGAGGTATGCGCCTGGTCGGAGGTGTAGACGGCAAGCGGCGGCAGCTTGCCGAGCCCGGCCTCGTTCGCCTGCCACCCGGTCGCCCGCTCGCGGGCGGTGAGAATGGCGCAGAGCGTCGCCGAGGACGCGGAATCCTGGATCGCCCCGACGAAGCCCGCATCCAGCCCCAGCGCCTGCCGGAGCCAGTCGAGCACCCGGCCCTCCATCTCCGACGCCGCCGGCGAGGTCTGCCAGAGCATGCACTGGGCGGCGAGCGTCGCCGTCAGCATCTCCGCCAGGACCGAGGGCGGGCTGGAATTGGCGGGGAAATAGGCGAAGAAGCGCGGATGCTGCCAGTGCGTCATGCCGGGCATGACGATCCGCTCGAAGTCGCGGAAGATGGCCTCGAACGGCTCGGGGCCTTCCGGTGCCGCGGCCGGCAGCTGCGCGGCGATGCTGCCCGGGGTCGCCGGGCTGCGCACGGGCCGCCGCTCGATGGTCGAAAGATATGCCACCATCCAGTCGACGAGGCCGTGCGCCTCCTGACGGAACTGCTCGAGATTCATGCGCCGACCTCCCCGAGTCGTGAGAAGGCCTGCGTATCAGGACACGGCCGCCGACGACACCCAAAGGCGTCATCGGCGCCGGCCCGGGGCGCTTACGCGGGCACGACCTCCCGTGCCGTATCGCGGGCGACCCTCTGGATATCGCAGCGGGCGACACCGATGTCGTCGAGCTCCCGATCGGTCAGCGTCATCAACTCATCGTAGGTCCGCCGATAGACGCGGTGAACGGCCAGCTGGCGGCGCAGGGCGGCAATCAGCTGACCGAAGCGCGAGGTGTCGCGGCTCTCGCCGCGCCAGGCACCCGCAACGCCACCCACGGGCAGGGTCATCTGGTTGTTCATGGCACAGGTCCTTCGAACTCATATTGCAGCGCATCATCCACGCGCTGCTTCCAACGATCTGGAATGTGGAGGTTCCCATGGTCGGATACCATGCAGTTTTTTGCAATGCAGCATTGCCGGCGAGGATGATCCACGGTCACGATTCCTTCACTCGCCGAGGCCGAGAATGGCGGGCTCAACGGCACGTGATGGGCCGTGCGCCGCCGGCCGGTTGGTGCGAGTGGCCGTTCGGCGTAAAGCTCGGGCCGCAATCCCGGAGGCCGCCCATGCCCGCAATCGTCCAGCGCCTCGCCGGCAGTGCCGCCCGCGAGCGCGTCGGGCGTGTCCTGCTCGGCCCGCCCTTGCCTGCCGCCATGCCGCAGCGCGTCGCCGACGCCATCGGCCGCGAGCAGGCGCGCAGCGAGGTCCTGGTCAGCCTCATCCAGCTCGGTGCCATCGTCCTCTTCGCCGTCCTCTACAGCTTCACCCCCAAGGCCTTCCCGCCGGACGTGCCGTTCGAGCCCGTGCCCATCGCCCTCGTGCTCTATGCGCTGTTCACCTTCTGGCGCCTCAGCCTCGCCCTGAAGGAGCGCCTGACGCGGCCGGTCCTCGCCGTCTCGGTGGTGGTCGACATCGCGCTGCTGATGGTCACCATCTGGAGCTTCCACCTGCAGTACCAGGCGCCGCCGGCCCTCTACCTCAAGGCGCCGACCCTGATGTACGTGTTCATCCTGATCGCGCTCCGCACGCTCCGCTTCGAGCCGGCCTTCGTGATCCTCGCCGGGGTCAGCGCCGCCGGGCTGGCTGGCGCTCGTCGCCTATGCGGTGCTCTTCGGTGGCGGGCCGCAGGCGGCCCGCATGATCACGCGGAACTTCGCCGAGTACATGATGAGCTACAGCATCCTGATCGGCGCCGAGGTCGACAAGATCGTCTCGATCCTCATGGTGACGGCCATCCTCGCCCTGGCCCTCCACCGGGCTCGCAAGCTCCTCGTGCGGGCCGCGCTCGAGGGCCAGGCAGCATCCGATCTCAAGCGCTTCTTCGCGCCGGAGATCGCCGGGCGGATCACGGCAAGCGATGGCGAGCTCGTGCCCGGCCGCGCCAGCTGCGCGAGGCGGCGATCATGTTCATCGATCTGCGCGGCTTCACCGCACTCGGCGAGCGCTCCGGCGCCGGCCGAGGTGATGCAGCTCCTCGGTGAGTACCAGTCGTTGATGACCCGGGCGGTACGCGCGCCGGTGGCAGCATCGACAAGTTCATGGGCGACGGCATTCTCGCCAGCTTCGGCGCCGTCCGGCCGAGCGATTGCGCCGCGGCCGAGGCGCTCGCCGCGATCGAGACCGTGCTGGAGACCGGGCGGCGCTGGCGCGCCGACCGCGCCGGGCACGCCTCGCCGCCCCCGCTGTCGCCGCCTCGTGACCGCGGGCAAGGTAATGTTCGGTACGGTCGGCGATGCCGAGCGGCTCGAATACACCGTCCTGGGCGAACCCGTTAACCTCGCCGCCAAGCTGGAGAAGCACGCCAAGGTGGAGCGGACGGCCGCCGTCGTCATGGCCGAGGCCTTCGATGCCGGCTGTCGCCAGGGCTTCCGGCCGCGCCTGCAGTGGGCGCTCAGGCCCGCCCGCACGGTCGACGGCGTCGCTCGCGCCATCGACATCCGGGTGTGCTAGAAAGCGCGCAAGGGAGATCCTCGGAGGGCGGGAAATGGCGTTGTTCACGGGCTTTCAAGGGCATCGGCTGAGCACGGCGGAGACCGAGATCTTCGCCCGCACCAAGGGCGACGGGCCGCCGCTCCTGCTGCTCCACGGCTATCCCCAGACCCATGCCATGTGGCACCGCGTGGCCCCCGCTTTGGCGGAGCGGTTCACCGTCGTCTGCGCCGATCTGCGCGGCTATGGCGACAGCGGCAAGCCGGTCGGCGACGCCACCCATCGGGCGATGAGCAAGCGCGCCATGGCGGCCGATCTGGTCGAGGCCATGAGCATGCTGGGCTTCGACCGGTTCATGGTGGCGGGCCACGATCGCGGCGGCCGGGTCACCCACCGCATGTGCCTCGACCACCCCGGGGTGGTGACCCGGGCGGCCGTGCTCGACATCGTGCCCACCCGCACCATCTTCGACGCCACCAACAAGGCGATCGCCGAGGGCTACTACCACTGGTTCTTCCTCAGCCGCCCGGCCGACTTCCCGGAGCGGCTGATCGGCGCCGACCCGATCTACTACCTGCACCAGAAGCTCGGCGGCTGGTCGGCCGGCAAGAACAGCTCGTTCGTCCACCCCGAGGCCATGGCCGAGTACGAGCGCTGCTTCGCCAGCCCGGCCACCATCCATGCCAGCTGCGAGGACTACCGCGCCGCCGCCACGATCGACATGGAGCACGACCGAGCCGACGAGGACGCCCGCATCCAGTGCCCCTTCATGGCGCTCTGGGCCGCCACGGGCTCATGGAGAAGCATTTCGACGTGCTCGCCACCTGGCGTGCCAAGGCGGCGGGCGAGGTGACCGGCGAGGCGCTCGATTGCGGCCACTACCTCCCCGAGGAGGCGCCCGAGGCGACGACCGAGAAGCTCGGGGCCTTCTTCAAAGCGTGAGGTCGACCGACACCGGCACGTGGTCGCTGGTGCGCTGGCGGCCGAGACCCGCATTGATCCGCTGATGCACGGTATGCTCGACCCGGCCGGCGCCGGCTCGCACCCGCGGGCTGGCACCCTCGCCGACCAGCGCCTGGGTGAAGAGGATATGGTCGATGAGCTGGAACCGGGTTGCGTCATAAGGCTCCGCCGGCAGCGGCGACACGCCTGCCTGCTCCCTCGACCAGCGCTCGACCCCGTCGTCGAAGGCCGTGCTCCAGCGCAGATCGCCCGGGAAGTCGAAGAGCGCGTGGTTGAGGAACTTGTCCGCGGCGAAGACGTCGCCCTGAAGGTTCCCCACGAGGTCGAAATAGAGATACTCGCGCTCGAAGAAGCCGCGCCCCGGACCGTCGTTGAAATCGCCCGCCACCAGGATGCGGGGCTTCGGCGTCTGGGCGAAGCGGCCGTCGATGTAGCGCCGGATGTCATAGGCCTCGGTGGCGAGCTGGATGCGCGCCCGGAGCGCCTCGTCGACATAGTCCCGGGTCAGCTCGCCCGCCGCGTCGAAGGCGCGCTCGTGGTTGATCTTGCTCTTCAGATGCGCGCCCACGACCTCGATCTCGACCCCGCCGAGCTGCAGCAGCAGCACCTGCGGGTGCCGCCAG
This sequence comes from Geminicoccaceae bacterium, assembly GCA_041397945.1. Taxonomy (GTDB): domain Bacteria; phylum Pseudomonadota; class Alphaproteobacteria; order Geminicoccales; family Geminicoccaceae; genus SLRI01. The sequence goes on from JAWKVR010000010.1 coordinate 41,727, forward strand.
TGCGCGTGCCGCCGGGCAATGAGCTCGCCCCAGCGATGGACCGGCCAGTCCCGCTGCCCCGTCAGGTCCCGCCAGACCAGGGGTGCCAGGACCGCCGCCCGGCTCTCCTGGAAGAGCCCGTCACGGACCAGGAACCAGAGCCACTGCGCGCCGCTGGTCCGGTTGCCCTGCATGGCGTAGAGCCCGGCCAGCGCCCGCCGCGGGTCGTCCGGCCGTGCCTCGAGCGCCTCGTTCGTGCCGGGAATGGTGGCCACGCGCCAGCCGCCGCCGAGGCCGTGCGGCTCGGCCGCCGCCACCCAGGCCTCGAGCGCCGGCAGGCTGGCCGGCCCCTCGACGATCAGGAGGACGTGCGGATCGATGGCCCGGATCTCGGCGGCGATGGCGGCGAGCCGCTCCGCCTCGCCGGCATTGCCGTCGAGCAGCCGCGAGAAATGCTCGATGTTCCAGCTCGTCAGGGTCAGCGTGGTCATGTATCAACCCCCGGATGGAGAAACCTGCCGCATCTCTCGCAATCGTGCATCTCTTGACGGCATCGGTGCCCTCGTCGATGGTCGGACAATGAAGCGCAGTTCGGCCCTCGCGTCCCTCCTTTTCCTGCTTGGCATGCTGCTGCCCCTGCTCGGCATGCCGGCATCGGCCGAAGCCACCACCGTGCAGGTCGTGCCCGTCAAGGGCCCCATCGGCCCCGCCACCAGCGATTTCCTCGTCCGGGCGATCGAGGCCGCGGCCGCCGACGGCGCCGATCTCGTGTTGCTCGAGATCGACACGCCGGGCGGCCTCGACACCTCGATGCGCACCATGGTCGAGGCGATCCTGGACGCACCCTTGCCCGTCATCGGCTATGTCGCCCCGCCGGGGGCGCGGGCGGCGAGCGCCGGCACCTTCATCCTCTACGCCACCCATCTCGCCGCCATGGCGCCCGGCACCAATCTCGGCGCGGCGACACCCGTCCAGATCGGCGGCGATGCGGGCGAAAGGTCCGCGCATGCCACCAAGGCGATGGAGGACGCGGCCGCCCTGCTCCGCTCGCTCGCCGCCATGCGGGACCGCGACCCGAAATTCGCCGAGGCCGCGGTGCGCGAAGCCAGGAGCCTGACCGCCGAGGAGGCGCTGAAGGCCAGGGTGATCGAGCTCGTCGCCCCCGACCGCGCGGAGCTGCTCCGGCGGATCGACGGCCGCATGGTCGAGCTGGCCAGCGGCCCGGCCCTCATCGACACCGCCGACCCCGTCATCGTCGAGATCGAGCCGGACTGGCGCTACCAGCTCCTCGCCGTCATCACCGACCCCAACGTCGCCGCCATCCTGATGCTCATCGGCATCTACGGGATCATCTTCGAGCTCTACTCGCCGGGCCTCGTCGGCCCCGGGCTCGTCGGCGCCATCTGCCTCCTGCTCGGCCTCTACGCGCTGCAGGTCCTGTCCGTGTCCCTGGCCGGCCTCGCCTTGCTGCTCTTCGGCATCATGCTCGTGGTCGCCGAGGCCTTCGTGCCGAGCTTCGGCGTCCTCGGCCTCGGCGGCATCGCCGCCTTCGTCGCCGGTGCGGTGCTGCTCGTCGACACGGATACGCCGGGCCTCGGCATCTCGCTCTGGCTGATCGCCTCGGTGGCGATCGTTTTGAGCGGCCTCTTCGTCCTGACGCTCGGCCTCGTGCTGCGCAGCCGCCGGCGACCGGTCGTGACCGGTGCCGAGGCCGTGCTCACCGGCCGCGGCACGGTCGTCGACTGGGCCGAAGGCAGGGGCCATGTCCGGCTCGAGGGCGAGATCTGGGCGGCCCGCGGCCCGAGCCACCTCGCCAGCGAGACGCCGGTCACCGTCGAGCGACGCGACGGGCTGGTGCTCGTCGTCGCCCCGCAACCACCGAGAGGGTGAGCCCGCTCATGGACTACGACCCCATGTTCCTGCTGCCGCTGCTGCTCGTCCCGCTCGCCATCATCGTGATCTCGCTCAGGATCATGCGCGAGTACGAGCGCGCCGTCGTCTTCATGCTCGGCCGGTTCTGGAAGGTGAAGGGCCCCGGCCTGATCCTCGTGATCCCGGGCCTGCAGACCATGGTCCGGGTCGACCTGCGCACCCGCGTGCTCGACGTGCCCTCGCAGGACGTGATCAGCCGCGACAACGTCTCGGTCAAGGTCAACGCGGTGCTCTATTACCGCGTGCTCGACGCCGACAAGGCGGTGATCCAGGTCGAGGACTACGACGCCGCGACCAGCCAGCTCGCCCAGACCACGCTCCGCTCGGTCCTCGGCCAGCACGAGCTCGACGAGATGCTGGCCGAGCGCGAGCGGCTCAACAACGACATCCAGACGATCCTCGACAGCCAGACCGATGCCTGGGGCATCAAGGTCACCAATGTCGAGCTCAAGCATGTCGACATCGACGAGAGCATGGTGCGCGCCATCGCCAAGCAGGCCGAGGCCGAGCGCATCCGCCGGGCCAAGGTCATCAACGCCGAGGGCGAGTACCAGGCGGCCGAGCGGCTGGTCGATGCCGGCCGCATCCTCAACCAGGTGCCGGAGGCCATGCAGCTCCGCTACCTCTCCACCCTGCACGAGATCGCCAACGACCGCAGCAACACCATCGTCTTCCCGTTCCCCGCCAATCTCGCCGAGTTCCTGACCGGCATGAAGCGCGACGGATGATCCGACGCAGCCGCGGCGGCGTCAGGTGAGCTGCGCGGCGAAGGCCGGATAGACCTCGCGCAGCACGGCGCCGACCGGGCCGCGAAGCTGTGCCGCCGCTGCTGCTTCCAGCCCGGGGGTCTCGCCGGCGTCGTGCGCCGTCTCGAAGGCGAAGCCCGTGGCGGCGCGCACCGTCTCGGCCATCTCGCCGGCGTGCCAGCTCACCAGCCGAAGCCGCCCCGCCTGCCGCCGGAAGACCGCCCGGTCGGTCACCAGCCAGCGCCCCTCGACACCGGGTGCCGTCACGAAATCCACCTTCTCGACCAGCGTCCGGACCCCGTGATCGGTGCGAAAGAGGATGACGTTTGGCACCAGCGACGCCAGGTAGGGTGCGCCGAAATTGCCCATGAAGCGTCGACGCATCCGGCCCGGCTCGCCGAGGCCGAGCAGGTTCACCGCCCCCGTCGCGTCGATCTGCGCCCCCGAGAGGAAGAACGCATCGAGGCGCCCCTGCGCGGCGCAGTCGAAGAGCTCGCGCCCGCCATCGGTGAAGGGGTTCGAGCTCTCCGACCCCAGGATCGAGACGACAGGCCGGCCCCCGCCCTGCTCGCGCGCCACGAGGGCAGCCGCGGCCGGCACCGGCGAGCTCGCGCCGACGGCGACGTGGCGCAATCCCCGGAGCAGGCGGGCGATGACGCCGATCATCACCAGCAGGCGCTCCGGCTCAGCCATCACGCAGCCAGGCGTCGAGGAAGGTCTTGCAGGACACCGGGTCGCGCGCCGCCTCGGCATAAGACGCGAGCCAGGCCCGGTCCGGGCCGTAACGCCCCCTGAGGCCGACCGGTGCTGCCCCGCCCGATGCGGTGGCGACCTGCTCCACATAGAGTGCGGGGATGGTGCCCGCGGCCCAGAGATCGTCGGCGAGGAGGTCGTGCCCCGCTACCTCCTCGACCGTGGCCAGCGTGCGCCGCGCCGCGTGGGCCGCCAGCATCAGCTCGCGCCGGACACCGATCCAGACATTGCCGGACCGGTCGGCGACCGCCGCATGGAACAGCAGGAAATCCGGGCGGATAGCGGGCACCAGGAGGCCCGGCTCGCCGGTGAAGGGGTCGGGGCCGACCTGCCAGTCGGGGCGGAGCGCTATCAGGTCGGAGCCGAGCACCCCGGCGAGCGGCAGATGCGAGACCCCCTTCTCGGCGGCGGTCAGCCCGGCATGGATGGCCGGGCAGGTGCTCTCCGTGACGCTGACGCTGCCCGCCCGCCAGGCCCGGTCGAAGGCCGGTGCGAGGCCCAGCTCGCCCAAGGAGATGGCGGCCGTCTCGATGCCGGCGACGCAGCCGGTGGCGATCAGCAGATCCGCTTGCAGGCCGAGCTGCGGCAGGCCGACCAGGCGAAGCCGCTTGGCACCCTTCCTGATCAGCTCGCGGACGGTGGCGAGCGAGCAGCCGGAATAGTCGGGCGCCAGCGCCAGCACCGCACCATCCGGGATCAGTGCTGCGAGCTCCGCGGGCGTAGCGGTCACCGGACCCCCGCAATGGCCCGGATCGCAGCCTCGGCGGTGATCAGGTCGGCATATTTCTGGTGCATGTCGAAGAGATTCGCCGCATGTGGCTCGAGGGCCCGGTCGCCGACGCAGTCCTCGATGACGATGGGGCGGAAGTTCCAGCTCATCGCGTCGACCACCGAGGCGCGCACGCAGCCGCTGGTGGTGCAGCCCGCGACATAGAGCGTGTCGACGCGCCGCTGCACGAGCCAGGGGGCGAGGTCCGTGCCGAAGAAGGCCGAGGCCTGCTTCTTGTCGATGACCAGCTCGCCCGGCAACGGGGCCAGGGCATCGACCACCCGGTTGGCCGGCGAATCGGGCGTGAGCTTCAGGAGCGCCGGCAGCTTGGTCGCCCAGAGACCGGCATCCGAGCCGTCCTCGGCATAGACGATGCGCGTGAAGACGACGGGCAGAGCGCGCTCGCGACAGGCCCGCAGCACCGGCACGGTGGCGGCGACGGCCGCCGCGATATTGCCGCCGCCCAGCATCTCGGGATCGGCGAAGGCATTGACGAAATCGATGATCAGCAGCGCCGGGCGCTCGCCGCTGCCGACCACCGCGCCGAAGCCCTGGCGGGCATAGACGTCGCTCTCTGTCATGGCGTCTCCACGATGCGCGTGTCAGGCCCAGTCTGCGGTTCCGCAACGCCCCTTGGCAAGAGGTCGCCCGCCGCCGCGACGAAGGCCGGCGGCGGCGGGGCCGTCACGGCGACAGCCGGGCGGCGCGGGTAGAGCGGCAGGGCGATCGACCGGGCGTGCAGCAGCAGCGGGCCGCCCTGCCGGCTGCCCTGGAGCGGGCCGCCATAGACCGGGTCGCCCAGGATGGGATGGCCGATGGCCGCCAGATGCACCCGGAGCTGGTGCGTGCGCCCGGTGCGCGGCCGGCATTCGACCAGCGAGCGGCCGCCGCCGCTGGCCAGCACCCGAATGTCGGTGACGGAAGCCTGCCCGCCCTCGGCCGCGACCTGCATCCACCAGCCCCGCGCGGCGGTCGAGCGCTTCTCCAGGCCGAGCTCGATCCGTCGCTCCGCCGGGTCCGGCGTGCCCTCGACCACCGCCCAGTAGACCTTCTCGACCCGGCCCGCCTCGAAGAGCCGGCCGAGGCGCCTGAGCGCCTTCCTGTGGCGGCCGAGGACGAGGCAGCCCGAGGTGTCGCGGTCGAGCCGATGCGCCAGATGCGGCCGCTCCGGCAGGCCGAAGCGAAGCGCCTCCAGATAATCCTCGAGATTGGGGCCGCGCTTCGGCCCGGCATGCACCGGCAGCCCGGCCGGCTTGTCGACGACGAGGATCAGCCCGTCCCGGTAGAGCAGGCGGTCGAGAAGGAAGTCGGCAGCGTGGCCGGGCGCCGGCACTGGGCTCTTGCCGACCGCTACCCTGCCCGCCACGATGCCGCCGCGTGTGGCCGCCCCGGATCGAACGCCCATGGATTTGACTCCCATCCTCCTCGACTGGTCGGCGCTGGCGCTCCGCTGGCTCCACCTCATAGCCGGCATCGCCTGGATCGGCAGCTCGTTCTACTTCATGGCGCTCGACGCCAGCCTGAAGAAGCGCGCCGGGCTGCCGGAGGGCGTCTCCGGCGAGACCTGGCAGGTGCATGGCGGCGGCTTCTACCGCATGTGGAAGTACGGCGTCGCCCCGCCCGAGATGCCGGCCGAGCTCACCTGGTTCAAGTGGGAGGCCTACACCACCCTCTTGAGCGGCCTCGCCCTCCTCGTGGTCGTCTACTATCTCGGCGCCGAGCTCTACATGATCGACCCGGCCAAGGCCGAGCTCGGCCCCTGGACAGCGGCCGCGATCGGCCTCGCCGTGCTGGTCCTCGGCTGGGTCGCCTACGACATGCTGTGCAAATCACCGCTCGGCAATGACCAGCGCACGCTCGCCCTCATCGGCCTCGTCGCCTTCCCGCTCGTCTGCCTCGCCCTCGACCAGGTCCTCACCGGCCGTGCCGCCTTCCTCCATGTGGGAGCGCTGATCGGCACCATCATGGTGGCCAACGTCGCCATGATCATCATCCCCAACCAGAAGAAGGTGGTGGCCTCGCTGCTCGCCCACGCGGCGCCCGACCCGGCGCTCGGGGCGCAGGCCAAGCAGCGCTCGGTGCACAACAACTACCTGACCCTGCCCGTCCTCTTCATCATGATCAGCAACCACTACCCGCAGACCTTCGCGAGCCCGTTCAACTGGCTGATCCTGGCGCTGGTGCTGGTGATCGGCGCCAGCATCCGCCACTATTTCAACATCATGCACGCGGGCACGAAGCCGCCCTGGTGGCCCTGGGCGGTCGCCGCCCTGGGCTTCATCGTCGCCATCTGGATCGCGAGCTTCCCCGCCACCCCGCCGCCGCTGGTCGACACCGCCGCCGACGAGCGGCCCGCCACCCTCGCCGCGGTCGAGGAGATCGTCCAGGGCCGCTGCATCATGTGCCACGGGCGCGAGACCTACTGGCCTGGCCTGGCGCATGCCCCCAAGGGCGTGGTGCTGGAGAGCCCGCGCGACATCCGCATCCATGCCGACGCGATCCGCGCCCAGGTCTACCAGACCCATGCCATGCCGCCCGGCACCATCTCCCTCATCGAGGACGGCGAGCGGCGGCTGATCGCCCGCTGGGTCGACGCCGGGGCGCCGGCCGAATGACCCGGCGCGGCGTTCGCGGCCGCCTCGTCTGGTTCAGGGACGACCCGGCCACCGCCGGCCAAGCGGCGCTCGTCGACATCGAGGACGGCATCGTCGTCATCGACGGCGAGCGGATCGCCGCTGCCGGCCCGGCCAGCGACCTCCTCGAACCCGGCCTCGAGGTCACCACCTACCCCGATGCCCTGATCCTGCCCGGGCTCATCGACGCCCATATCCACTACCCGCAGACCCGGGTCATCGGCTCGTACGGCGCCCAGCTCCTCGACTGGCTGCAGAACTACACCTTCCCGGCCGAGCGCCGCTTCGCCGATCCCGCCCACTGCGCCGCAGCGGCCCGCTTCTTCCTCGACGAGCTCCTGCGCCACGGCACCACCACCGCCGTCGCCTATGCCAGCGTGCACCCCTGCTCGGTCGATGCCCTCTGCACGGAAGCGCAAGCGCGCAACATGCGCCTGATCACCGGCAAGGTGATGATGGACGAGGGCCCGGAAGGGCTGCGCGACACCGCGCAATCCGGCTACGACGACAGCAAGGCGCTGATCGCCCGCTGGCACGGGCAGGGCCGGCTCGGCTACGCCATCACGCCGCGCTTCGCCGTGACCTCGAGCGCCGCCCAGCTCGAGGCGGCGGGCGCCCTCCTGCGCGAGCACCCCGATTGCTGGCTGCAGACCCACCTCGCCGAGAACCACGCGGAGATCGCCGAGGTGGCGCGGCGCTTCCCCGAGGCCGCGAGCTACACCGACGTCTACGACCGCTTCGGCCTGCTCGGCCCCCGCTCCATCCTCGGCCACTGCATCCACCTCGCCGAAGCCGAGCTGGCCACACTCGCGGCGACCGGCGCCGTCGCCTGCTTCTGCCCCACCTCGAACCTCTTCATCGGCTCCGGCCTCTTCGACCTCGCCCGCCTCACCGACCGTCCGGACCCGGTGCGCCTGGCACTCGCCACCGATGTCGGCGGCGGCACCTCCTACTCGATGCTGCAGACCGCCGCCGAGGCCTACAAGGTCCTCCAGCTCCAAAACCAGAGCTGGCCGGCGCTCGACGCGTTCCACACCATGACACGCGGCAATGCCCTGGCCCTCGGCCTCGCCCACGAGATCGGCACGCTCGAGCCCGGCAGCCATGCCGATGTCACCGTGCTCGACCTGGCGCCGACGCCAGCCATCGCCCATCGCCTCGAGGCGATCGACCGCAGCGACCTCCCGGCCCTGCTCTTCGCGCTCATGACCATGGGCGACGACCGGGCCATTCGCGCCACCTGGGTGGCGGGCAAGAAGCTGCACGAGCGAAACGGCTGAACCCTGCCCGACATGCCTATTCCGCAAAATATCGCCGATTCGTCGACAAAATTATCATAGCGCCATCTTGATCGCCGCGCTACAGGGATCAGATATCCTAGAGCCCAGGGTCCGATGCGACACGCGGTTTCCCCCTCCGATCTGTCGAGACGAAAGGCCCTATGCTCAAAAACAAGGCAATCAATGCCGTCGGCATCATCGTGACATTCGCCTGCATCGGGTTGTTCTTCGACAGCTTCACCAATCTCGATTTCTGGCAGCTCGCTCATCTTCCGCGAATGGAGCTGTTTGCGGTCACGGCGACGGCGACAATGATCTACGCCAGCCTGCTGGTGGCCGTCGGCATCGGCTTCGCCTCGTTGGTGCGGTCCACCGGTCACGCCATGGCCACCCCCCAGGAGGGCATCGCGCTCTGGGGCCAGGCGAACATCGCCAAGTACCTGCCGGGCAACGTCATGCACTTCGCCGGCCGGCAATTGCTGGCGCGGCGGTTCGACTGGCCGCAGGCGAGCACGACCACTGCCTCGGTGCTGGAGCTGGCGCTGCAGGTGCTGATGTCCTGCTCGATCGGCGTGGCCGGGCTCCTGATGATCGACCGGATGAACACCGAGGTCGCCTCCTCCTGGCTCGTCGCCGCCCTGTTCCTCTCCTCGGCCGTGCTCACCGTCGCCCTGCTCGGCCGCCTGCCCCTGGCGTGGCTGCCGGCCATCGCCCGCCGCCTGCTCGCCGCCTTCAGCCTCGAGGACCTGCGCACCTTCTCGCGCTCGACCCTGCTCTACGGGGCCTTCTTCATCGGCCAGGGGCTGGTCGGCTGGCTGGTCTATTCCTGGCTGCTCGGTGTCGCCGATGCGGCGATCCTGCCCGGGGTCGTCGCCATCGTGCTGCTCGGCTGGTGCGCCGGCCTCGTCGTGCCGGGTGCCCCCGGCGGGCTCGGCGTGCGCGAGGCGACGATGGTGCTGCTCGGCGCCCCCTTCCTCGACAATGACAGCCTCATGCTGATGACCATCCTGCTCCGGGTCATCAGCCTCGCCGGCGAAGGGCTGATGTTCGCCCTCGCCTGCCAGCTGCCGCGCCGCCGCTCGCCCATGGCGAAGGTTTCCTAATCGCCCGCGAAGAGATCCACCGCGTAGTCGCCGACCGGCAGGGCCTCGTCGAGCAGCCCCTGCTCCACCAGGAACGCGGCGAAACGGGCGTAGCGGTGGTGGTCGAGCGCTGCCGGGCTGAGCGCCAGGCGCGGCACGGTGTCGGCCCAGGCTTTCCGGTTGAGCGCGTCGTCGAGCAGCGGGTCGGTGGCGGCGAAGACCTCCCAGGCCTCGTTGGGATGGTTGACGATCCAGTGGGTCGCCGCCTCGACGGCCTCCATGAAGCGCTCGCAGCCGCGGGTCGCCGAGATTGTCCATATGCGCCACGTAGATCAGCTCGTCATAGGCCGGCACCCTCCTCCTCGGGATAGAAGGCGCGGCCCGGCCGCTCGATCAGCTCCATCTGGTTGAGCTCGAAATTGCGAAACGCACCGATCACCGCATCGACCTGGCCGGCGACGAGCGCCGGCGAGAGCGAGAAGTTGACGTTGACCAGCTCGACATCGTCGAGCCCGAGCCCGTGCTTCTCCAGCATGGCGCCGAGCAGCGCGTCCTCGAAGCCGCCGACCGAGAAGCCGACCTTCCGCCCTCGAGATCGGCGATGCCCTCGATCGGCCCGTCGGCCAGCACCACGAGGCTGTTGAGCGGCGTCGCGACCGCCGTGCCGATGCGCCGGAGCGGCAGGCCCTCGGCCACCTGCAGATGGAGCTGCGGCTGGTAGCTCACGGCGATCTCCGCCTGGCCCGCGGCCACCAGCTTCGGCGGGTCGTTGGGGTCGGCAGGGGCCACCAGCTCCACCTCGAGCCCGTGCTCCGCGAAGAAACCCTGCTCCCTGGCGATGACCAGCGGCGCGTGGTCCGGGTTCACGAACCAGTCGAGCAGCACGGTCAGGCGCTCCTGCGCCTGGACCGGAGAGGCGAGACAGAGGGCGAGGGCCAGGGCGGCGAGACGCAGGATCACGAAAATTCTCCAGATCAGAAGTCGGACGAGGTCTCGGCCTGCCAGGGCGTCAGGCGACGCCCCAGCCGGTCGACGGCGAGGTAGAGGGCGAGCGCCATGGCCGCGAGGACGAGCAGCGCCGCGAACATCAGGTCGATCTGCATGCGCGCATTGGCGTGCAGCATGAGGTAGCCGAGCCCGCCGGCCGACCCCACCCACTCGCCGACCACCGCCCCGATGGGGCCACCGAGGCCGCCACCCTGGAGCCCCGAGGCGAGCGACGGCAGCGCCGCCGGCAGGCGGATCAGGCGGATGGTGTCGAAGCGCGAGGCACCGAGCAGGCGCACGAGATCCAGCATCTCGGGATCGGCTCGCCGGAGCCCGTCATAGAAGGCGGCAGCGATCGGGAAATAGATGATGAGCACCGCCATGGCGATCTTCGACGCCATGCCGTAGCCGAGCCAGAGCACCAGCAGCGGGGCGAGGGCAAAGACCGGCAAGGCCTGGCTGACGACGAAGAGCGGCAGCAGCCAGCGCCGCGCCGTGGCGAAGCCGGCGAGCACCAGGCCGGACCCCGCCCCGAGCAGGCCACCCAGGAGAAAGCCCAGAAGAATCTCGAGCCCGGTGATCCTCGCATGGCCGAGAACGAGCTGCCAGTTGGTCGCCAGAGTCTCGAGCACCGCCAGAGGCGGCGGCAGGATGTAGGGTGGCACGGCAGTGGCCAGCACCACACTTTGCCAGGCCGCCAGGAGGCCGAAGAGCGTCAGCAGCGGCCGCAGGACAGCCCAGGCGACCGGGCGCCGCTCGACCCGCGGCCTCGCCCTCTCCCCCGGAAGCGTGCCGACCGCCATCGCTCAGCCGCCGGCACGGGCCGTGAGGAAATCCGCCATCGAGGTCCGGGACCACGGGCGGAGCAGCTCCAGCGTCGCCACGTAGGAATCGTGGATGCGCGCGTCCAGCCCGCCCGCCGCGGCGAAGGGGGCGAGCACCGCGGGCGCCTCGGCGCGCAAGGCCTCGACGATGTCGTCGGGAAAGGTCCGCAACTGCACGCCATGCTCGTCGACCAGCGCCATGAGCGCTGCCGCGTTCATCCGCTCGGCCTCGGCCAGCGCAAAGGCGTTCTCCGCCCGGCAGGCCTCGGTGATGACCGCCTGCAGGTCGGACGGCAAGCCCAGGAACAGGTCCCGATTGACGATGCACTCGCCCGTGCCGTTCGGCTCGTGCAGGCCCGGGCCGTAATAGAAGGGGGCGGCCTGGTAGAAGCCGAGCGCCAGATCGCTGGCGGGGCCGGCGAACTCGGCCGCGTCCACGGCACCGCTCTGCAGCGCCGGCAGGGTCTCGCCCGGCGGCAGCGACACCTGGACGATGCCCATGGGCGCATAGAGCACGCCGCCGAGCCCCGGCATGCGAAAGCGCAGACCCTTCAGGTCGGCCGCCGAATGCAGCTCGCGGCGGAACCAGCCGCCCATCGACATGCCGGTGTTGCCCGCCATGAAGGGCTTCACGCCGAACCCGGCATAGAGCTCGTCCCAGAGTGCCTGACCGCCGCCATGCTCGACCCAGGCCATGTGCTCGAGCGGCGTCAGGCCGAAGGGCACGGCGAGGAAGAGCTGCGAGACCGGCATCTTGCCGGCCCAGAAGACCGCCGCCGTGTGGCCGAGCTCCGCCACCCCCTCGCCCACCGCGTCCAGCACCTCGAAGGCCGGCACGATCTCGCCGGCGGCGAAGAGCTCCACCTCGATGGCCCCGCCGCTCATCGCCTCGATGCGCTCGCCCAGCCGCCGCGCCGTGACACCGGGCCCGGGCAGGTCCCGCGGCCAGGAGGTCACCATGCGCCAGCGGAGCGGCGTCTGGCTCCTGGCCACCGCCGGGGCCGCGACCGTGGCGGCAGCGGCGAAGAGGGCCGTGCGCCGGGTCGTCGTCATGGGGTGGTCCCTTCCTTCGGCCACAGCTCGAAGAAATGATGCACCGGCCCGTGGCCATGGCCGATGCCCAGCCCGTCCGCCGCCCTTATGGCGCCTGTCAGGTAGCGCTTGGCGCTCGCCACCGCCTCCGGCAGCGGCCGCCCGCGAGCGAGGAAGGCGGCGATGGCGGCCGAGAGCGTGCAGCCCGTCCCGTGCGTGTTGGTGGTCGCCACGCGCCCGCCCCCCTGCCAGAGCACCTCGCCGCCATGCAGGAGAACGTCCGGGCTCTCCTCGCCGCCGAGATGCCCCCCCTTGAGCAGCACGTTGGGGCAACCCAGATGCTGCAGCCGGGCGGCCACGGCCGGCATCTGCGCCGGCGTTCTGTCACCGGCGGCCCGCCGAGCAGGTCGCCGGCCTCCGGCAGGTTGGGCGTCAGCAGCGAGGCCAGGGGCAGCAGCTGGTCGCGCAGCGGCCACCGCCGCCTCGGCGAGCAGCCGGTCGCCGCTTTTCGCCACCATCACGGGGTCGAGCACGATCCAACGCGGGCGCAGTGGCGCAGCCGTGCGGCCGTTGCGACTTCCGGCCTGCCGAGCGGATCTTCACCGCATCGACCCGATGTCGGCGAAGACGGCATCGATCTGCGCCGCGACGAAGGCGGGCTCGACGGCGATCCCGGTGACCGCCCGCGCGTTCTGCGCCGTCAGTGCGGTGATCGCTGAGGTGCCGAAGACCCCGAGTGCCGAGAACGTCTTGAGGTCGGCCTGGATGCCGGCCCCGCCGCCGCTGTCGGAGCCCGCGATGGTGAGTGCGGTGGCGGTCATCGCCCCTCCCCCGCGAGCGCCGCATCGACGACCTGGCGCAGGCGCCGCGTCGCCACCTCGACGTCGTCGGCCATGAAGATGTCGGAGATCACGGCGATATCGGCGCCGGCACCGATCACCGCGGCCGCGTTGCCGTGGTCGATGCCGGCGATGCCGCAGACCGGCAGGCCGGCATGATGGGTGCGGACCTCGCCGACCAGCCGGGCGAGCCTGCGGCCCCAAAGGCGGGTCGCCCGGGTCCTTGCTGGCGGTGGCGAAGACCGGGCCGAGCCTGGCATAATCGGCAAGCTCCGGCAGCCACGGCCCCGGCTTCGGCACCATGATGCACGGTGATCCCGAGCAGGATGTCCGGGCCGACCAGCCGCCGCGCATCGGCAGGGGCCATGTCGGTGAGCCCGAGATGCACGCCTGGCCGCCCCGGCGGCCAGCGCCACGTCGACCCGATCGTTGACGACGAGCGGCACAAGATATGGCTCGAGCGCCGCCATGACCGCCCGGGCGAGCGCCACCTGGTCGCGCCGCCTCGCCCGTCGCGCAGCTGCACGAGCGTCGCCCCGCCGCGGGCGGCAGCGGCGACCAGCTCCACCGGGTCGCGGCTCCGGCAGCGCGCCGGTCGAGCACGGCAGAGGCGAGTGCCCGGCGGATGCTTCGACTGGCAGGTTCATGCCGCCGCGCCCGGCGCTGGAGGGTGGCGGCATCGAGGCCGTGGACGGCGTCGAGGAAGAGCGGCACGAAGCTGCCGGGGCCGGCCGCCGCCTCGGCGGCGATCGCGCCCGCCACCTTCATGACCAGCAGGCCCGCGACGGTCGCAAGGAAGGGGCCGGGCTCGACCGCGAGACAGGCGGCGACCAGCGCCGAGGCGGCGCACCCATGGCCGTCACCCGGTCCATCAGCTCCGTGCCGCCGCCGAGTTCGATCTGCCGTCCTGCACCGGACACGCGATCAGTGGCACTGGTCACGGCGGTGACGATCCGGCGCCCGGTCGCACATCTCTGCTCGGCCGGTGTTGCAGCGCAGCACCGCTGGCTCGCGCTCTAGCAGGCTCCCGGCGAACGCCCGGCGGGCCGGCGCGCGGCTCGACCTTGGACGGGGTCCAGTGACCCAGGGCCGGTCGAGCCGGCGGCGGCCTCGATGGCGGCGGGAATGGCCGCCTCGCGCCAGGGGTCGAGCATGCCGAGATTGACGAGCAGGGCGCGGCTGGTCTCGACGAAGGCCGGCATCTCGCGCGCGTCCATGGTCATGGACGGCACGGCACCCGCGGCGAGCAGGAGGTTCGCCGTGAGCTGCATGGCGACGAAAGTGGTGAGGCAATGCACGCGCGGCCGCTCGGCGCGCAGGCGCACGAGGACGCCGGCAGCTGCCGGAATCAAGCGGGACTCGTCGTCGTGATCGGTCACCGTCCCCCCTCGTCATGGTGCCCGGGCATTGCCGGCGGAAGGGTGATGGACGGTTCGTGGAGCCGCTCAATCCCTACGCCGGCATCATCCGGATCAGGTTCGACGGGTTTCGCGAGTAGCCTCGCGCTCTCAGTCCCGCACAGCAGGGACACCCCGTTGAGACACCCGGAAAGTTAGGCGGCCCGGCATCCGGTGACAAGGGGATGGCCCCTGTTAACGTGGTGGTAACCGGGCGGCCGCAAGCTCGGGGGCGAACGCACACGACAGTGCGGCCCCGACGGAAGGAGTGGCGGCTTGCGACGAGAACCCGGAACACTGGTGCGCGAACCTCTGGCGGACGAGACGGTGCGGGCACGCCCGCCCGGCGGGCCCGCCATGCCCGAGATCGACTGCGAGTTCTTCGACGAGCCCTACGACGCGCTGGGCGATCTGGCGCCGGGCCTCGCCGGGCTCGGGGCCGACGCCGAGGACGGCGATTCCTGGCAGCGGCTCGGCGACGTGATCGGCCGGCTGGGCTTCGATCTCGACATCGACTGAGCCGGCAGGCGCCTCCGGCCTTCGTCACCATTGACGGCAAGCTGACGGTCTTCGACCGGTCGCGGCATAAGCGGGCGAACGCCTGCCGCACCACCGACCGCGCACTGCCCGGCAAGTTGGGGGACATGACCTGCTGATCCGTGATGAAGCTGCCGGCGACATCCAGGCGATCAGCCGGCTGGTCACCGAAGCCCTCCGAATGCTCCCGCAAGCCACGGGAACCGAGGCGGGCATCGTCGAGGCGCTCCGGGCAGCAGGCGCGCTCGACCTCGCGCTCGTGGCCGAGGACCGGGGCGAGGTGATCGCCTTCCTCGCCGCTTCGCCGGCACGAATCGGCAGCCAGGACGGCTGGAGCCTGATCGGCCCGCTCGTCGTCTTGCCGTCGCGGCATCGCCAGGGCATCGGCACGGCGTTGATGGCGGAAGCCCTCCGCCGCCTGCGCGCGACCAGTCGGGGCGCAGCGCTGGTTGGCGACCCCAGCTATTATGGCAGGTTCGGCTTTCGGGCATTTCCCGGGCTGAGCGTGACCGGCTGCCCACCCGAGGTCGTCCAGGCCCTGCCTTTCGACGGCTGCGAGCCGCGGGGAGAGCTCATCCATCACCCCGCCTTCGGTCTGCACCAGCACGTGTGACAGAAGGCCGGAGCCGGGCACGACGCCCGACCGTCTCGGCCCGCAGGGTCAGCCCCGCGCCTCGGCGGCGAGCCTGAGGTTCGCGATCTTGCGCTCGGTGAGCTGCAGGCGGATGCGCAGGATCATGACGGTGATCATGTAGAGCTTGGCGACCAGGATCATCAGCAGAAGCGGGTAGAGCATGGACGGGTCCATGGCCGGCCCGCCCGCGCGCAGGATGGTGGCCGGCTGGTGCAGCGTGCTCCACCAGTCGACCGAGAAGCGGATGATCGGCAGGTTGACGGCGCCGACCAGCGCCAGGATGGAGGCCGCCCGCGCCCCGCGCGCCGGGTCCTCGAAGGCGTCGTGCAGCGCCATGTAGCCGAGATAGAGGAAGAAGAGGATCAGGACCGAGGTGAGCCGCGCGTCCCAGACCCACCAGGTGCCCCACATCGGCTTGCCCCAGAGGGAGCCGGTGAAGAGCGCGATCGCGGTGAAGACCGCCCCGATGGGGGCGATCGCCCGGGCCGCGACCTCGGCCACCGGATGGCGCCAGACGAGGGCCACGAAGCTCGCCGCCGCCATCGCCGCATAGGCGAAGCTCGCCATCCAGGCGGCCGGCACGGACGAAGATGATGCGATAGGCCCTCGCCCTGCTGGTAGCTGGCAGGCGCGATCACCAGCGCCCAGTAGAACGCGATCGGCGCCAGCACGACCAGGGCCAGGCGACCCAGGGCAGGATGGCGTCGGTGAGCTTCGAAGCGAAGCGGTTGGCGAGCGCATGGGCAGGTTCTAGGGCAGAATCCTCAACTGAAAATCGCGCCGGCTGTCGCGGCTGGCCCTGCGGCACCTACTCGGACGCCAGGCGGAGCGCTGCGGCGATGGCCCAGGGTGCGAGGGCGATGGTCATGCGCAGAGCTGGATGGCGGCCAGGATGAGGAAGGGCGCCTTGGCACCCAGCCCCAGCAGCACGCCGTCGACGGCGGCGACGCCGCCGAAGATCAGTACGGGATGTAGAGCGGCAGGACGAGGAGCCGCGAGCACGGCACCGCGCCGGCTGCCGAGCAGCAGCGCCGCGCCGATGGCGCCGAGCAGCGTCAGGCCTCGGCGTGCCGAGCAGCGAGCGGCATGCCCAGCGTACCGGCTGCGTTCATGAGCAGCGCCAGGAGCGGTGCGGCCACGACCAGGAGAAGCCCGCTGGTCAGCCAGTGCACGGCGCACTTGGCGAGCAACGCGAGCCCAGCGGCACAGGCGCCAGCAGCAGGAGGTCGAGCGAGCCGTCCGCGTGATCGGTGCTGGAAGAGGCGGTCGATAAGAGCAGCACGGCGAGAAGCGCCAGGACCCAGATCACCCCGGCGCCGATCCGCGCCAGGATGTCGGGCGAGGCGCCGACGCCGAGCGGGAAGAGGGCGAGTGCGACGAGGAAGAAGACGACGCCGAGCAGGGTCTCGGCCGGCGAGCGCCAGGCGAGGCGGAGGTCGCGGCGCACGAGGGCCAGGAGCGCGCCGGTCATGTCCCCGGGCCGTCGAGGTCCAGCACCAGTGGCCGGCCAGCGCCACGTCGCCGTGGCTGGCGACCACGGCGATCCCGCCCCCTGCCCGATGCCGGTCGATCAGCGCCTCGAGGGTGTCGCGATTGCCCCGGTCGAGGCCGATGCCGGGCTCGTCGAGGCCAGATCGGCTGGGAGACAGCGACGAGCCGGCGCCGCGCCGCCGCTGGCCGGAGGAGAGGAAGCGGACGGGCAGTGGCGGCCAGTCCGCCCAGCGCGAAGGTTCCCGAGCGCTGGCGCGAGCCGGCCGGGATCGCCGCCGAGCAGGGGCCGCGGGTCGCCTCGAGGTTCTCGGCGACGGTCAGGCCGGGCTTGAGCGCATCCTGGTAGCCCAGATGATGCAGTGCCGCGCGATAGCGGGCGATCGGCGAAGGCATCCCTGCCGCCATGCAGGAGCCAGCTGCTGGCGGGATCAGAAAGCCTGCGAGCAGCCGCAGCAGGCTCGACTGGCCGCCGCCATTGGCCCCTTGGAGTGCAGTGTCGCCCGGGTGCGAGCCGCCAGTCAGACGGCCTCGAGCAGCAGCCTGCCGCCCCGCCGGCAGGCGAGGCCGACCGCCTCGAGCAGCGGTACGCCGGCGGTGTCGGGTGGCGGCACGCCGGCCGGCGCCCGGCCTCGCCGGCGCCGGCTCCGACCCGGCCGAGCCGGTCGGCAAAGGCGCATGCTGGTGCGCGCCCGGCAGCTGCTCTCGCCCGGCACGACGGCGCGATCGCCCGTGGCGGAAGCGGATGAGTGGGTAGTCCGGGTTGAAGGCGGTGACGAAAACTTCGCCGGCCTTGCCCGGCGGCACCGGGTCGCCGGTGCCCGCCGATCTCGACGATCACCGATCTGTCGATGATCGCCCGCCGCGCCCGACGCTCTCATAGGCGACGAGGCCGAGATCGGCGGTGGCATAGCACTGGAAGGCGGCAATGCCGTGCCGCTTGCCGAAGGCGATCCTTGCCTTGCCTCGCTGGTCGGCTCACCGGAGAGCAGCGCCTTCTTCAGCGAGCCGGGACTGAGACACCGAGTCGCCCGCCCGCTCGAGCAAGGCGGTGAGCACCGAAGGCCGGCCGGCGAAGGCGACAGGGCGAGTTCGCCGACGATCCTGCAATCGTTACCGGCCTTCGGGCCGGCCGGAATCACCGGGCAGCCCAGGCCCTGGCGCCGAAATCGGCCGAAGCCGGACGGCCGCAGGAGGTAGGAGAAGCAGTTGAGCACGAGGTCGCCACGCACTGGCCGGCGGGCATACAGGCCCGGCCGAAGCGCCAGGTAGTCCGAGCGCCCGCCTCGGGATGGTAGACCGCCGGGCCGCGGCCCTGGCGTCGCCCCCGGACGCGGTCTCGGACGTCGCGAAGAGATGGGCGAGGCGCCCGGTCGCCGTGGCCGGCCGCCGAAGGGCGGGTGCTGCTGGCGGCCGCCACGCTGAGCGCCGCCTTGCGCGCCACCGGGAGCCGGGCGAGTGGCGGCAGGCTGGTGATCGAATCCGCCCGATCCCGGCCAGCTGCTCGCGAAAGAAAGGTGCGTTGTCAATGGCATGGCGGATCAGGCCAGGCAAGGCATGGAAGATCGAACGCTCGCGTCGCTCGGCTCGCGCACCTCCTGCCGGTCGAAACAGGCAATCCGTTCTTCCGCCATGGCGGTCCATCCCCCGTCCGCTTTTGCTCCGGCACGGCTGTTCGGCCCGGCGCTCCCGCGGGCGGCCCGCCGACGGCGATCCCGGGAGAGTCGGCAGAGCGAGGGCTACGGTGGCAGCCTCGGCGCGTACCTGCGACCATCGCCCGCAGCCATGGCCCGTCGGGTCGCCGCTCCCAGTCGCGCCACAGCTCGGCGAAGCTCTGCGCCTGCAGGGTCACGGCCGACCCGCCGACCTGCTGGAGAATGGCCTGGAGCTCCGCCCGATGCCGGCGGAAGTCGAGCGCCTCGGCCGGCTCCGGCTCCCAGAAGAGATAGAGCAGCGTCGCCCGATGCCCGGGAAAGGTGCGAAAGATGCCGATGGCGTTCTTGACCAGGGCCGGGGCGTCGACATGCCGGAAACGGCCCGGCTCGCTCTGCAGATCCTGCAGCAGCGCCTGCCAGCCACGCATCGATTCCGGCAGCGAGATGTCGGCATAGGCCCGCGCCAGGCGCGATGGCTTTTTTGCCAGATAGTCGGGGCCGCGCGCCGTGACGGTGACCAGCGCCTCGCCATTGGCCGCGATCAGGTCGAGATAGGGCGGCGTGCCGCGCACGCCGGTCGGGCAGCGCGCAGCGAAGCGCAGCTCCGTGAAGGCGCTGCGCTCACCGAGCCGCAGATCGCGCGGCCGGTCGCGCCACACCAGGAAGCTGTTCAGCGCCATCGCCGCCGCGGATTCCGGCTGGCGCAGCCGGGCCGTATCGAAGAGCCGCATCGCCTCGGCGGTGCGCAGGCTGCGCAGGCAGGGCAGCAGGCCGGAGCGCCAGTCGACCAGCCGCCCGTCAGCACCGAAGGCCGATGGGCCCAACCGTCCGCGCCAGTTCTCGTGGAGCATGCCGATATATCGCTGCGCCAATGACGTCCGCATGCTGCGTTGCCACCCATGCGCACCAAATTGGTCGGGTCCTCTCGACCCTGTTCCGGCACGCTTTTCGTTGTGGTCGACCCCGCCCGACGCAACGGGTCGCATCGGCCCGCCGACCCAATCCACCCATCTCGCAGGTAATATGCCGAACCGTCAAGTGAGCGCGGGCCAATCGGTCGCCGCCGGGTCAGCCCTTGAGCGGCACGGCGACGCGGCCGGGCTTCTCCTCGACCGCCTCGGACGGCACGTCGTTCGGGCCGTCGCAGATGCCGATCCGGTTGCGGCCGGTGCGCTTCGCGTCGTAGAGCGCCTGATCGGCCCGCGCCATCAAAGCCTCGAGCGCGGCGATCGGCCCCTTGGCCGAGGCGATGCCGACGCTCACCCGGAACGGTGGCTTGCCGCAGTCCTGCCGCACGGCCCGACGAATCCGCTCGGCCGCCACCCGCCCGGCCTCGGGATCGGTGAGCGGCATGAGCAGCACGAACTCGTCGCCGCCGAAGCGGGCGGCGAGGTCGGTGGCGCGCAGATTGGCGCGCAGCACGGCGGCCAGCACGACCAGCGCCCGATCACCGGCGGCATGGCCGAACTGGTCGTTGAGATGCTTGAAGCGGTCGACATCGACGATCGCGAAGGTCACCCACTGGTCGTAGCGCTGGGCGATGGCGATGGCCTCGCGCGCCCGCTCGACGAAATGGCGCCGGTTGCTGAGGCCCGTCAGATCGTCCGTGGTGGCGAGCCGCCGGAGCTGCTGCTCGGCGACCATCCGCCGGTCGATCTCGACGAGCAGCCGGGAGCGCGCCCGCCCCAGATGCTCGACCAGGCTCAGCGCCACCGCCAGGCCGGGCACGGCGAGCAGCGCCGTGACCGCGGCCACCACCATGAGGTCGATCGAGAAGAGCTCGGGCGTCGCGTCCAGCAACGACTTGAGCAGCACCGTCACCACCTCGGCGGTGACCGTGAACGCCAGGGTGCCGAGCAGCGTCGCCCGCAGCCAGCCGAACCGCTCGACCAGGCCGAACAGCGCCGACATGAGCCCGCCGAGCGGCCCACCCGCCATCATACGCTGAACACGCGGCGCTGGACCGGCGACGTCCCGCCCGCGATCTGCCACCATGGGTTCCTCGTCTCCGTCCCGCGCCGGCCCGGGCAAGCGAACCTTCGAGGCTTCAATTCACCTCGAGCAACCATTTCGCGGAATTTTGACGCATCGCGCGCAAAGCCGCAATCCACTTCGCGCAGAATTGATGCCGGGGGGCCGGCCGGCGCGGCTACCGGCTCTGGCGGCGATACCGCCAGATGGCCGCGGGCGGCACGTTCCAGAGCACGTAGCGCGCCAGCTCCGCCTCGATGCCGAGCTCGTCCACCGGCACCGGCGGTACCGGCGAGTAGGTGTACTGGAGCATGAAATGCCCCGCCGGCATCACCTTGAAGGCCTGGTCGACGATCGCCTTCTTGAAGGCCGGCGGCATGCCGACCATCGGCAGGCCCGAGATCACGGTCGAGACCCGCCGGATGTCGAGGCGGGCGATGATCTCGCCGAGCCTCGTGGCATCCCCCTGGATGACGTTGACGTCGGGATAGCGGCCGGCGAGATACTGGTAGAGATTGGTCTCGAGCTCGACCACCACGATGTTCGCCGGCGGAATGCCACGCTCCAGCAGGCCCTGGGTGATGGCCCCGGTGCCACCGCCGAGCTCGACCACATGATCGCCCGGCTCCCAGGCGGCCTCCCCGGCCAGCGCCCGTGCCAGCACCCTGGAGGACGGGATGATGGAGCCCATGGATTTCGGCGAGCGCAACCAGTGCCGGAAAAAGACCTCGTTCTCGGTGGCCGAGTTCGGCTGCGGCATTTCACTTCCTTCGTCCCGCGCGCTGCGGGCGTAATTTTCCTGAGACCGTCGCAAGCAACGACCGGCTGGCGCCAGTGGCCCGCGTCATGCGTGACAAGTCGCTGACCACGGCGTGGACGTGTAGGTAGGCAAACTGTCAAGCGGCGGCAAGCACGACGTTCCGCAGCAGCTTGCCGGCGCTGCTGACCACCACGCTCAGCATGGCGAGATCGGGGTCCCGGGTGGTGTCGATCTCGGCCAAGAGCTCGCGGTAGCGGCCGAGCCCGTCGAGGGTGGCGCCGAGCCAGGTCTCGATCTGGCTGGCCGCCGCCTCCGGCGTCTCGGCGCGAATACCCGAATGCCAGGCCGCCAGGGTGAGCGCGCGCAGCGCCATCGAAAGCTCGTCCTCGAGCCCGCTCAGGGCCATCCGGTCCCAGCGGGTGCGGATGGGCGCCTGCTGCATGCGATGGCGCAGCCGCGACAGGCTGAGGCCCTCGTCGAGGGCGAAATAGAGCCGGGCGACCGGCAGGGGATCGTCGACGCCCGCCTCCGTCTCCGGCGCATCGCCGCCCGAATCGCCGCCCGCGGCTTCCGGCCCGGCGGTCGAGCTGGCGAGCTCGCGGGTCACCGTGACGATGTCGCAGGCGGCGAGCAGATACGGCAGGGCCGCGACGGCGCGGGCGAGCTCCGGCGCCACGCCGGCCGCTACATGCCCGGCGATGGTCGCGGCGAGCTCGCTCGACTGGCTCGCCGCGAGCGTGCTCTCCAGGGCACCCGCGAGTGCTGCGATCGGCTGTGCGAATGTCGCGACGGTGTGACCGATCCGCATCGGCCGCGGCGTGTGGGCGAGGAACCAGCGCGTGCCGCGCACCAGGGTCTCGCGCGCCTCGCCGAGCATCTCGATCTGCAGCTCGGCGGGCACCTCCCTGGGCAGCCCCTCGACCGCCGCCCAGAGCGGCAGCAGCGCGAAAGCGTCGCGGGTGATGACGTAGCCGAGGCAGATATCGGCGAGCGTGGCGCCGGTCTCGTCCTCGAGCTCGGTGCAGAAGACATCGAGGCCGCGATTGACGAGGCTGTTGGCGAGCCAGGTGGCGATGATCTCGCGCCGGAGACGATGCTCGGCGATCGGCCCGGCGAAGCCGCGCCGCAGCGGCCGCGGGAAGTACTTGGCGAGGTCGCCGGCGAAATAGGGCCGGTCCGGCAGCTCGGTCGCCAGGAGATCGGTGAACAGCGTCATCTTGGCATAAGCCAGGAGCACCGCCGATTCCGGCCGGGTCAGGCCCCGTCCGGCCCGGCGCCGCTCGGCCAGCTCGGTGTCGTCGGGCAGGAACTCGATCGGCCGGTCGAGCCTGCCGGCCCGCTCCAGCTTGCGCATCAGCCGGGCCTGCGGCTCGGCGAACTCGGCGGCGCGCGCCTCGGTCAGGCTGAGCGCCAGGTTCTGCAGCGTGTTGTCGCGCAGGCAGAGTGCCGCCACCTCGTCGGTCATCCGGGCGAGCAGCTCGTCGCGCTGCTTCATGGTCAGATCGCCGGCGGCGACCACCTCGCCGAGCAGGATCTTGATGTTGACCTCGTGGTCGGAGCAGTCGACGCCGGCCGAGTTGTCGATGAAGTCGGTGTTGATCCTGACCCCGTTCTCGGCCGCCTCGATCCGGGCCTTCTGGGTCAGGCCGAGATTGCCACCCTCGGCGAGCACCCGGCAGCGCAGCTCGCGGGCGTCGATCCGCAGGCCGTCATTGCCGCGGTCCTGGGCGTCGTGATGCGTCTCGCTGCTCGCCTTGATGTAGGTGCCGATGCCGCCGTTCCACCAGAGATCGACGGGGGCCTTGAGAATGGCGTTGATCAGCTCGGTCGGCGCGAAGGTGTCGCGATCGAGGTCGAGCGCCGCCTGCACCTCGGGCGAGACGGTGATCGACTTGGCGCGGCGCGAGACGATCTGCCCGCCGGCGCTGAGCAGGCTCTCGTCGTAGTCCTCCCAGGACGATCGGGGCAGCGCGAAGAGCCGCTGGCGCTCGGCGAACGACCGCGCCGGATCGGGGTCCGGGTCGAGGAAGATGTGGCGGTGATCGAAGGCGGCGAGCAGGCGGATCCTGTCCGAAAGCAGCATGCCGTTGCCGAACACGTCGCCCGACATGTCGCCGATGCCGATCACGGTGAAGGGGTCGACCGCCGGGTCGAGGCCGAGCTCGCGGAAATGGCGCTTGACCGATTCCCAGGCACCCTTGGCGGTGATGCCCATGCCCTTGTGGTCGTAGCCGGCCGAGCCGCCGGACGCGAAGGCGTCGTCGAGCCAGAAGCCGTAGTCGCGGCTGACCCCGTTGGCGATGTCGGAGAAGGTGGCCGTGCCCTTGTCGGCGGCGACGACGAGATAGGGGTCGTCGTCGTCGTAGCGGACCACCCGCTCGGGCGGCACCACGGCACCCTTGACCTGGTTGTCGGTGATGTCGAGCAGGCCGGAAAGGAAGAGCCGGTAGCAGCGGATCGCCTCGTCGACGATCACCTGCCGCTCGGTCGTCTCGGGCGGTCGCTTGACATAGAACCCGCCCTTCGCCCCGACCGGCACGATCACGCCGTTCTTGACCATCTGGGCCTTCATCAACCCCAGGACCTCGGTGCGGAAATCCTCGCGCCGATCGGACCAGCGCAGCCCCCCGCGCGCCACCTTGCCGCCGCGCAGATGCACGCCCTCGACCGCCGGGCCGTAGACGAAGATCTCGAAGGCCGGCCTGGGCTTCGGCATCTCCGGCACCTCGGCCGGGTCGAACTTGAGCGAGAGATAGGGCTTGAGCCCGCCCGCGGCGGTCCGCTGGAAGGCATTGGTCCGGGTGGTGGCGTGGATCAGGCCGAGATAGCGGCGCAGGATCCGGTCCTCGTCGAGGATCGCCACGCTCTCCAGCCCGGTCCGGATGCGCGCCTCGATCGCCGCGGTCTCGCCCAGGCGGTCGCCGGCGAAATCCGGGTCGAAGCGCACGTTGAAGAGGGCGACCAGGTCGGCGGCGAGCATCGGGTTCGAGGCGAAGGTGTCCTCGATGTAGCTCTGGCTGAAGGGCGTGCCGAGCTGCAGGATGTACTTGCAATAGGCACGCAGCACGACCACGGCGGCGGCATCGAGGCCGGCCGCCAGGATCAGGCGGTTGAAGCCGTCGTTCTCGACAGCACCCGACCAGATCAGCTCGAAGGCCTCCTGGAAGGCGCGGCGCGAGGCGTCGACATCGACCACGGCACCGCTCGTCGGCCGCATGCCGAAATCGTGCATCGAGAAGAGCGTGCCCTTGGCGTTGCGCACCGGGTGCGGCTCCTCGTGCAGCACCTTGAGGCCCATGTTCTCGAGGATCGGCAGCGCGTCGGAGAGGTGCAGCGGCAGCTCGCGGCGGACCAGCTTGAAGCGGACGGTCTCGGGGCGGTCCTCGAGGCGCCGGTAGAGGGTCATGCCGAGGTGGTCGCCGGTCGCCTGCTCGAGCCGGTCCATGACGAGGATGTCCGGCACGGCGGCGCGCGAGGCATTGCGCTCCTGGTAGCTGGCCGGGAAGGCGCGGCCGAACGCGCGATAGAGCCGGTTGCCCTCCTCTTCGCCCTCGGCCTCGATCAGGGCGGCGTGCAGGCGGTCGGTCCAGCTCTGCGAGAGCTCCTGGATCTTGCGCTCGAGGTCCTCGACGTCGAGATCGTCCGGCACCCCGTCGGGCGTGCGGACGATGACCATGATGCGGGCGAGGACAGCCTCGGTGACCTGCGCCTGGAACTCGCTGTCGCTGCCGTTGAAGGCCTCGAGCAGCAGGGTCTGCAGCCGCTCGCGCAGCGTCGTGTTGTAGCGCTCGCGCGGGATGTAGAGGAGGCAGGAGACGAAGCGCTCGAAGGCGTCCTTGCGGACGAACAGGCGGATCTGCTGGCGGTCCTGCAGGTGGAGCACCTGCGAGGTGATCTCGAAGAGGGTCTCCTCGTCGGCCTGGAACAGCTCGTCGCGCGGATAGGTCTCGAGGATGTTGACCAGCGCCTTGCCGGCATGGCCGGCGCGGATGTGGCCGGCGCGCTCGACGACGGCGTCGAACTTGCGGCGGAGCAGCGGGATGAAGCGCGGGCTGCGGTTGTAGGCGACCGAGGTGAAGAGCCCGAGGATGCGGTGCTCGCCGATCACCCTGCCGTCCGGGCCGTAGCGCTTGACGCCGATGAAATCGAGATAGGTCGCCCGGTGCACCGTGCTCTTGGTGTTGGCCTTGGTGATGGTGATGGCGGGCAGGGGCTCGGTCGCCCTGAGGCGGGCGGCGAGCGGCATCTCCATGAAGCTCTTCGATGGGGCACCGTCGTCATGCGCGCGCAGGATGCCGAGCCCGCTGCCCTTCATCCGGCGCAGCAGCAGCGCTTGGCCCTCGCCTTCGAGCGTGTAGGCCGAGTAGCCCAGGAAGGTGAAGTGGTCGTCGGCGAGCCACTCGATGAACGCCTTGATCTCGGCGAGGTCGTCGGCCGGCATGTGCCTCGCCGCGGGCTCGAGGTCGGCGAGCACGTCGCCCACCCGCTGGCGCATCGCCTGCCAGTCCTCGACCGTCTTGCGGACGTCATCGAGAATCCGGCGCAGATCCCGCTCGAGCCCTTCGAGCACCTCGGCGTCGCTCTGGCGGTCGATCTCGATATGCATGAAGCTCTCGAGGCGCGCCCCCTCCGGGGCACCCTCGCGGTCGCCGATCCATTCCAGCCGGCCGGCCGCGTCGCGCTCGACGGCGAAGATCGGGTGGATGACGAGGTGCATGCCAAGGCCGTGCCGGCTCAGCTCCATGGCCACGCTGTCGACCAAAAAGGGCATGTCGTCGTTGACGATCTCGACGACGGTATGGCTCGACTGCCAGCCATGCTGGGCGATGTTGGGGTTGTAGACCCGCACCTTCGAGGCCCCGACCGGGCGCTGCCCGGCCTCGCGCAGATGGGCGAGCGCCGCGCCATAGAGGTCCTGGACCTCGCGCGACATGACGTCGGCCGGCGCCACGTCCCGATAGTAGTTGCGGACGAAGCCCGCGGCGAGGCCGGCTTCCTCGCCGGTCAGCTTCGCCTCGATCTCGGCGGTGACCGCCTGGATCAGCTCCTGCTTGTGCTCCTCGCCTCGCAGCACCATGGCCACACCCCCCTTTTCCTTCCGGCATCAAACCACAGCCGGATGACAAGTAGAAGAGCAGCGGCGCACATGCGCGGCGGCCGCGATAGCGGCAGGGTCAGCCGGGCCAGCTCTGCTCGCCGCCGTCGACCCTGAGCACCTGGCCCGAGACGAAGGCGCCCAGAGGCCCGGCGAAGAGCTCGACCACGCGCGCCACCTCGTCGACCGTGGCGATGCGCTGCAGCGTGCCCGCCTCGACCAGCCGGCCCTGATCGACCGCCCGGGTCCCGAGATAGCGCCCGGTCCGCGTGTCGCCCGGGGCCAGCGAGTTGACGGCGATGTCGTGCGGGCGGAGCTCCTGGGCGAGGCAGCGGGTGTAGTGCACCACGCCGGCCTTTGCCGTGGCGTAGATGGCCCCCTGCTCGCGCCCCTTGAAGGCGGCGATCGAGCTGATCGTCAGGATCCGGCCGCGACCGCGCGGGATCATCCGCTGCGCCACCGCCCGGCAGACCAGGATGGTCGAGAGCAGGTTGCTGTCGAGGACGGCGCGGATATCGGCCTCCTTGACGTAGACGGCGTCGTTCGGGTCGGGCTTGCCGCCGGCGGCGGCGATGTCGCCACCGGCGTTGTGGACGAGGATGTCGAGCGGGCCGAGCCGCTCGGCGACCGTGTCGACCACCCGCTCGACGACCGCCCCGTCGGTCAGGTCGCCGAGCACAGCCACGGTCGGCACGCCGAACTCGGCGGTGATCGCCTCGGCGGTGGCGGTCAGCGTCGTGCCTTCGCCATACTCGGCCGGGCCGTGCTCACGCCGGCCATGCACGCCGATGGCGCAGCCCAGGGCCGCCAGGCGCTCG
Organism: Geminicoccaceae bacterium; assembly: GCA_041397945.1. Taxonomy (GTDB): domain Bacteria; phylum Pseudomonadota; class Alphaproteobacteria; order Geminicoccales; family Geminicoccaceae; genus SLRI01. The sequence continues at coordinate 68,938 of JAWKVR010000010.1, forward strand.
GCGAAGGCCCGCCCGAGCCCCCTGCCCGCCCCGGTCACCAGCGCCACCTGTCCCTCGAGCAGCCGCTCGGCCATTCCGCCTGTCCTCCCTTGCACCCGGTCGTCGTCGCGGCCTCGCCCGGCGAGCCCCGGGTCTGGTTGCCGGGGAAACGTCGATGGGTCAACGATTCCGGCGGAGCGCGGTCGGCGATCCCGGCACATGTTTTGAATTGTGAACCGGCCGGTGCGGGCGCAGACTTCGCGGGTGCTCGTTCACGTACCGGGAGGACAAGTCATGAAGCTCGCCGCCGCACGCACCGCGCTCCTCGCTTTGGCGCTGCTCTCCGGCACGAGCGCGCAGGCGCTTGCCGACGTCGTGCTGATGCGCGGCAACGACACGGACCCCGCCACGCTCGACCCGCACAAGACCTCGACCGTGGCCGAATCGCGCCTGCTGCGCGACCTCTTCGAAGGGCTCGTCACCGAGGACGCGACCGGCGGCATCATTCCCGGCAGCGCCGCGAGCTGGGAGATCTCCGACGACGGCCTGACCTACACCTTCCATCTGCGCGAGGATGGCAAGTGGTCGAACGGCGACCCGGTCACCGCTGACGACTTCGTCTTCGCGTTCCGCCGGATCATGAACCCGGCCACCGCCGCCGGCTATGCGAGCGTGCTCTTTCCCATCCTGAACGCCGAGGCCGTCACCAAGGCCGAGGCGCAGGCCGAGGATCTCGGCGTCGCGGCACCCGATCCCGCAACGCTGGTGATCACGCTGAACGCGCCGACGCCCTATTTTCTGCAGCTGCTCACCCACCAGACCGGCCTGCCGCTGCATGCCGCGTCGGTCGAGCAGTTCGGTGACGCCTTCACCAAGCCCGGCAATCTGGTGTCCAACGGCGCCTTCACGCTCGAGAGCTTCGTGCCGAACGACAAGATCGTGATGCGGCGGAACCCGCAGTTCCACGACGCCGACCAGGTGCAGATCGACGAGGTCCAGTGGATCCCGTTCGAGGATCGCTCGGCCTGCCTCAGGCGCTTCGAGGCCGGGGAGGTGCACACCTGCTCGGACGTGCCCGCCGAGCAGATGAAGTACATGCAGGAGCACCTGCCCGGCGCGCTCAGGATCGCCCCCTATCTCGGCACCTACTACCTGCCGGTGAAGGTCACGAAGCCCGAGTTCGCCGACCCCAGGGTGCGCCAGGCGATCTCGATGCTGATCGACCGCGACTTCATCGCCGACGAGGTCTGGCAGGGCACGATGATCCCCGCCTACTCGCTGGTGCCGCCCGGGATCGACAACTATGTCGAGAACCCGCCCGTGCTGGACTATGCCGACGCCGACCTGCTCGATCGCGAGGACGCGGCGGTGGCGCTGCTGCAGGAGGCCGGGGTCGACCCTGCCTCCCTCGACATCCAGCTCAGCTACAACTCGTCCGAGAACCACCGCAACACCATGGCGGCGATCTCGGACATGCTCTCCAACGTCGGCATCAAGTCGTCGCTCAACGAGATGGAGGGCACCGGCTACTTCAACTATCTGCGCGAGGGCGGCGATTTCGACATCGTGCGCGCCGGCTGGATCGGCGACTATTCCGACCCGCAGAACTTCCTCTATCTCAACGAGACCGGCGTGTCGTTCAACTATTCCAAATGGTCGAACGAGGCCTACGATTCCACCATGCGCGCCGCGGCCCAGCTGACCGATCTCGACGAGCGCGCCAAGCTCCTGGCCGATGCCGAGGAGATCTATCTGGCCGAGGTCCCGACCATCCCCATCCTCTACTACTCGTCGCGCTCGCTCGTCGCCGACTCGGTCGCCGGCTTCGAGGACAACCTGCTCAACCGCCACGCGACCCGCTGGCTCAGCCTGAAGCAGTAGCCCCCGGGGCGGGCTCGCCCACGGGCCCGCCGCACATCCGCCGGGCGGTGGCACGATGCTGACCTACACCCTGCGTCGACTGGCGAGCGCCGTCCCGACGGTGTTCATCATCATCACGCTGACGTTCTTCATGATCCGCCTGGCACCCGGCGGGCCGTTCGATCTCGAACGCCCGCTGGACCCGCTGATCATGGCCAACCTCAACAAGGCCTACAATCTCGACGCGCCGCTCTGGTCGCAATACCTCACCTATCTCGGCAACCTGCTGCGCGGCGACCTCGGCCCGAGCTTCACCCGCCGCGACTTCTCGGTGAACGAGCTCTTCGCGGTCGGCATGCCGGTCTCGATCCTGCTCGGCGGCCTGGCCCTCCTCACCGCCGTCGCCCTCGGCACGCTGCTCGGGGCGTGGGCGGCGCTCCGGCAGAACAGCGGCGTCGACTACGCCGTGGTCGGGCTCGCCACCTTCGGCATCACCACGCCGACCTTCGTCGTGGCGCCGCTCCTGAGCCTCACCTTCGGCGTCGTGCTGGGCATCCTGCCGGCGGGCGGCTGGTCGAATGCCAACCCGGCCTACTGGGTGCTGCCCATCGTCACCCTGGCGCTGCCGCAGGTGGCGGTGATCGCGCGGCTGGTGCGTGGCGCCACCATCGAGGCGCTGCGCTCGAACCACGTGCGCACCGCCCGCGCCTACGGGCTGCCGACCCGCATCGTCGTCGGCGTCCACGCGCTGCGCGCGGCGATGCTGCCCGCGGTCAGCTATCTCGGGCCGACCGCGGCGGGGCTGCTCACCGGGTCGGTGGTGGTCGAGACCATCTTCGGCATCCCCGGCATCGGCCGCTACTTCGTCCAGGGTGCCCTCGGCCGCGACTACACGCTGGTGATGGGCACCGTGGTGGTGATCGCGCTCTTCATCATCGCCTTCAATCTCCTGGTCGACCTCGCCTATGCCTGGCTCGACCCGCGCGTCCGGTTCGACTGAGATGGCCGTCCAGCCCGACCTCCTCGAGGACAGCCCGGCGGTCGCGGGCCGCTCGCTCTGGCAGGACGCGTGGGCGCGGCTGCGGCGCAACCGGGCCGCCGTGGCGAGCATGATCGTCCTCGCGGCGTTGGCCCTGGTCGGGATCTTCGGGCCGGCCGTCTGGCCGCACGCCTACAACCAGGTCTACCCGAAATTCGTCCGCGTGCCCGCCAGCCTCGAGGCCTATCCCGGCACCGACAGCATCCTGCCGGGCTTCGAGGGCCTGCTGCAACGCACCCGGCTCGAGCACGGCGAGCCCGTGCTCGATGGCGGCGAGGTCAGCGTGACGCTGACCTCGGACACGCCGATCGACCCCCGCATCCTGCGCTACTTCGAGCGCTCCGACCTCTTCGCCAAGCCCCGCCTCGAGCTCGCCGACGACGGGCTGTCGGGCACGCTCACCGCCGATGTCGAGCGGCTGCACTTCTATTTCGGCACCGACGCCATCGGCCGCGACCTCGTGGCGCGCATCATGATCGGCGTGCGGATCTCGCTCGCCATCGGCATCCTCGCCTCGATCATGGCGCTCTTGCTCGGCGTCACCTACGGCGCCGTCTCGGGCTATCTCGGCGGCCGGGTCGACGACGTGATGATGCGCATCGTCGACATCCTCTACTCACTGCCGTTCATCTTCTTCGTGATCCTGATGGTGGTGTTCTTCGGCCGCTCGCTGATCATCATCTTCATCGCCATCGGCGCCACCGAATGGCTCGACATGGCCCGCATCGTGCGCGGCCAGACGCTCAGCCTCAAGCGGCAGGAGTTCGTGCAGGCCGCCGAGGCGCTGGGCGCCACCAAATCCGGCATCCTCGTGCGCCACATCGTCCCGAACACGCTGGGGCCCGTCGTCGTGTTCGTGACCCTCCTGGTCCCCAAGGCGATCCTGCTCGAATCGCTCCTCTCCTTCCTCGGCCTCGGTGTGCAGGACCCGCTGACCTCGCTCGGCCTCCTGATCTCCGAAGGTGCCGCCAACATGCGCGGCGCCATCTGGCTCCTGGTCTGGCCGGCCCTGACCCTGACGCTGATCCTCTTTGCGCTCAACTTCCTCGGCGACGGCCTGCGCGACAGCCTCGACCCGAAGGACCGCTGACATGGAGCCCGTCCTCGCCGTCCGCGACCTCCACGTCGAGTTCGAGACCAACGACGGCACGGTCCGGGCCGTCAGGGGCATCGACCTCGACGTCATGCCGGGCGAGAGCGTCGCCATCGTCGGCGATCGGGCTCGGGCAAGAGCCAGACGACCATGGCGATCATGGGCCTGCTCGCCGCGAACGGCCGCGCCAGGGGCTCGGCCCGGTATCGCGGCACCGAGATGCTGGGCCTGCGCGAGAGCGAGATCAACAGGATCCGCGGCGAGAAGATCACCATGATCTTCCAGGAGCCGATGACCTCGCTCGACCCGCTCTACCGCATCGGCACCCAGCTCGCGGAGCCGCTCCGCTTCCACCGCGGCCTCACCCGGGCCCGGGCCCGCCCGCGCATCGTCGAGCTGCTCCGCCTGGTCGGCATCCCCGAGCCCGAGCGCCGCATCGACGCCTACCCGCACGAGCTATCCGGCGGCCAGCGCCAGCGCGTCATGATCGCCATGGCGCTGGCCTGCGACCCCGATGTGCTGATCGCCGACGAGCCGACCACCGCCCTCGACGTGACCGTGCAGGCGCAGATCCTCGAGCTGCTCGCCGGGCTGCAGCGCAAGCTCGGCATGGCCATCGTCTTCATCACCCACGACCTCGGCATCGTCCAGCGCTTCGCCGACCGGGTCTACGTCATGCGCGCGGGCGAGGTGGTCGAGACCGGCGACACCGCCGGGCTCTTCGCCCACCCCGCGCACCCCTACACGCGGATGCTGCTCGCCGCCGAGCCCGAGGGCAGCAAGGCGGCCCCGCCGGCCGACGCACCGGACCTGATGACCGGCCAGGGCGTGCGCGTCGTCTTCCGCACGGGCGGCGGCTGGCTCTCCCGGGCGCACGAGATCTGCGCCGTCGACGGCGTGAGCGTGCGGCTGCGCCAAGGCCAGACCATCGGCATCGTCGGCGAATCGGGCTCCGGCAAGTCGACGCTCGGCCGCGCCCTGCTGCGCCTGCTGCCGAGCGAGGGCGCAATCGAGTATCTCGGCCGCCCGCTCGACCCCAACCCCCGCACCATGCGCCCTTTGCGCCGCGAGCTGCAGCTCGTGTTCCAGGACCCCTTCGGCTCGCTCAGCCCGCGCATGACCATCGGCCGGATCATCACCGAGGGCCTGCTGATCCACGAGCCCGACCTGTCGAAGCGCGAGCGCGACCGGCGCGCGGGCGAGGCGCTGGCCGAGGTCGGGCTCGACCCCGCCATGCGCAACCGCTACCCGCACGAGTTCTCCGGCGGCCAGCGCCAGCGCATCGCCATAGCAAGGGCCATGATCCTCAAGCCCAGGGTGATCGTCCTCGACGAGCCGACCAGCGCCCTCGACCGCTCGGTGCAGAAGCAGATCGTCGAGCTCCTGCGCGACCTGCAGGCGGCGCACGGGCTCTCCTATCTCTTCATCAGCCACGACCTCGCCGTGGTGCGCGCGGTCTCGGACTACATCATCGTGATGAAGGGCGGGCGGATCGTCGAGGAGGGCCCGACGGCGGCGATCTTCGACCATCCGGAGCAAAGCTACACCCGCACGCTGATGGCAGCAGCCCTGGATACCAGCCGCTTCCGCGCGGCCGCGGCCAGCTAGTCGCCGGCGCCGGCGAGCCGGTAGGGCGAGCTCTGGGAATCGTTCTCGAGGAACTGCCGATCGGTCAGCGCCTCCAGCAGCGCGAGCAGCGCCGCGCGCTCCCCGGCATCGAGCCCCCGCCCGTCGCCCAGGCGATAGGCCGCGAGCACCTCGGCCAGGGTCGCGTGGCGGGCGTCGTGCATGTAGGGCGGCGTCGCCGCCACATTGCGCAGGCTCGGCGTGCGCAGCGCCCGCCCCGCCGCGTCCTGCGCCGTGCCGTGGCCGAAGGCCGGCCGCGGCCCCCGCCCCGCCGGCGCGTCGCGCGGCACGCCGGGCAGCAGCGCGTCGGTGAAGAGCGGCGGCACATGGCACCCGGCGCAGCCGATGGCCGGGTCGTTGAAGAGCGCCCACCCGCGCCGCGCTGCGGCATCGATCGCCTTGGGCTCGCCGCCCCGGTGCCAGCGGTCGAAAGGGCTGGCGAAGCTCACGAGGCTCCGCTGATAGGCGGCGAGCGCCCGCTGGATCGCCATGAGGTCGATCCGCCCCCGGTCTCCGGAAAGGCCGCGGCGAAACGCTCGCGCATCGCCCGATCGGCCTCGAGGCGGCGGGCAATGTCTCCCGCCATGCCGCTCGCCATCATCTCGACCGGGCTCGTGTTGAAGAGCGGCACCAGCACCTGGCTCTCGAGGTCGCGAACATCCGGATCGACCCACCCGAGCGGGCTCAGATAGCCGACATTGGCGAGCCCCGGCGTGTTGCGCGGGTGCCGCTGGCCGCTCATCCCGAACGAGAACGGGCGGCTGTCGGCGAAGCCCTGCTCGGGCTTGTGGCAATGGGCGCAGGTCAAATAGTTCGGGGCGGAGAGTCGGCTGTCGAAGAAGAGCCGCCGGCCGAGCTCGACCTTCGCCGCCGACATCGGGTTGTCGGCCGGCACGGGCGGCGGCGGCATCCAGTCCGGCAGGCCCCAGTCATAATCCGCTGCCCCGGCAGGGCCGAGCGCCAGGGCACAGAGCAGGGCGGCGAGACCGAGGCGCCACATGGGCCGGCTCCCGAAGCGGCAGTTGTCAATCCCGCCATTCTTCCGCCGGCAGCACCCCGAGGCAAGGCCCCGAGGGCGAAGCGGCCCGGCTCAGCCGCCGCTGCCCACGCTGAAGCTGGGCATGGTCGGCATGGAGAAGCCGCCCAGCAGCGACATCGGTGTCAGTGTCCCGAGCGATGCGGTCGTGGGGGCCGTCGCAGGCGTTGTTGCAGGTGTCGTCGTCGGGGCGACGGCGAAGCCACTGCCGCTGAAGCCGCCGGTGCTCAGCCCGCCGGTGCTGGTCGTGACGATCGGTGCGCCCTTGCCATCGGCGGTACTGGCGATCGTCTGCGACGCGAACGCCCCGGCCGAGCCGGCACCCGTGCCGCTGACACTCGCCATCGTGCCGCCACCGACAATGGGCTTGATGCCGCCGGCATCGCCGTCGCCGGCGAGCGCCGACCCGCCTTGCACCGGCACCTTGCTGTCGGCCGCCGTGACCGTGCCGCCCGCGAGAGCCCCATCGAGCTCGTTTTTCGCAGCCTTGAGAATGCTCTGGCCGTCCACCACGGAATCGCTTTTCCGCGGCACCTCCTGGACAACGCGCGCCGTTATCGGGCTCGCGGTGATCCAGTCGACTGCGCCGCGTCGAGACGGGTCAGCTCGGCAGCGCCGGCCGCCCCGGTTACGAGGAACGTGGCAGCGGCAAACAAGGTGATGCGCATGTTCGTTTCCTTTCCCCCCTCTGGTAGAAGACTGCAGTTGAAACCCAAATGCTCTCGTCGACAAGGTGAAAAACGACTAACCAAGCCCGGGCTGCACTTGGTTATTGTCGCCGCGCGGCACTGGCCGCAGACAACCCAACCGAAAGTGGAGAAATGACCGTGAATCCGGACGTGCTGATCGCCCCCTCGATCCTCTCCGCCGACTTCGCCCGGCTCGGCGCGGAGGTGGCGGCGGTCGATCGGGCGGGTGCGGACTGGATCCATCTCGACGTCATGGACGGGCACTACGTCCCCAACATCACCTTCGGGCCGGGCATCGTCCGGGCGATCCGCTCCAGCTCGGCGAAGCTCTTCGACTGCCACCTGATGATCGAGCCGGCGGACCCCTTCATTGCCGCCTTCGCCGAGGCGGGCTGCGATCTCATCACCGTCCACGCCGAGGCCACGACCCATCTCGACCGCTCGCTGCAGCTCATCAAGAGCCTCGGCAAGCGGGCCGGCGTGGCCCTCAACCCCGCCACCCCGGCAAGCGCCATCGAGCATGTGCTCGACCGGCTCGACCTCGTCCTGGTGATGACCGTCAACCCGGGCTTCGGCGGCCAGGCCTTCATCCCGGCCATGCTCGAGAAAATCAGGCGGGTGAAGGCGCTCACCGCCGGCCGCGGCATCCGCATCGAGGTGGATGGCGGCATCAACGCTGAAACGGCGCAGCAGGTGATCGGGGCCGGCGCCGACGTGCTGGTCGCGGGCTCGGCGATCTTCGGCAAGCCCGACCACGGCGCCGCGATCGCGGCGCTCAGGCCCACTGTCGTCGCCTGAGCGGCGCTCAGCCGCAGAAGGGCAGGCTCTGGAGCATCAATATGAAGCTCGCCTCGTCGTAGCCTCGCCAGGCGAGCGCCAGCACGGCAATGCCGGCGAGGGCGAGCAGCCAGGAGCCGGCCCGACCGGTCACGCGGCGGCCCCGGCCGGCGCCGGCGTCGCCTGGCGCTCGCGGATCGGCAGGTTGAGCAGGGCCGCGACGAGGCCGAGCACGATGGCCGCGGCCCAGGCGAGGTCGTAGGAGCCGAGCCGATCGTAGACGAGGCCGCCCAGCCAACCGCCGAGAAAGGCGCCGACCTGATGGCTCAGGAAGGCCACGCCACCGAGCATGGAGAGGTTGCGCACCCCGAAGATCGTGGCGATCGTGCCGTTGGTGAGCGGCACGGTCGAGAGCCAGAGCAGGCCCATCAGCACGCCAAAGATCATGGCCGAGCCCGTGGTGATCGGCAGGTAGACGAAGCCGGCGATGGCGGCGGCCCGGCCGAGATAGATCCAGACCAGCAGGCCGGGCTTGGCGAAGCGCGCACCCAGCCAGCCGGCGGCCAGCGTGCCCGGGATGTTGAAGAGGCCGATCAGGGCGAGGACGGTCGTGGCGACGCCGATGTCGATGCCCTGGTCGCTCAAGAACGCCGGCAGGTGGACGCCGATCAGGACCAGTTGGAAGCCGCAGACGCCGAAGCCGAGCGTCAGGAGCCAGAAGCCGCGATGCGCCATGGCTTCGCGGAACGCGGCACCGGCCGTGGGGCCGGCCGGCTGGCCCCGGCTGCCGCGGTCGGCGCCGAGCATGAAGGCGAGCGGCAGCATGCAGGCGGCGAGGGCCGAAAGCGCCAGGAGTGCTGCGGCCCAGCCGAAGCCGTCGAGCAGGCCCAGGACCACGGGCAGGAACACGAACTGGCCGGCCGAGCCGACGGCCATGGTCAGGCCAAAGGCCATGCTGCGCCGCTCCGGCGGCAGCGCCCGGCTGACCGCACCCAGCACGATCGGGAACGTGGTGCCGGCGAGCCCGAGGCCGACCAGCACGCCGGCAGCAAGGATGAAGGCCGGCGCACCGAGCGGCTGGGCCATCAGCACGAGCCCGGCGGCGAAGAGGACAGTGCCGGCGATGATCACCCGCCGCGCCCCGAGCCGGTCGGCGACCATGCCGGCAAAGGGCTGGGCGAGGCCCCAGACGAGGTTCTGCACCGCGATGGCGAAGGCGAAGACGTCCCTGCCCCAGCCATTGGCCATCGAGACCGGCTGCAGGAAGAGCCCGAAGGAATGCCGGATGCCGAGGGCGACGGCAACGATCAGCGCACCGCAGAGGAGGAGGGCAAGGGCCGCCCTGCCCTGGTTGGCCTGGCTCATGTCGGCGTCTCCTCGTCAACTTGCGGCGACAGCTCCTGCAGGCGCCGCAGCACCCGCCCGAACACCTCGAGGTCGGCCGCACCGACACTGGCGGTGATGGCGGCCTGGTGCGTTCCGGCGGCAGGGCGGCGGTGACGGCGGCCGCCCCGGCTTCGGTGATCTCGACGAGCCGGGGTGCGCTCGTCCCGGCCCGGCCCCAGCCGCACATGGCCGGCGCGCTCCAGCACGCGGAGATTGCGGCCGAGCGTGCTGGCGGTCGAGGCCGGTCGCCTCGGCGAGCGCCGAGATGGACGGCCGCCCGAGGCGGCCGGTCGCCCGCAGCAGCGAGAATTGCGTCACCTTGAGCCCGGACGGCGCCAGCACCGCGTCATAGTGCTCGGTCAGCGACCGGGCGGCGCGGCGGGCATTCGTGCAGTGGCAGGCGACCTCGAGCATGATGCGGGCATATACCCATAACCCGCCGCACCCGCAATGGCCGAGGCGCCGGCGGCCCGTGCTCCCGGACATGGCTGCCATGTGCTACAGTCATGGGACCTTCGGGCAGGGGCACAGCATGCCGGGTCCGGCGGTCGAACGGCGGCTCGCGGCGATTCTCGCCGCCGACGTGGTCGGCTACAGTCGGCTGATGGCGGCCGACGAGGGGGGCACGCATGCCCGCCTCAGGGCGCTGCGCACCGCCATGGTCGAGCCGGCCGTGCAGGCGCATGGCGGCCACATCGTCAAGCTGATGGGCGACGGCGCGCTGATCGAGTTCCCGAGCGTCGTCGGTGCCGTGGATTGCGCCGTCGCCATCCAGCGCGACCTCGAGGCGAGCGAGCGCCATTTGCCCGAGGGCGAGCGCCTCCGGCTCCGCATCGGCATCAATCTCGGCGACATCATCCACGACGACGACGACATCTACGGCGACGGCGTGAACGTCGCCGCACGCCTGGAAGCGCTGGCCGCACCCGGCGGCATTCTGGTCTCGGGGAACGTCCACGAGCATCTGCGCGGCAAGACCGCCCTCACCTTCGAAGCCATGGGCCGGCAGCGGGTCAAGAACATCCCCGAGCCCTGGCGGTCTATCGCGTCGCCGGCTTCGGCGCTCCACCCGGGCGGCTGCAGCCACGGCACCGTCGCCGACTCGCCGGTGCCGCGGCCGTGGCACTCGCCGTGCTCGCCGGTGCCGCCGGCCTCTGGTGGCTGGCTCTGCCCGCCGGGTTCCGCAATTCCCCGAGCGGCCGGGGATCGCCGTCCTGCCGTTCGCCAGCCTCGATCCCGACGAGGCCTATGTCGCGGAGGGCCTCGCCGGCGACCTGGTCACCGATCTCGCCAGGGTCTCGGGCCTCTTCGTCGTCGGCCGCAACGCCATCCCCGCCGACGCCGGCACCGACGGCGACCTGCGCGACACGGCCCGGCGCCTGGGGGTGCGCTACGTCGTCGAGGGCGACGTCCGGCACGCCGCCGACCGCCTGCGGATCAACGTGCAGCTCGTCGACACGGCGACCGGCGAGCACCTCTGGGCCGAGCGGTTCGAGCGTGACGCCGCCGACATTCTCGCAGTCCAGGACGAGGTCCGGCAACGGATCGTCGAGGCATTGTCGATCCAGCTCTCACCGGCCGAGGCGCAACGCCTGGAGCGACTGCCGACCACGAACCTCGAGGCCTATGACGACTATCTGCGCGCCGGGCATGCCGCCCGCACGGGCTTTCGGCCGAAGCTGGGCGAGGCCCTCCAGCTCTATGCCAGAGCCGCGACGCTCGACCCGACGTTCGCCGAGGCGCTGGCCGCCGATGCGCGCCTCTCGGTCGACATCATGCGCAACAACTACGACGACATCCTGCCGGCCCCGGTGGCGCGCCAGCGCGCCTATGAGCGCGCCGGCCGGGCGCTGCAGATCGATCCCGAGGCTGCCCTGCCCTTCGCGGTGCTGGCCGTGCTCCAGGTGGTCGACGGCCGGCACGATGACGCCATCGCCTCCGCCGAGCGGGCGGTGGCGCTCGCCCCGGGCGACGCCGAGGCGCACGCGGCGCTCGGCCTCGTGCTCACCTTCAGCGGCCGCCATGCCGATGCCGTCGCGGCCGTGGAGCAGGCGCTGAAGCTCAACCCGCGACCGCCGACGAGCGACGCCATCGTCGCCGGCATGGCCTTCCTCCTGAACGACCAGCCCGACCGTGCCATCGCCGTGCTGGAGCAGGCGCGCGCCGAGGCGCCCAATGTCGACGACGTGCACGCCATGCTCGCGGCGGCCTATGCCGAGGCCGGCCGGGCGGACGAAGCCCGTCGAGCGGTCGACTCGGCACTGCGCTACGGCACCAATGTCTGCACCGAAGTCTATCGGGTCATCCTCGCGCATTTCCGCGAGGCGGCGGACGAGGCGCGCATCCTCGCCGCCATGGCGGCAGCCGGCATGCCGCAGTGGCCTTCCGGTTTCGACACCGAATCGCTCGAGCACCTGCGATCCGCGGAGATCCGGCCCATCGTCTTCGGCCGGCTCTGGCGCGGTCGCCTGGAGGGTGGCGCGGCGGCCATCGCCCAGTACGAGGCCGACGGCCGTATGGCCTTCCGCACGGCATCGCTCATCGCCACCGGCCGCGTCTTCGTCGACGGCGACCGGCTCTGCGAGAGGATCGAGGCCACGATGCTCGGCCGCCCGGTCTGCGGCCCGGTCCTGCACCGGCCGGCGGGCTCGGGCGAGGACGGCCTGGACTACACCTATGTCAACGCCACCAAGGTCTTCCATTTCGCCGTCGGCGACTGACCGGCCCAAAGCCTCAGTTGAAGCCCCTGCTCGAGGCGCGCCTCGAGCGCCGGCCACTTCGCCTCGGCGGCAGCCGAGCCACTCGCCGCGCGCCGGCCCGTCGAGCTCCTCGACATAGGTCGGGTCGTAGACGAAGTAGAGCTTGTCGTCGATGATCCGCCAGGCGCGCTCGGGGTCGATGTTCTCGGCGGCGTGGCCATCCACGCCGACACCGAGCGTGCAATAGCCGCCATATTGCGGGGCATAGCGTGCCGGGTCTGCCGCGAACAGGTCACGATGGTCCGCATTGGCGAAATGCCAGGGCGTGCCGAGCCACTCGTAGGCGAAGTCGGGGGAGCCCTTCATCGCCCGCCCCTCGGTGAAGTACGCGACAGTGTCGTAGCCCATGATGGCCACACCACCGAAGAGCCCGGTATTCACCACCTCGCCCGCCGCCACCTGCCCACCGGCCCCCACGAGCCCGGCACCACAGGCGAGCGAGACCACCGAACGCGCGCCCATCCGCATCATCCGCCCTCCCGCTAGGTGCCGGCCGCGACGCACCGGCGATGGAAATCCTCGCTGCCCAGCATCTCGGCCGACTGGCAGACAGCACCATGCGCCTTCAGCAGGCGCACCATGTCGGTGCGCTGCTTCGCCCAGGCCTGCGACAGGGGCGTGAAGCCCTCGCGATCGGGTAGGCCGATATCGGCGCCGCGCTCGATCAGCAGCTCGGCCACGGCGAGTTGGCCCTGCTCGGCGGCCAGCATGAAGGGCGTGGCGCCCGAGACGTTCTCCCGATCCTCGAGCACCGCACCCTTGTCGAGCAGCAGGGCCGCCACCTCGACGCTGCCGCCATAGGCCGCGGCATGCAGCGGCGTGAGGCCGCCCTGGTTGCGCGCCATGACGTCGGCGCCGGCGGCGACCAGGACAACCGCGATCCCGGGCTGGTCGGCGAGGGCCGCCGCCATCAGCGGCGTTTCCTGGTTGGCCCCGGTCGCGTCAGCGTCATTGCCGGCACGCAGCAGCGTCTCGACAGCCCCGAGATCGCCCTCTGCCGCCGCGTCGTGCAGCGGCCCCGCATCCGCACGCGACGCAGCCGCGACGAGGATGGCAACGATCAGGGCGACCCGGATGCGCGA
>JAWKVR010000011.1:0-81704 GCA_041397945.1 Geminicoccaceae bacterium
AGGGTCGGTGGCGAAGGCCTTCAGCTCGTAGCGGCCGTCGGGCATGAGCCCCAGCAGCCCCTTCATCCACTCGGTGTAGCCTTCGAGCGTCGTGACATCGGCCAGCGCATCGGCCTGGCAGGAAAATGTCGCCCCGTCGTGGCACCACGCCTTGCAGGCGGACCAGCCCTTGCCGGTCTCGCACGCCTCGAAGAAGTCGCGGGCGCTGTCTGTGATCGTCACGGCGAAGTCTCCCTCTTGCTGCCCGGCTCCTGGCACGGTCAGCGTTGTGACGCCAATCCGATATTCTGCGCTTGGCGCGGCTCGCTGTCGAGCGGTTGCCGGCAACCCGCCCGAGGGCCGGGCCGGTCAGCCGGCGAGCGCGTCGACCAGAAAGCGCTGCGTGTGCCTGGCGCTCTGCAGCCGCCACGCGAGGATCCTGTGGGTCAGCTCCTGCCGGGTCGCCTGGTGCGCCGGCGCGTCCCAGAGGTTGTCGATCTCGTCCGGGTCGGCCTCGAGGTCGAAAAGCTGGCCCTCGTCCGATCCCAGATAGTGCACGAGCTTCCACTTGCCGGTGCGGATCATGGTGATGAACGGGCAGTCCTCCTGGATCATGTCGTCGGCGAGCTCGGCATAGACCGTGTCGCGCGCCGGGTCGGTGTCCCGGTCGAAATACGGCACGAGGCTCTGCGCCTCCATCCAGGCCGGCGGGGTGACGCCGGCGAGCTCGAGGATCGTCGGGCCGAGGTCGAAGAGCGAGGTCAAATCGTCGATGCGCCGCCCGCCATCGCTGCGCCGGCGGTCGTGGATCAGGCAGGGGACGCGGACCGAGCTCTCGAACATGCTCCATTTCTGCGAATGGCCATGGTCGTTCAGGCTGTCGCCGTGGTCCGAGGTGAAGATGATGACGGTGTTGTCGAGGACACCCCGCGCCTCGAGCGCCGCCTTCAGCAGGCCGAGCTGCTGGTCGATCATGGTGACGTTGGCCGCATAATGGGCGCGCTGGCGCTGCATCTGCTCGGGCGTCGGGTCGGCCAGATGCACGACCGCGTCGTGGTCGTTCTCGATATGGTTTTGGCGCAGCTTGCGCATGGCCGTGGGCTGGCTGTCGAGATCGTAGTTGCGGATCGGCTCCGGGAACTCGACGCCGTCATAGAGGGCGAGCGCCTCCTCGGTCGGGTCGTAGGGCGGGTGCGGGCCGGGAATGCCGACCTGCAGGAAGAAGGGCTCCTTGCCCTTGTAGCATTCGAGCCAGTGGACGGCGCTCTGGGCGACGAAGACGTCGGGATGCAGCTTCTCCGGCAGCTCCCAGACGAAGGCGCCGAGGCGGTCCCTGTAATCGTCGCGGTGGCAATAGGTCTGGCGCGACGGCTTGATGTAGCCCGCGGCCCAGAGCGCCTTGTCCCAGTTGTCGAGATAGAACGGCAGGTTCGGGTGCGCCCGGTCCTTGTTCTCCGTGACGTGGCGCTCGTGGAAGCCGAAGGCCTCCTCGAACGGGTGGGTGTGCATCTTGCCGACATTGACGCAGCGATAGCCCGCCTCGGCCAGGAGATGGACCCAGGTGTAGGGCCAGCGCTCGTCGTTGCGCAGCACGCCCGAGCTGTGCGGGTAGAGCCCGCTGAAGAGGGAGGCGCGCGAGGGCGAGCAGACCGGCGAGGTGCAGTACATCCCCGAGAAGGCGATGCCCTCCTCGGCCATCCGGTCGAGGTTCGGCGTGATCATGTGCGGGTGGCCGAGCGCCCCGATCGTGTCGTGCCGCTGCTGGTCGGTGATGATGAAGACGATGTTGGGCTTGGCCATGAAAGAATCCGTGCTCGGGAGTGCCTGGGCGTCGCGGTCGCCGGCGGCTGCGGTCGCCTTGTTAATCCATGGGCGGCGCCTGCGCCAATCCGGTCGGCGGCATTTCCCGAATTTCGCCGCGCGGGTGTATGTTGCGATCGTCGGCCCCATCATCGGGAACGACACGCAATGGGGAGGTCACGCATGGCTCGTTACGACGCGTCGGATCCAGCCTCCTGGGATCCCGAGCTCGATGCCGTCAAGGCGGCACCCAGGCACCACAAGGTGATCTTCGAGAACGCCAACGTCCGCGTGCTCGAGGGTCACGCTGGAGCCCGATGACGAGGAGCCGGTGCATCATCACCGCTGGCCCTCGGTCTTCGTCCTCGACCAGATCGAGCCGCCGATCACCGACATCTCGCCGGATGGCGAGCGGCTGCCGCCGCATCGCGACATCATCAAGGCGCTCGAGGCCTGGAACGGCAAGGGCTGCCTCGTCGTCAACATGGCGCCGCAGCCGCCCGGTCGCGTGCTGAACGAATCGGGCACGACGGTCCACGGCATCCGGATCGAGATGAAGAAGAGCGGCTGACGCGAAGCGGGGGAACCGGGCTCACCCGGGACCCTTCCGCCGTGCCTGAAAAACATGGCCTGGAAGGCGGCGCTCGTGAGACCGGGCCGCATCGCGATAGCTATGGTGGACGGCACGGCGCAGGGCTAATCTGCTGTCCGCGAGGCGGCGCGCAGGGGAATGCCGCGGCTGGAGGGCAGATGGCCCATCTTGATGTCGATGCCGCTCGGCGCCCGTGCGGGCGCCCTTGCACCGCTGGCCGTGACGTCATGACCCCACCCGGCCCGGTCGAGATCGAGAGCGGCTTCGTCGAAGCCGACGGGATCAGGCTGCATTATCTGAGTGCCGGCGAGGGTGAGCCGGTGCTCCTGCTGCACGGCTACGCCCAGACCAGCCATATGTGGCGGCCGCTCATCGCCGAGCTCGCCCGCACGCACCGGGTCATCGCCCCCGATCTGCGCGGCTTCGGCAAGTCGGCGAAGCCGGCAGGCGGCTACGACAAGAAGACGATGGCCCGGGACATCCACGCCCTGGCAGCGTCCCTCGGCCTCGGCGCGTCCGGATCGTCGGCCACGATATCGGGCTGATGGTCGCCTATGCCTATGCCGCCCAGTATGCCGCCGAAGTGGACCGGATCGCCCTGATGGACGCCTTCCTGCCCGGTGTCGGCGAATGGACGACCGTCTGGCTCTTGCGCGATCTCTGGCATTTCCACTTCTACGGCACGACGCCGCTGGCGCTCGTCCAGGGCCGCGAGCGGATCTACCCGAGCATTTCTGAACGACTTCGCCGCCGATCCCGGCCATTCCGTTTCCGAGGCGGGACCGCCGGCTCTATGCGGCGGCCTATGCCGAGCCCGGCGCCATGCAGGCGGGGTTCGAGGTCTTTCGCGCCTTCGAGCAGGACGCCAGGGACTTCGCCGGCTTCGCCACGACGAAGCTGGTGATGCCCATGCTGGTCCTGACCGGCGAGAAGGCCTCCGGAGAATTCCTGATCACCCAGGCCCGGCTGGTCGCCGACCAGGTCGAGGGCGTTGTCGTCGAGGGCTCGGGCCATTGGCTGATGGACGAGGCACCGGACCGGGTGATCCCGAAGCTGGTGACCTTTCTGGCTCGCTGAGCGACCGGCCTGCCGATCGCCACGGGCGAGCCCGCTGCGTGGCGGTCGCAGCGCAGCTGGCTGTCCTTGCTGCCGCGGCGGTTGAAGAGGGCCGCTTGCGGCCGGCCATCGAGCGCCGACTGGCAGGGCACGCAGGTCCGCGCATGCGGCATGGCCCGCCGCCGCGCCTCGGGGATCTCGGCACCGCACCGGTCGCAGTGCGTGGCCCTCGCCGGCCTGCATCCGCTCCCGCGCCAGCCGCACGGCGTCCTTCACCGTGTCGTCGATCTGCTCCTGAACCGCCCCGTCCCGCGTCCAGCCGCCGGCCATGGTTCCCGCCGTTTCAGTGAAGCTCGCCGGATCATGGCATAGGGGCGGGGTGATAGAAGTCGGGGGATGAGGTTTCCGGGGAAATGATTTCCCCCCGGGCCCCCTCGGTTATTCGTGGTGGTGCCCGGCGGGTGGGGACGTGGTTTGCCCGGGGTGCGGGAATGGGGGATAATGGCGGGATTCTTCGCGCAACGGAGACAGGCCATGGTTCCGTGCCACCGGCATCGCCGCGATCGTGCTCGCCTTCGGTGGGCTGCCGCCGGCGCAGGCCTTCGATCCTGCGGATCTGCAGACGATGCAGGAGACGGGCGCCGCCCGGCGTGCGACCTGTCGCAGGCCGACCTTGGCAAGTGCCGATCTGGACCATGTGGTCCTCGCCGGAGCGAACCTGACGAGCACGGACTTCACCGGGGCGTCGCTCATCGGCGCGGACCTCTCGGGGGCGCGCATGCTCGGTGCCCATCTCGAGGGCGGACCGGGCGGCCAATCTCGAGGGCGCCAACCTGACGAGTGCTGATGCGTCCGGGGCGATCCTGGCGGGTGCGGTTCTGACGAGCGCCAACCTGCGGGGGACCGACCTGACGGGCGCCAACCTGACCGGTGCCGACCTCACCTTCCGCCGATCTCTCACGGGGCGTGCTGACGGAAGCGGTGCTGCTGGACGCCAGGCTCGAGAAGGCGGGCCTGTTCGGCGCGACGCTGTGCCGGACGGTGATGGCCGACGGGGCCGTCGACGACAGCGGCTGTCCGTAAGCGGGAGGGCGCCCGCTCCGGCACATGGACGGGGGCGTCCGGGGCCGCCAGCCCGGGCGGGCGCCAGAGGAGGGCAGGGGGCGACCAGGAGCAAGACGGCCGGGGGGAAGACCACGCAGATCAGGAGCGGCAGGACCCAGCCGGCATGGCCGCGGCGCAGCCAGCGCCAGAAGAGGACGGGCAGGACGACGAGCAGGGCCGGCGGGAAGAGGATGCACAGCAGCAGCGGCACCAGCCACGGCCGCCCGCCCGTCGGCGTGACAGCACCGGCAGGCGACGACGCCAGCGACTTGCGCGATGACCTCGGGGCCTGCTTCAGGGTCGCGGTGGCGCCGCAGCCTGGGCACTGGACGTCGCCGAACGGAACGGCCGAGCCGCAATAGTCGCAAGCGTGCGGCCGCGCACCCGTGGCCTGCAGCAGACAGGCCCTGAGCCACCTGCCGCCCTCCGCGAGGCCGGACACAGGCCATTGGTGACGATCGAAACGGGTCATCGACGCTCCTGGGCCGGACGCCGAGCGCTACGGCCAGACCACTTACTCTTACAGCGGGCTTAACAAAGGCTGAAGGGGCGGGCTGGCGCTCACTTCTGTTGCAGGCCTCTCGTGGTTCTCCGGAAGTCGCGAAGGGGGTGAAACCGAGCGTCAGCCAATGAGTCGAGAGGGCCAAGGCGAAGAAGGGAAGAAGCCGGGGGAAATGATTTCCCCCGGACCCCCTCGGGCTCACTTGGCTGAGAGGTGGTGGTGTGCCCCGGTTTTGCCACGGGTTGATATGTATAGACATTTGTCTATTATTCTCGGATGATCGGCAGCGTCGCAGGCTTCGACTGGGATGGCGGCAACTGGCCGAAGTGCGGCAGGCATGGCGTATCGCGGGGGGAGATCGAGGAAGTTCTCCAGGGAACGCCGCTCGTCCTGCCCGACCGCTACCCGGAGGATACGGAAACGCGCTTCGATGCCGTGGGGAGGAATGCGGACGGGCGGCATCTGTTCGACGTGTTCACGATCAGGGAGAGGAACGGCAAGCGCTTCATTCGTCCGATCAGCGCCCGCTACATGCACAGGAAGGAAATCGCGAGCTATGAGTGGCAAGCAGGCAAAGGCCCTTAAGCCCTTTCCGCGCTTCGACACGGACGAGGAGGCCGAGAGCTTCGTGGCGACGGCCGACCTCACCGAGTACGACTTCTCGGGCTTCCAGCCGAGACGCTTCGAGTTCGAGCCGAAGTCGGCGCAGATCAACATGCGCGTGCCGCAATCCCTCCTCGAAGCCCTGAAGGAACGCGCCCGCCAGCGCGGCATCCCCTACACCCGCTTCATCCGCGAGTTGATGGAACGGGAAGTGGCACGGCCAGAGCGCTGATGCGGCGCAGATCGGAAGCCGGGAGAAAATGATTTGCCCGGGTTCCCCCGGTTTTGTTAACGAGGGAGCTGTCCCTCGAAGCCTTGGGATGTCGGTAATGGCGGGGACCATGGAGAGTGGTGATGGCAGCGCGCTTGGTGGATCGGATCGTTTCGGATCCCCGGGTGATGATGGGCAAGCCGATCGTCAAGGGTACGCACATTCCGGTCGAGCTCATCCTGCGACGTCTGGGGGCGGGGGACAGCGAGGCGCAGATCCTCGCCGACTATCCGGCCCTGAGCATCGAGGACATCCGGGCAGCGCAGGCGCATGGCTGGCAGATCGAGCGGATCGAGGAGGGGCTTGCCGCAGCTCGTGAAGGCCGCTTGCGACCCGCCGAGGAGGTTGTGGACGAGATTGCCAAAAGGCATGGCTTCGGCCGCTGATGCAGGTCGTCCTCGCCGAGCCCGCAGAGCGCGACCTCGTCGGGATCATCGACTACATCGCCCTCGACAACCCAGAGGCGGCCAAGACCGTCTTTGATGCCATCACCGCGGCGCTGCGGCGACTTGGCGATTTTCCCGGGATGGGGCGTGCCGGCAGGGTGCCCGGCACCCGCGAGCTTCCCGTGGCCAACCTCCCCTACGTGATCGTCTACACCGCGGCCCCCGAGGTCGTGACGGTGGTCGCAGTCTTCCATACGGCCATGGACCTGCGGCAGGCAATTGCGGATCGAGACGCCGCGATCAAGGGATAACCAGCCTGGCGCACATCTCCACCAAGTGCCGTTTCGCGCGGCGTTCAAAGGCTAAGAGAGGAAGCGTCGCCCTGAGCCGGTCGATTGTCACGCCGGGTGACGGGGTGCGGCACATGCGAAGGCGGTAAGGGTTGAAAGAGTCTCGTGGACCCGAATTTCCCGAACACCGTGCGCATGCACCGAAAGCTCCGCCAGGCCCAAGATTATTGTGGCCCGGACAGTTTTAAGAATGGGACGACCAGCGTGAGTGACGATTATTACTACGCAATGGACGCCGCTATTTTCGGGCCATAATGAGCAAATGGCTCTGGAGGCCATCAATGTTCCAGTCCACATGATCGCTGCAAAATATCTTAAGCTTTTGGATACCATTTTACAGAAACGTTGCATAACAGGATAATGAAATGGCGCCCCGAGGAGGCAAGTTTTTTACACCAAAGTTGGCCCAGTTCTGGATGTTGGCATTATAACACTGGTTCCCAATTTCGATTCAAGTTCGATAAGCAGAACTTTGCGCTTCGCTTGGTTTTGAGGTCATGGAAGCAATCCCTTGGCTTCCGAGTACAGTTCTATTTCTTTGCGGCGTTTCGCTCGCTCATGATCGTCGGCAGGTTCAAGCGATGTTCCGCGGGAACGTCGATAAGGCCACATAGAGCACGTTGGGGTCGAAGTCAGCTGTTTGGCCAGGTAGTCGATGCCCGTTTCGACGTTCGCGCGACCTGCAAAGTAGCGCGGATGGGCGAGGGGTGTCGTTTAACTGAACGCGACATTCCGCATGTCGACCTCGCCTTGACGTCCTCTAAGCAGGAATGAAGACGTTGCTGGCCCAAGCGGGTTCGATGATTTCCTGCAGCATGACTTTACCAGTGGAGCTATGCACGTAGCATATCGTGGCGGTGCGCGCCAGACTCTTCTCGATGGTTTGACGCCCATTTCTCAACAACAAAAATCGGTGGGGCCCGGGGAGTATCATACTCCCCGGCTCTTCCTTCCGTCAAGCCACCTTGAGCGGCTTGTACTTCAGGCGGTGTGGCTCGACCGCTTCCGCACCCAGGCGCTTCTTCTTGTCGGTTTCGTAGTCCTCGAAGTTGCCTTCGAACCATTCGACGTGGCTGTCGCCTTCGAAGGCGAGGATGTGGGTGGCGATGCGGTCGAGGAACCAGCGGTCGTGGCTGATGACGATGGCGCAGCCGGCGAAGTCGAGCAGCGCGTCCTCGAGGGCGCGCAGGGTTTCGACGTCGAGGTCGTTGGTGGGCTCGTCGAGCATGAGGACGTTGCAGCCGGAGCGGAGCAGCTTGGCGAGGTGGACGCGGTTGCGCTCGCCGCCGGAGAGGACCTCGACCTTCTTCTGCTGGTCGCCGCCCTTGAAGTTGAAGGAGGCGACGTATGCCCTGGAGTTCATCACCTGCTTGCCGAACTCGAGGTGGTCGGTGCCGCCGGAGATCTCCTCGAAGACGCTCTTCTTGCCGTCGAGGCTGTCGCGCGACTGGTCGACATAGCCGAGCTCGACCGTGTCGCCCTTGCTGACGCTGCCGCTGTCGGGCTTCTCCTCGCCCATGATCATGCGGAAGAGGGTGGTCTTGCCGGCGCCGTTGGCACCGATGACGCCGACGATGCCGCCGGGGGGCAGCTCGAAGGAGAGGTCGTCGATGAGCAGGCGGTCGCCGAAGCCCTTGGAGACGTGGTCGAACTTGACGACTGTGGCGCCGAGGCGGGGGCCGGGCGGGATCATGATCTGGGCGCTGTCCGGGGCGGCGTCGTTGGCGGCGCGCAGCAGGTCCTCATAGGCCGAGATGCGGGCCTTCTGCTTGGCCTGCCGGGCGCGGGGGCTGCTTGCGATCCATTCGGCCTCGCGCGCCAGGGTCTTCTGGCGGGCCTGCTCCTCGCGCTCCTCCTGCGCCATGCGCTTCTGCTTCTGCTCGAGCCAGCCGGAGTAGTTGCCCTCGTAGGGGATGCCCTTGCCGCGGTCGAGCTCGAGGATCCAGCCGGCGACGTTGTCGAGGAAGTAGCGGTCGTGGGTGACGGCGACGACGGTGCCCTTGTAGTCGTGCAGGAAGCGCTCGAGCCAGGCGACGCTTTCGGCGTCGAGGTGGTTGGTGGGCTCGTCGAGGAGCAGGAGGTCGGGCTGCGAGAGGAGGAGGCGGCAGAGTGCGACGCGCCGCCGCTCGCCGCCCGAGAGCTTGGTCACGTCGGCGTCGCCGGGCGGGCAGCGCAGCGCGTCCATGGCGATCTCGAGCGTGCGCTCGATCTCCCAGCCGTTGCAGGCGTCGATCTTCTCCTGCAGCTCGGCCTGCTCGGCCATGAGCGCGTCCATGTCGGCGTCGGGGTCGGCGAAGCCCTCGGAGACTTCGTTGAAGCGGTCGAGCAGCGCCTTGGTCTCGGCGACGCCGTCCATGACGTTGCCCATGACGTCCTTGGTCTCGTCGAGATGCGGCTCCTGCTCGAGGTAGCCGACCTTCACCCCGTCGGCGGCCCAGGCCTCGCCGGCGAAGTCCTGGTCCCGCCCGGCCATGATCTTCAAGAGGCTCGACTTGCCCGAGCCGTTGACGCCGAGCACGCCGATCTTGGCACCGGGGAGGAAGGCGAGCGTGATGTTCTCGAAGAGCTTCTTGCCACCGGGAAAAATCTTGGTGAGGCGCTTCATCACGTAGATATACTGGTACGAGGCCATGGGGGTCCTTGAGGGGAGTGGGGCTGGAAAGGGGCTGCCGGAGGCGGAATTGGCGGTTGTCTAGCAACTGGCCGGGGCTTCGCAAAGGAGGACCTTGGCGCTAGCCTTTGCGGGTGCAAGGGGGCGGGTGCCCCGAAAGATCGTGCCAGGGGAGGCATGCAGGCGTGGCGAGGCGTGTCCTGATCGTCGACGACGAGCCCAACATCGTCATGTCGCTCGAGTTCCTGATGAAGAAGGCGGGCTTCGAGGTGACGGTGGCGCGCAACGGGCGGGAGGCGCTCGACGCGCTGGCCGGGCCGCCGCCAGATCTTCTTCTGCTCGATGTGATGATGCCGGAGTTCGACGGCTACGAGGTGTGCGAGCGGATCCGCGCCGATCCCTCCTGGGCCGCGACCACGATCTTCATGCTGACGGCCCGCGGCCGCGACAGCGAGCGCGACCGCGGCCTGGCGCTCGGCGCCGACGCCTATGTGACCAAGCCCTTCTCGACCCGCGAGCTGGTGGCGCAGATCGAGGCGGTGATGGCGGCCAAGTAACATGATCGACGGCCGCCGCCGGCGCTATCTCCTGGCCACGCTGATCCTGGCGCTGCTGCTCTTCAACGCGCCGCTCGCCATCGTCGCCGACCGGCTGGGCGAGGGCGGCTACCTGCCGCTCTATCTCTTCCTCGGCTGGACCCTGGTCATCGTGCTCGCCTTCCTCGTCATGCAGTGGCGGGCCAAGGCCTGATGTTCTCGCCCTGGCTCATCGTCGCCGCTGCCGCCGCCTATCTCGGGCTGCTCTTCGTCATCGCCAGCTTCGGCGACCGGCGGGCGCGCGAGGGGCGGCAGCTGATCGACAACCCGCTCATCTACACGCTGAGCATGGCGGTCTACTGCACGTCCTGGACCTTCTACGGCTCGGTCGGCCTCGCCTCGCAGGCCGGCATCGCGTTCCTGCCGACCTATCTCGGCCCGACGCTCGCGGCCCTGCTCTTCCCCTTCGTGCTGCACAAGATCCTGCGCATCGCGAAGACCTACAGCATCACCTCCATCGCCGATTTCCTCGCCGCCCGCTACGGCAAGAGCTCCGCCCTCGGCGGCATCGCCACCCTGGTCGCGATGATCGCCGGCATCCCCTATATCGCCCTGCAGCTCAAGGCGCTCTCGGCCAGCGCCAACGTGATGCTCGGGCTCGGCGACGGTGCCGGGATCCTGCCCTTCGGCATCGACAGCGGCTTCGTCATCGCCATCGTCATGGCGGTCTTCGCCATCCTCTTCGGCACCCGCCACATCGACGCGACCGAGACCCACCAGGGCATGGTGCTGGCCATCGCCTTCGAGAGCATCGTCAAGCTCACCACCTTCATCGCCGTCGGCATCTTCGTCACCTTCTTCCTCTATGACGGCTTCGATTCGATCATCCAGGCGACCCGAGCCGCGGGGCACGGCGATCTTCTGCTGATGCCGGAGGGCTGGAACTACTTCGACTGGTTCCTGATGATCCTGCTCGCCGGCTCCGTGGTCTTCGTGCTGCCCCGGCAGTTCCAGGTCGCGGTGATCGAGAACGTCGACGAGCGGCATATCCGGACGGCCACCTGGGCCTTTCCGACCTATCTCCTGCTGATCAACATCTTCGTCATCCCGATCGCCCTGGCGGGCCGGCTCGGCGGCATCGCGGACGGCGACCTGATCGTGCTCTTCCTGCCGCTGCAAGCCGCGGCCCCCTGGCTGGCGCTCGTCGTCTTCATCGGCGGGCTGAGTGCGGCGACCGCCATGATCATCGTCTCGACCGTAGCACTCAGCACCATGATCTCGAACGACGTGGTGATGCCGGTGCTGCTGCGCGTCGAGGCGCTGCAGCTCACCCGGCGGCGGCATCTCTCGCGGCTGGTCATGACCATCCGCCGCACCTCGATCCTGCTTCTCCTGGTGCTCGCCTACATCTTCTTCCAGGCGGTCGGCGCCGGCTACGGGCTGGTCGGCATCGGGCTCATCGCCTTTGCCGCCGTGGCCCAGCTCGTGCCGGCGCTCGTGCTCGGCATCTTCTGGCGCGACGCCAACCTGGTGGGGGCGCTCGCCGGGCTCACCGCCGGCATCGCCGTCTGGGGGCTCACGCTCATCGTGCCGGCCCTGGCGAAGACCGGCGTGATTGACCCGGCCATCCTCATGGACGGCCTCTTCGGCTCGCCCCTGCTGCGGCCCGAGGCGCTCTTCGGGCTCGACGGGCTGCAGCCGGTCAGCCACGCGCTCTTCTGGAGCATCACCGCCAACCTGCTCCTCCTGGTCGGCGGCTCGCTGCTCTTCCAGCAGGACAACCTGCAGCGGCTGCAGGCGCTGCTCTTCGTCAACATCTTCGAGCGCGAGGGCACGACCCGGATCTGGCGCGGCGACACGCGCGTGGCCGAGCTCCACGAGCTCCTGCTGCGCTTCATCGGTCGCGAGCAGGCCGAGCACGTGCTGGCCACCGACGCCTATCGCCGCGGGCACAGGCTGGCGATGGAGGAGCGCGCCGACGCCGATTTCGTGCAGCTGGTCGAGCGGCACGTGGCCCGGGCGATCGGCGCCGCCACGGCCCGCGCCATGGTGGCGTCGGTGGTGCGGGGCGAGGTGATCGGCCCGGACGACATCCTCGAGATCCTCGACGAGGCGAGCCAGGTGATCGAGTACAGCCACCAGCTCGAGGAGCGCTCGCGGGCGCTCGAGCAGGCCGGGGCGGAGCTCAAGCAGATCAACGAGCGCCTCAGGGAGCTCGACCGGATGAAGGACGACTTCCTCGCAACGGTCAGCCACGAGCTCCGGACACCCCTGACCTCGATCCGCTCGTTCTCGGAGATCCTGATCGACAACCCCGATCTCGAGCTCGAGGAGCGCAAGGAGTTCCTCGGCATCGTGGTGCGCGAGAGCGAGCGGCTGACGCGGCTGATCAACAACGTGCTCGACCTCTCGAAGATCGAATCCGGCAGCATGGACTGGCACGTGCGCGACGTCGACCTGGTCGCCGTGATCGACGAGGCCATGGCGGCGACCCGGGGCCTCGCCAGCGAGCTCGGCGCCACGCTGGAGCGGGGGCCCGTGCCGGACCAGCCGGCGCTGGTCCGCGGCGACCACGACCGCCTGGTCCAGGTGGCGGTCAACCTGCTCGGCAACGCCTTCAAGTTCGTGCCGGCCAAGGGCGGGATCGCCCGGATCGGCGTCACCCGGGACGGTGCCGACTGGGTGGTCGGCGTCGAGGACAACGGCCCGGGCGTCAGCCTGCAGTATCGGGACGCGATCTTCGAGAAGTTCCACCAGGCCAGCGAGAGCCTCAAGGACCGGCCCAAGGGGACGGGGCTCGGGCTCACCATCTGTCAGCAGATCGTGAGCCATTTCGGCGGTCGCATCTGGGTCGAGGATGCGCCGCTGGGCGGCGCCTGCTTCCGCTTCCGCCTGCCGGCGCTGCCGGCGGCGCAGACCCGGGCTGCGGCCGAGTGAGCGAAGTCCGAAGGGGTGACCGAACGGCCGACCGATGGCTCAGAGCAGGGCGTCGCGCCGCTCGCGCATCGCCGCGATCAGGCCGGGCATGCCGTCGCGCTCGACGATGCTGCCGACCTCGTTGCGCTGGCTGACGACGAGGCTCACCCCTTCCGCCACCACGTCGATGATGGCGAAGTTGCCGTCCTTGTCGCGCACCCGCCAGTCGACCTTCAAGGGCGGCTTGCCGGCGACCCGGATGATCTTCGTCGCCACCGTGCTGTCGACCTTGCTTACCTGCTGGCTGCCGACGATCTCGAAGGTCTGGCCGTTGTAGTCGCCGAGGCGCGCGGCCAGCGTCTTCATCAAAAGCTCGTGGAAGAGCTTGACATAGTCGTCCCGCTCCTCGTCCGAGGCGGTCTTCCAGTAGCGCCCGAGCACGAGGCGGGAGATCAGGTCGATGTCGGTGTAGGAATCGAGCATCGTCTTGAGCTCGGTGAGCTTCTGGGCATCGTTCTTGGACTGGTCGGTGAGGATCACCATGACCTCGTCGCCGATCTGGCGGATGAAGCTCTCGGCATCGGGCACGGAGGCCGCGGCCCCGGCCGGCAGCCAGGGCAGGGCGACGCCGAGCGCTGCCGCGGCGAGCAGGCTGCGCCGCCGCCAGAATCCCCGCTGCGCCTCATTCCTCGTGGAGCGGATCATCGAAGCTTTCCTCGTCGAGCGGATCATCGAAAATGCTCTCGTACTCTTCGCCCAGGCCCGCGCCGTTGCCGCGAATCTGGGCTTCCCTATTCTGCAGGAACGCACTCCGTGCGGCGACATAGAAATCCAGGCTGTTCGCCTGGAGGTCGTCGATCAACGGGCCGTAGCGGTAGCGCGTGTCGACCGCGGTGATGCCGAAACGGGCGAGCCGCATCGGGGTATCGGTGAAATAGATCGTCGGATCGAGAATGAAAGCGTCGACCGCGATGCCGGTGGCGTCCCGCACCGTCGACGGGCCAAGAAGCGGCAGCACGAGATAGGGCCCGGCGCCGATGCCGTAGACGCCGAGCGTCTGGCCGAAATCGGCCTCCTCCCGCGGCGGGATGCCGAAATAATTGGCGAAGTCGATGAGCCCGAGCAGGCCGAAGGTCGTGTTCACCATGAACCGCCCGAGCGTGATGCCCGCCTGCTCGCGCTCGCCCTGCAGGATCTGGTTGGCGAAGACGATGGGTGCGCGCAGGTTCTGCAGGAAGTTGGTCACGCCGCGCTTGGCGGGATCGGGCACCGCGAAGCCGTAGAGCTGGGTGACCGGCTTCAGGATGGTGCCGTCGACGATCACGTTGAACTGGAAGATGGCCCGGTTCAAAGGCTCGAGCGGATCGTCGACCGCTTGTGCCGCGGCCCGCGGCGGCGCCGAGAGCAGCAGCAGAGCCACGGCCATGCAGGCGAGCGCCGCACGCCAATGGGCTGCCGTGCTTGCGGTACGAGCCATTGCCTATCCTCGACGATGCCGCGGCCGGATGCCCTGGGCGACCGGCTTCGGTGCTGGGGTCTATCCGCGCCCCGTTCGGTTTTCAAGCGGCCTTTCCCTAGCACGGAAAACCTAAGCGATGCTTAACGTATGTTCATAGTCACCTATGCGGGACGGACGCTCAGGCTGTCGTGGCGGCGGTGCCTGGCCTAGTTTGCGACCGGTGATCACGGGCCGCGCGCGGCGCCGGCGGTTCGACCCGAAGGAGCATCGATGAGCACGGTTCGTGTCGTTTCGTTCAATTCGCTCAGGCGCCGGCTGGCCACGGTGCTGGGTGACGATTCGCCCCTGTTCCAGCGTTTCGTCGAGGCCCTTGGCGCTTCGGACGAGACCCTGCTCACGGCGCTGATCGATTCCCTCGACAGCCATCCGGCCGTGGTCAGGAAGGGAGTGGAGGGGGCGCTGCTCGCATGGCTCTTCGATGCCGAGGACGCGACGGGCCTGCTCGACCTGCCGCCGGCCAGCGAAGCCCGGCACTGACCCGGCCCGAGGCCCGGCGACGGGGCCGGAGCTTCGGCACCCGGGCCGGCGTGGTCAGCTGACGTCGGGCTTGCCAAGCCCGGGGCAACGATATAAAGATATCGGCATATCCTTCTTTCGCCATGCGGAAGCTGCGGGAGCCGATGACGCCAGGACCGATATCCCCGGGAAACGCACCGCTCGATGAGCTGCTCGCCGGGCTCAGGGCCGCCGCCGAGCCGTCGCGGCTGCGGCTGCTCGCGGTTTGCAGCCACGGCGAGTGGACGGTGAGCGAGCTCGTCCAGGTGATGGCGCAGAGCCAGCCCCGCATCTCGCGGCATCTCAAGCTCCTGGCCGAGGCCGGGCTGCTCGAGCGGTTTCGCGAGGGCAGCTGGGTCTTCTATCGCCGGGCGCAGAGCGGCGCCCCGGCGCGGCTCGCCCGCTCGCTCTGCCGGCTCCTGCCCGAGGACGATGCGCTGCTGCAGCTCGACCGCGGGCGTCTCGCGGCGATCCGCACCGCGCGCCGGCGGCAGGCGGAGCGCTTCTTCGATGCCCGTGCCGCCGTCTGGGACAGCGAGAGCGATGTCGCCATCGACGCCGGCGCCGTCGAGCAGGAGCTCGTGCGGATCTTCTCGGCCGAGCGCGCCGAATCGCTGCTCGACATCGGCACCGGCACCGGCCGCATCCTGCAGGTGCTGGCCGGCCAGATCGGCAGCGGCCTCGGCGTCGATCTCAGCCACGACATGCTCAGGGTGGCGCGGGCCAATCTCGACCGGCGCGAGGCCCGCAACTGCCAGGTCCGCTACGGCGACATGTACCAGCTGCCGCTGCTCGATCGCAGCGTCGCCGCGGTGACCCTGCACCAGGTGCTGCATTTCGCCGACGATCCCATGGCGGCGCTGGCCGAGGCGTCCCGCGTGCTGCGTCCGGGGGGGCGGCTCGTCGTCGTCGATCTCGCCCGGCACGCGCTCGAATGGCTGCGCGCCGACAAGGGGCACCGGCGGCTGGGCTTTGCCGGGACCGAGCTCGCCGACTGGTTCGCCGAGCTGGGCCTCGAGCCGGCGCCCGTGGTGCGCCTCGCCGGCGATGGCGCCGATGTCTGCATCTGGCTCGCCAGGAAGCCGGCAGCCGAGGCCATGCACGACGACACGACCGAAGAGCAACCCGCCGCGGAGAGGGCCGCCTGATGACCACCGAGACCCAGAGCTCGCCCCAAACCCAGAGCCCGGCGACGAGCTGGACCCTCGCCGCGGAGCTGCCGGACGTGCGCCTGTCGATCGAGCTCTTCCCGCCGAAATGGCCGGCCGGGGCCATGGCGCTGCTCGAGGAGATCGACGTGCTCGAGGCGCTCGGGCCGGCGCACTACACGGTGACCAGCGGGGCCGGCGGCAACGGCAATACCGAGACGCGCAACGTCGTCGAGGCGGTGCGCGAGCATACCGGCCGGGCGGTGGCGGCGCACATGACCTGCATCGGCCGCAGCCGGGCCGAGATCGACGCCGTGGCCGATGATTACTGGCAGGCCGGCATCCGGCACGTGGTGGCGCTGCGCGGCGATCTGCCGAAGGGCAGCGAAGGGCCCTATGCGCCGCGGGCCGACGGCTATGCCTATGCCTCGGATCTGGTTGCCGGGCTCAAGGCACGGCACGGCTTCGAGGTCAGCGTCGGCTGCTACCCGGAGACCCACCCCGAGGCGGCGAGCGCCGATGCCGACCTGGACAATGTGGCGCGCAAGGTGGACGCCGGGGCGGACTGGCTGATCAGCCAGTACTGCTTCGACACCGACCAGATCCTGCGCTTCCGCGATTCCCTGGCCGCGCGCGGCATCACCACACCCTTCGTGCCCGGCATCATGCCGATCCACAACTTCACCCAGATCCGGCGGTTCAGCGAGCGCTGCGGCGCCGGCGTGCCGGGCTGGCTGGTCAAGCTCTTCGACGGGGTCGAGCCGGGCAGCGACCTGCACAAGATGGTGGCGGCGACCGTCGCCTCCGAGCAGTGCCGCCGGCTGGTCGCCGAGGGCTTCGGCCAGCTCCACCTCTACGCGCTCAACCGGGCGGAGCTCAGCGTCGCCGTCTTCCGCCTGCTCGGCGGCCGGCCGGCGCTCTCGCTCGCCGCCTGACCCGGCGCCCGCCGCCGGACCGTGCGGCGCCGGGCGCCGCAACCGGATATTGATAGAAGGAACGTCATGGTCGATTTCGCCAGCCACGCGCGCGAGCGGGTGATCCTCTTCGACGGTGGCATGGGGACCCAGATCCAGGGCCGCGACCTCACTGTCGAGGGTGATTTCTGGGGCCAGGAGAACTGCTCCGAGATCCTCAACCTGTCGCGCCCCGACCTCGTCCGCGACATCCATCTGGCCTATCTCGAGGCCGGCGCCGACGCGGTCGAGACCAACACCTTCGGCGGCAGCCCGGTGACGCTCGCCGAGTTCGACCTGACCGAGCGGGCCTTCGAGATCAACGAGACCGCGGCCCGCCTCGCCCGCGATGCGGTCGAGCGCCTGGGCGCCGATGCGCGGCAGCGCTTCGTCGTCGGCTCCATCGGCCCCGGCACCAAGCTGCCGAGCCTCGGCCACATCGGCTACCGCGAGATCGAGGCGGCGATCACCCTGCAGACGGCCGGCCTCGTGGCCGGCGGCGTCGATGCGCTGCTGATCGAGACCTGCCAGGACCCGCTGCAGGTGAAGGCGGCGATCAACGGGGTCAAGGCGGCCCTTGCCGCCGAACGGCGGCGCCTGCCGATCCTCGTGCAGGTGACGATCGAGACCACCGGCACCATGCTGGTCGGCACCGACATCGCCGCCGCCATCACCATCGTCGATGCCATGGGCGTCGACGGGCTCGGCCTCAACTGCGCCACCGGCCCCAAGGAGATGGCCGAGCACCTGCGCCAGCTCGGCCAGACCTGGCCCGGGCTGATCTCGGTCCAGCCCAATGCCGGGCTGCCCGAGCTGAAGGACGGCCGCACCCACTACCCGCTCGGGCCGGACGAGCTCGCCAAATGGCTCGAACGCTTCGTCACCGAGGACGGGGTCAACATGGTGGGCGGCTGCTGCGGCACCACGCCGGAGCACATCCGTGCCGTCGACGCCATGTTGCGCGGGCTGGCACCGGACGGCCAGCGGCCGGTGCCGGTCGCCCGCCAGCCGGTGCTGCAGCCGCAGCTCGCCTCGCTCTTCTCGGCCCAGGCGCTCAGGCAGGAGAACGCCTATCTCTCGATCGGCGAGCGCTGCAACGCCAATGGCTCGAAGCGCTTCCGCCAGCTGCAGGAGGCCGGCGACTGGGACGGCTGCGTCGCCATGGGCCGCGAGCAGGTGCGGGAAGGGGCGCACACGCTCGATCTCTGCACCGCCTTCGTCGGCCGCGACGAGGTTGCCGAGATGACCGAGGTGACGAAGCGGATGCGCGGCCAGGTCGACGCGCCCATCGTCTTCGATTCGACCGAGCTGCCGGTGCTCGAGGCGGCGCTCGAGCTCTACGGCGGCAAGGGGGTCCTGAACTCGATCAATTTCGAGGATGGCGAGCAGGCGGCCGAGCAGCGCATGGCGCTGGCCAGGAAGCACGGTGCGGCGGTGATCGCGCTGACCATCGACGAGGCCGGCATGGCCAAGACCGCCGACGACAAGGTGCGGATCGCGCGGCGGCTGGTCGAGTTCGCCTGCGACCGCTACGGCCTGCCGCGCTCGGACCTGCTGATCGACCCTTTGACCTTCACCATCTGCACCGGCAACGAGGACGACCGCAAGCTGGCGCTCTGGACGCTCGAGGCGATCGAGCGGATCAGCGCCGAGCTGCCCGAGATCCAGATCATCCTCGGCCTCTCGAACGTCTCCTTCGGGCTCAACCCGGCGGCCCGCCACGTGCTCAACTCGGTGATGCTCGACCACGCCATGCGGCGCGGGCTGACCGGGGCCATCGTCCATTCGTCGAAGATCCTGCCGCTGCACAAGATCCCGCAGAACGAGGTGGAGGCGGCGGAGGACCTGATCTTCGACCGCAGGCGGGAGGGTCACGACCCGCTCCAGGCTTTCATGGCCCTCTTCGCCGACCGCAAGGCCGCGGCGTCCGCGAAGCTGCAGCGGGCGGCGAAGGTCGAGGAGCGGCTGGCGGAGCGTATCGTCGACGGCGACAAGGACGGGCTCGAGGCCGATCTCGACGAGGCGATGACGCAGTTCCCGCCGCTGACCATCATCAACGAGCATCTGCTCGCCGGCATGAAGGTCGTGGGCGACCTCTTCGGCGCCGGCAAGATGCAGCTGCCCTTCGTGCTGCAGTCGGCCGAGACCATGAAGCGGTCGGTGGCCTATCTCGAGCCCTTCATGGAGAAGGCGGAGGGCCAGCAGAAGGGTACCATCGTGCTCGCCACGGTGAAGGGCGACGTCCACGACATCGGCAAGAACCTCGTCGACATCATCCTCACCAACAACGGCTATCGCTGCGTCAATCTCGGCATCAAGCAGCCGCTCGGCAACATCCTGGAGGCGGCCCGCGAACACCGCGCGGACGCGATCGGCATGTCCGGCCTGCTCGTCAAGTCGACCGTGGTCATGCGCGAGAATCTCGAGGAGATGGGCCGCGACGGGCTCGAGCTGCCGGTCATCCTGGGCGGTGCCGCCCTGACCCGGGCCTATGTCGAGGAGGATTGCGTCAAGGCCTACGACTCGGGCCGGGTCGCCTATGCCCGCGACGCCTTCGACGGGCTGAAGCTGATGGACACCATCGCCAAGGGCGGGTTCGACAGCTACCTCGCCGACATCAAGGAGAAGCAGCAGCAGAAGAAGCGGCCGGGCCGCAAGCAGCGCACGCTGCAGCACAATGACGGCTCGATGCCGATCACCCGACCGGTCGATCTCGCCGAGACGAAGCTGCGCCGCGACCAGCTCGCGAACGGCGTGAAGGTGCCGCAACCGCCCTTCTGGGGTGCCCAGGTGATCGAGAACGTGC
Organism: Geminicoccaceae bacterium; assembly: GCA_041397945.1. GTDB lineage: Bacteria > Pseudomonadota > Alphaproteobacteria > Geminicoccales > Geminicoccaceae > SLRI01. Next base: position 19,628 of record JAWKVR010000011.1, read on the forward strand.
CGGTCAGAGCACTCCTGCCGTATCTCAACGACAACATGCTCTACCAGTTCCACTGGGGCTACAAGAAGGAGGGGCGGTCGCTGCCGGAGTTCCTGGCATGGGCCAGGAAGGAGCTGCGCCCGATCCTCCAGGACCTGGTCGACGAGGCCGAGGCCGAGGCGGTTTTCCTGCCGCAGGCCGCCTACGGCTACTGGAAGGCCGCCGGCGAGGGCAACGACGTCGTGCTCTTCGACGCGGCCGGCACGACCGAGCTCTGCCGCTTCTCGCTGCCCCGGCAGGCGAAGGCCGGCGGGCTCTGCATCGCGGATTTCTTCCGCGACATCGACAGCGACGAGCGCGACGTCATCGGCCTGCAGGTGGTGACCGTGGGCCAGCGGGCGGCCGAGGTCGCGCGGGAGTGGTTCAAGGCCGACCGCTACCAGGACTATGTCCGCCTGCACGGGCTCGGCGTCGAGCTGGCCGGAGGCGCTGGCCGAGTACGTCCACGCGAAGATCCGCGCCGAGCTCGGCTTCGGCCACGAGGACGCGCGCGAGATGGCGCAGATCCTCAAGCAGGGCTATCGCGGCTCACGCTACAGCTTCGGCTACCCGGCCTGCCCGACGCTGAAGGACCAGGAGCCGCTGCTCGAGCTGCTCGGCGCGTCGCGAATCGGCGTCGAGCTCAGCGACGGCTGGCAGCTCCACCCCGAGCAATCGACCAGCGCCATCGTGGTCCACCACCCGCAGGCGCGGTACTTCAACGTGTAGGGGCTGCCGGCAGGGAGTGGACCGACCGGGGCGGGACCTAGCTTGTCAGGGAAGCAAGCCAACGTCCCCGGGAGGAACACTCATGCTGTCACGCCTGCTGCTTGCCTTTGCCGGCCTCACGGCACTGACCACCGCCGCGAGCGCCGAGCCGCTTCGGCTCGATGGGCGCGAGCTCGACCGGGTGACGGCAGGTGTCGAGATCTTCGGCGACGTCATCAACATGGGCGAGAACGGCAATTACGGCATCATGAACACCGGCACCAACAATGTCGGCATCATGAACAGCGGCGACGGCAATACCGGCGTGCTCAACGGGCACGGCAACACGGGCGACGGGGCCGGCACGGGCAATGTCGGCATCCTGAGCGGCAACGGCAATGCCGGCGAGAACAGCGGCCGGGACAATGTCGGGGTCCTGGTCGGCAACGGCAATGAAGGCGACTTCAGCGGCCGCGAGAGCGTCGGCGTGCTGGTCGCGAACGGCAATGCCGGCAACGCCAGCGGCCGCGAGAATTCCGGTATCCTGGTCGGCAACGACAATGGCGGCAATGGCAGCGGCCGGGAGAATGTCGGCATCCTGGTCGGCAACGGCAACGCGGGCGGCGGCAGCGGCCGGGAGAACATCGGCATCCTGCTCGGCAACGGCAACGTGGCGGGCGGCACCGGCCGCGAGCTGATCGGCATCCTGCTCGGCAACTACAACTGACCGCGTAGGCTATCGGCGGGCGGCCAGCCGGCCGCTGTTGCGGGAGCGCTTTCCCGGCCGCTACACTGTGCATATCCGGCTTCGGGTCGGCCGGGTGGCGAAGGTCGGGTGGGGCTCTGGCGGAACTCCGCTTCGACCGGGCGGTTGAATGCGACCACTCCGAAAGCCAAGAGCCCATGATCGCGGGGACGGACCTGCTCGAAGCCCTTCCCGTGGCGATTTATGCCACCGACGCCCGGGGCCGCCTCACGTTCTGCAATGCTGCCGCCGCGGCCCTCTGGGGTGGGCAACCGGTGCCCGGCAGCCCGCTGGGCAGTTGGCCCTGGCAGCACAGGTGGCCGGATGGCCGTGCCGTCGATGTCGACGAGACGCCGCCGATGCTGGCCATCCGGGGCGGGCGGGCCTTGGCGGGCAGGCCGGTGACCATCGGCCGGCAGGACGGGACGATGCTGGCCTGCATCGCCCATGCGAGCCCGCTCCGGGACGGCTCGGGCGAGGTCGTCGGTGCCATCAACCTGCTGGTCGAGTGCCATGACCGGCGGCAGTCGGAGATTGCCGCCCAGCATCTGGCGGCAATCGTCGCCTCCTCCGACGATGCCATCGTCAGCAAGACCCTGGACGGCATCGTCACTTCCTGGAACTCCGGGGCCGTGCGGATCTTCGGCTACACCCAGGAGGAGATGCTCGGCCGGTCGATCAAGCGGATCATTCCGCCCGAGCTGCAGCCGGAGGAGGACGGGATCCTGGCCCGGCTCCGGGCCGGCGAGCGGGTCGAGCATTTCGACACGGTGCGGATGGCGAAGGACGGCCGCCGGGTCGACATCTCGCTCACCATCTCGCCGATCCGCGACAGCAGCGGCAGGATCGTCGGTGCCTCGAAGGTCGCGCGCGACGTCACCGAGCGCAAGCGCGGCGAGGAGATGCGCGCTTTGCTCTTCAACGAGCTCAACCATCGGGTCAAGAACACGCTGGCGACCATCCAGGCGATCGCCAGCCAGTCGATGCGCAGCACGAGGAGCCCCGAGGCGTTCGTCGCCGCCTTCAACGGGCGGGTGCAGGCGCTGGCCCGGGCCCACGATCTCCTGGTGGAGGGCGGGATGCAGGGCGCCACGCTCGGCGATCTCGTCCGCGAGCAGGTGCTGCTCGGCAGCACCGACGGGGCCCGCGTCCTGACCTCGGGGCCGCGGGTGGTGCTCGATGCCCGGGTCGCGGTGCAGCTGGCGCTGGTGCTGCACGAGCTGGCCACCAATGCCCGCAAGCACGGTGCGCTGGCGGTGCCCGCCGGCCGGTTGGCGATCACCTGGGAGATTGCCGTGGCGGCGGAGCGCGAGCTGCATCTGACCTGGCGGGAAAGCGGCGTGCCCGGCCTCGAGGTGCCGCGCAGGCGGGGCTTCGGCTCGACGCTGATCGAGCGCAGCCTCGAGGCCAACCGCGGCGAAGCCAGGGTGAGCTATGCCGGGGACGGGCTCGCCTGCGTCATTCGCCTGCCGCTGGCGGACGAGGTCGAGAGCCTGGCTGCCGCCCGGCTCTCACCCGCGCCACAGTACTTGCGGCAGGAGCGCCCGGCGGCCGCGCCGCGCAAAGGGCGGCTGCTCGTGGTCGAGGACGAGCCGCTCGTGGCGCTGGCCATCGAGGAGGAGCTGCGGGCGGCTGGCTACGAGGTGCTCGGCCCCGTCGCCAGCGCCGAGCGGGCTCTCCCGCTGATCGCGACGCCCGGCTGCGAGGCGGCGCTGGTCGACGCCAACCTGGACGGGCGCCCCGTCGACGACATCGTGGCGGCGCTGACCGAGCAGGGGGTGCCCTTCGCCTTCGCCACGGGCTATGGCCGCGAGGCGTTGCCGCAGGCCTTCCGGGACGCGCCGCTCCTGACCAAGCCCTTCAGCCACAGCCAGCTCCTGGCGGTCGTGGAGCAGCTGCTCGCCCGGTACGATGGCAAGCCCGCGGAGCCGGTCATGCGTTCGACGCAGCGCTGAACGCGCGCCCGCGGCTTGCCGGGCTGGCTCGCCGGCCTCACCGCTCCGGCACCAGCTCCTGCGTGAAGAGGCTGGCGCCTTCGAGATCCTTCAGCGTCACGGTCATCACCTCGCTTTCGGGCTCGATGTCGACCTGGCCGAAGAACTGGAGGCCGGCCGATGGCGGCAGGTTGAACTGGCCCTGGGGCGGGGCCTTCTGGAAGACGACCTCGGGGCCGAACGTGTCGTCGAGGGCGTTGGGGCCGAAGGTGCCGGCGTTGAGGGGGCCGGAGACGAACTCCCAGAAGGGAGCGAAGTCCTGGTAGCGGGCGTTCTCCGGCCGGTAGCGGTGGGCGGCGGTGTAGTGGACGTCGGCGGTGAGCCAGACGGTGTTCTTGATGCCCCGGTCGCGGATGAAGGTGAGGAGGTCGGCGATCTCGACCTCGCGGCCGCCGGGCGGGCCGTCCCTGAGTGCTATGGCCTCGGCACCCTTCTTCTCGCGCCAGTCGTCATAGACGATCAGGCCGATCGGCATGTCGCAGGCGATCACCTTCCAGGTCGCCGGGGAGCGGGCGAGGGCGCCCTTCAGCCAGGCGAGCTGGGCGGCACCGAGGATGCGGTTCTCGGGTGAGAGTGTGGTCGGCTGGCCATCGCTGTTGGCGCTGCGGTAGCTCCTCAGATCGATGCGGAAGACCTCGAGCGAGGGGCCGTAGGGAAAGCTCTGAAGATGCGGTCCGCTCGAGCGGGTGACGGTGAACCGGCACATAGTCCTGGAAGGGGCGCGCATGGCCCGCGCCGCGAGCAGCGCCACGGAGCTCCTCGCGGTAGCGTTGTCCTGGTCCTTCCGAGCTCCCAGTACCAGTTGTCGGTGACCTCGTGGTCGTCCCACTGGGCCAGCATCGGCACGGCGGCGTTGAAGCGGCGAAGATTGTCGTCCTGCAGGTTGTAGACGTAGTTGCCGCGAAACTCGGCGAGCGTCTCGGCCACCTTGCTCTTCGCCGGGCTCGTGAGGTTCCGCCAGATGCCGCCGTCCGGCATGGCCTGCTCGGCCTGGATCGGGTTGTCGGCATAGATCGTGTCGCCCGAGTGGATGAAGAAGTCGGGCTCGGTTTGGCGCATGGTCTCGTAGATGCGCATGCCGCCGAAATCGGGATTGATGCCCCAGCCCTGGCCCGCCGTGTCGGCCGACCAGAGAAAGCGGATGGCGCGCCTGGTGGCCGGCGGCGTGGCGAAGCTGCCGGTGACCGGCAGGCTCAGGGTCTGGAGATCGGCGAGGTCGAGGAAACGGACCTCGTAGAAGATGCGCTGGCCAGGTGGGAGCCCCGCGAGGTCGAGCTTGCCTGTGAAGTCGCTGTCGACGAGGGCGTGCGCGGGTGGTGCCGTCACGGCGTCGGCTGGTGTTCCTATGGGTCGACCAGCGGGCCAGCATGCGGCCCGGCCGGTCGGCCTCGACCAGGGGATCGCACTGCCCGGCATGACGTCGCCGACCTGGGCGCCGCAGGGGGCGGCGATCCGGGCATTGTCGCTGGTGACGGCGGCCTGCGCGAAGCCGCGGGCGGGCAGCAGGGCCGAGGCGGCGGCGAATGCCGTGTGCTCGAGGAGGCGGCGACGGGTGGTGTGAAGGTGCGGTTTCCTCATGGGCGTCCTCGTGATTCACCGCCCGTGACGGCGGGCGGCGGCGCAGGCAATGGCCATCGCCGGGTGAGTGTAGATGCCGGCGGCGCGCCGACAGGGGCCAGATGGTGAGCGGCGGGCTGGCGCGGCCGGATGGGTTGCGCTAACCACGAGAGCCTCCGGCGGGCGCAGGCCGGGGGCGTTTCAGGCCAGCAACGAGGACGCATCATGCCGGGCAAGCTCGATCTCGAAGGTCTCGCCGGCGCTGGCCAGCCTCGGGTTTGATCGACACCGTGCTCGTCTGCTTCACCGACCTGCAGGGCCGGCTGATCGGCAAGCGCTTCCATGCCCAGCATTTCGTCGCGTCCGGCCATGCCGAGACGCATGGCTGCGACTACCTGCTCGCCAACGACATCGAGATGGAGCCGGTGCCGGGCTACGCGGTGGCGAGCTGGCAGCGCGGCTATGGCGACTTCGTCATGGCGCCGGACCTTGCCACCCTGATCGAGGTGCCGTGGCTCGAGGGCACCGCCCTCGTGCTCTGCGACGTGCTCGACCACCACGACCACGCGCCTTTGGCGCACAGCCCGCGGGCGATCCTCAAGGGCCAGGTGGCGCGGCTCGAGGAGCGCGGCATGCGCGCCTATCTCGCCTCCGAGCTCGAGTTCTACCTCTTCGAGGAGACCTACAGGAGTGCCCGGGCCAAGGGCTGGCGCGGGCTCGCCACCGCGAGCGAGTACATCCAGGACTACGTGATCAGCGCCACCAGCAAGGAGGAGCAGGTGATGCGGGCGATCCGCAACCACCTGCATGCCGCCGGCATCCCGATCGAGAACAGCAAGGGCGAATGGGGGCCGGGGCAGGAGGAGCTCAACGTCCGCTACGCCGACGCGCTGACCATGGCCGACCGGCACGTGGTCATCAAGAACGGCGTCAAGGAGATCGCGCACGGGCTCGATGCCGCGGTCAGCTTCATGGCCAAGTACGACAACGCGCTCGCCGGCTCGTCCTGCCACGTCCACGCCTCGCTATGGGATGCCGAGGGCGGCACGCCGCTCTTCCTCGACGAGCACGCCGCGGGCGGCATGTCGCCGCTGATGCGCCAGTTCGTCGGCGGCATGCTGCGCTACGCACCGGACTACACCTGGTTTCTCGCCCCCTACATCAACTCCTACAAACGCTTCCAGGCCGGCACCTTCGCGCCGACCCGGATGGTGCTCTCGGGCGACAACCGCACCGCGGGCTTCCGCCTCGTCGGCGAGCGGACGAAGGCGCAGCGGATCGAGTGCCGGATCGGCGGCGCCGACCTCAACCCCTATCTCGCCTTCGCCGCCCTGATCGCGGCCGGCCTCGCCGGCATCGACGAGGGGCTGGACTGCGGCGAGCCCTATGCGGGCGACGCCTATGGCGACGACGACCTGCCGGAGGTGCCGAAGACGCTGCGGGCCGCCGCCGAGGCCCTCGACAACTCCGCCATGCTGCGCACGGCGCTGGGTGATGCGGTGGTCGACCACTATGTCCACACCGCCCGCTGGGAGCAGGCCGAGTACGACCGGCGGGTGACCGATTTCGATCTTTCGCGCGGTTTCGAGCGCTACTGAGAGGGCTCATGTCCGACAAGGTGCAGATCGTCTCGCCGATCGACGACAGCGTCGTCGCCCAGCGGCCGGTGGCCAGGGACAGCGAGATCGAGGACGCGATCGCCACGGCGCGAGGCTCCCAGCGCGCCTGGGCGCGCGTCTCCGTCGGGGAGCGGGCGCGGATCTGCCTCGCCATGCTGGATTCCATGCTGGCGATGCAGGAGGACCTCACGGTCGAGCTCGCCCGGATGATGGGGCGGCCGGTGCGCTTTGGCGGGGAGATGGGCGGCTTCGCCGAGCGCACCCGGCACATGGCGGCGATCGCCAGGGAGGCGCTGGCGCCGCTCACCATCGAGGACACGGACCAGAGCCGGCGCCTGATCGCGCGCGAGCCGCTCGGTGTCGTGCTGGTCATCGCCCCCTGGAACTACCCCTACCTGACGGCGGTGAACACCATCGTGCCAGCACTCATCGCCGGCAATGCGGTGATCCTGAAGGCGGCATCCCAGACGCTCCTCACCGGCGAGCGCTTCCAGCGGGCCTTCGAGGAGGCCGGCATGCAGGAGAGCGTGTTCGAGCATCTGGTGATGAGCCATGCGCAGACCGAGAAGCTGATCGCGAGCCGTGCGGTCGACCATGTCACCTTCACGGGCTCTGTCGCCGGCGGCCGGGCGATCGAGCGCGCGGCGGCCGGCAGCTTCATCGGCGTCGGCCTCGAGCTCGGCGGCAAGGACCCGGCCTATGTCCGGGCCGACGCCGATCTCGACCATGCGATCGAGAACCTGGTCGACGGGGCCTTCTTCAATTCCGGCCAGAGCTGCTGCGGCATCGAGCGGATCTATGTGGCCGAGGAGCTGTTCGACCGGTTCGTCGACGGGTTCGCGGCGATTACCGGCAGCTACGTCCTCGACGATCCGCGGGACGAGGCGACGCCGTCGGCGGCGAGGGGGCGCCGACCTGGTGCGCGAGCAGACGTCGCGGCGCTGCGTGCCGGTGCCAGGCGCATATCGACACGCGGTTTCCCGCGGCATGGCGGGCCGGGCTCGCCCTGGCTGGCGCCGCAGGTGCTGACCTCGGGTCGACCACCAGATGGCGGTGATGCGCGAGGAGAGCTTCGGGCCGGTGGTCGGCATCAGGCCCGTCGCTGGCGACGACGCTGCCACCAGGCTGATGAATACAGCGCCTACGGCCTCACCGCCTCGGCCGACCTCGCGACCGCGACGCCGCGCAGGTCTCGGCGGTTGACCGGCACGGTCTTCATGAACCGCTGCGATTATCTGGACCTGGCGCTGGTCTGACCGGCGTCAAGGACACCGGCCGCGGCCAGTCGCTATCGGTGCTCGGCTACCAGGCGCTGACCTGCCCCAAGTCCTACCATCTCAGGAGGTGCCTGGAGCGGCCGCCATCCGTCAACTGGGGCTATTCCGATCGACCGTCCGCTTCGGTGCCGGGCGGATCGCCGAGCTGCCGCGCGCCCGAGCCGCGGCCGCATCACCCGTCCGCTCCTCGTCACCGACGCCGGGCCAGAAGGAGTCGCTGATCACCAAGGCGGCGCGCGGCCTCCTGGCCGACGCCGGCTTCTTCGCCGATAGGTCAAGGCGAACCCGGTCGACGACAATGTCGAGGCCGGCGTCCGGGCCTTCCGCGACGGCGGCCATGACGGGGTCGTGGCCTTCGGCGGCGGCAGCGCCCTCGATGTCGGCAAGTGCGTCGCCTTCATGGCCGGGCAGACCCGGCCGATCTGGGATTTCGTGGATGTCGACGACTGGTGGAAGCGGGCCGACACGGCCGGCATCGCCCCGGTCGTCGCCGTGCCGACCACGGCCGGCACCGGCTCCGAGGTGGGGCGCGCCGGGGTCATCACCAACTCGGCGACCCACACCAAGAAGGTGATCTTCCACCCGAGGATGCTGCCCGCCGTGGTGATCAGCGACCCCGAGCTGACGCTGGGCGTGCCGCCGACGATCACCGCCGGCACCGGGATGGACGCCCTGGCGCACTGCCTCGAGGCCTACTTCTCACCCATGTTCCATCCGATGTCGGAAGGCATCGCGGTCGAGGGGGCGAGACTCGTCAAGGAGGCGCTGCCGCGCGCCGTGGCCGATGGCCAGGACCTCGAAGCGCGCGCCTGGCTGCTCGCGGCGGCCTCAATGGGTGCCGTCGCCTTCCAGAAGGGGCTGGGTGCGATCCATTCGGTCTCGCACCCGGTGGGTGCGATCTACGACACCCATCACGGCCTCACCAACGCCGTCTTCATGCCCTATGTGCTGGCCTTCAACCGCCCCGCCATCGAGAGCAAGGCCGCCCGCCTCGCCGCCTGGCTCGGCCTCGCCCGGCAGGACCTGGACGGGCTGATCGACTGGGTGCTCGCCCTGCGCGACGCCATCGGCGTGCCGCACACGCTCGCGGGGCTCGGCGTGGACGGCGCCCGCTTTCGGGAGATGGCCGAGATGGCGGTGGTCGATCCGACCGCAAGCGGCAATCCGGTGCCGCTCGACGTCGATGCGGCGCTGGCGATCTTCGAGGCCGCGGCGAGCGGCGAGCTGCCATCCAGCACTTGCGCCCTTTAGGGATCGGAGTCAGATTCGCGATGCCGGCGCCGCGTCAGCCGGCGTGCAGCGCGTCGTGGAAGGCGGCAGGGACGTTGCGGAAGGCTCGTGGGCTGAAGCGTCGACGGCGTGAAATCCTTCTCTGGAGCCTCGGCACGGCTATGGCAGCCTCGGGCACAGCGTTGCCGGAGGGCTTGGCGGCGGCCGTGCCCGCGCCCGGCGAAGCGGGTTTCCTCGGACTGCTCGACGGCAAGGACTTCATCGTCGAATATGGGCCGGTGGGCGAGCCATCGCTTGGGCAGGACGTGCTGAGCTTCGAGAGCGGGCGCTTCCGGTCTCGCGGCTGCAGCGATCTGGGCTTCGTGCCGGCGCCGTACTGGCTGCGGCTCGAAGGTGACGCGATACGGTTCCGGGCGGCCATGGAGAGCCCCGAGCACGGCTATATCGACTTCACCGGCGAGGTCGTCGGCGAGCACATCGAGGCCGGCTCGATCTGGACACGCGAGCGGTGGTACCGGACGGTCGTGCTCGAATCTTGGTATCGGGGAGCGCTCGCCGCACCCGGCCAGGCGTTGCCGGAGAAGTCATGAGCGGCCCGCCTTCCGGCGCCATGGGCGAGGGGCGCTCCCAGGCTGGCCGCTGCGGCGGATTCTGCGGCTCTTGGCGCTCGTCGTGCTCTACGGTGCGATCGTGCTCGGCGGCACCTATGCCGGCGACTGGATCGTCAATCTGCTCGGCATGCGCCCACCCCGACCTCGAGCCCACCGTTCACCTGGTCATCATGCTCAGCCTCGCCGCCTATGTGGTGCTGATGGCGCTGCCCTTCGTGCCGGGCGTCGAGGTCGGCCTGCGCTGGATCTTCATGCTGGGGGCGGAGATCGTGCCCGTGGTCATCTCGGCACGGTGCTGGCGCTGGTGATCGCCTTTGCTGTCGGCCGCCTCGTGCCGGAGCGGCTGCTGGCCGCCGGCTTCGCCGCGCTCGGCCTCGGCCGCGCCGCCCGGCTGGTCGAGCGGCTGCAGCCGCTGGCCGTCGAGGCGCGCGTGGCGGCGCTGGCCGCCGCTTCCCCGGCTGGCATCGCGACGCTGCTCGTGCGCCGGCGGCACTGGGCAATCGCCCTCCTGCTCAACGTGCCGGGCAACGGGCTCATCGGCGGCGGTGGCGGCATCGCCATGGCCGTCGGCATGAGCCGGCTGGTCTCGTTGCCGGGCTTCCTCGTCACCATCGCCCTCGGCACCGCCCCGGTGCCGGTCGCGGTGCTGGTCATGGAGGCGTTGCGGTAGGTGCCCTGCCCCGAGGGGGCGAGGGGAGACGGGAGCAGCAGGGCCGAGGCCCGCCCGGATGCCAGGGCGCGCTTCGAGGCGTCGTCCCGTTGCCCCGACAACGGCGGCACCGGGGTCCGCCGGCCCCGGTCGAGAACCCTCCCGAGGCTCATGCCGCGGGCGGGGTCCGGCGCTCGGCGACCAGCTGCTTCGCCAGGGCCACCGCGCTCACGGCATCCTCGGCGAAGCCGTCGGCGCCGATCTCATTGGCGAACCCGGCGTTGAGCGGGGCGCCGCCGACGATCACCCGACAGGTATCGCGAAGGCCCGCCGCCTCGAGGCTGGCGATGACCTGGCGCATCTCCATCATGGTCGTGGTCAAGAGGGCCGAGAGGCCGAGAATGTCCGGCTTGCTCTCGGCCACCGCCGCGACGAACCTCGCCCGCGGGACGTTGACGCCGAGGTCCTGGACCTCGAAGCCGACGCCCTTGAGCATCGTCACCACCATGTTCTTGCCGATGTCGTGGACGTCGCCGGCCACCGTGCCGACAAGAACCCGGCCGCGGTGTCGCTCGGCGCCGGTGGCGAGATGAGGTCCGAGGGCGTCCACCGCCTCGTTCATGGCGCGCGCCGACAGGAGCACCTCGGGGATGAAGGCCTCGCCGCTGGCGAAGGCTTGCCCGATCTCGTCCATCGCGGCGATCAGGCCGCGCTCCAGGATCTCCTGGGCCGGCACCCCGTCCTCGACCAGCGCCAGCACGCGCTGGCGGATGGCCAGGTGATCGCCGGCGTGGACGTCGTCCTGGACCTCGTAGAAGCGCTCCTCGTCGTCCGCCGCGCCCCTCGCGCTCGGCGCCGCCACCTGGGCCGGGGGCGGCATGGCCGGCCGGAAGCCGCCGGCCTCGAGCGGCAGCCGCCCTTCCTCGGCGATCCGCTGGCCGAGCCGCCGCAGGCGCGCGAACACCGCGTTCGGCGGCACCTGGTCGGCAATCCCGACGACGAACCGGCTGCCCGGCGCGATCGCCCGGAAAAGCTCGTCGACATAGGCGTCGAACGCGGCCTCGCTGGTCTCCGGCAGGAGCAGGGTCGAGGCACGCCGCCGAAGAGCGTCAGCTTCCCGGCCCACTCCCGGTAGTACTCGGCGAGGCCGACCTGCGTCATCGGCGCCGGGCAGATCGATTCGGCGACATGCATCCCGGAATCGCGGATCAGCTCCATGAGCCCGCGATTCTCGCCGTCGGTGTGGCACATCAGGATCTTTCCGGCATCGGCGAGCGCCGCCGAGGCACGGCGGATCCAGGGCTGGATCTCCCGGGCGAAGTAGGGCGGGTAGGTCAGCATGTCGTCGAAGTTGGAGCCCCAGTTGACGACCGGCGCCGGCGAGGCGCAGCAGATCTCGAGGATGCGCTCGAAGAGCGGCTCCATCCGTGCCGCGAGCTCGCGCAGCTCGCGCTGATGGTCCTTGTAGTGGATGAAGAAGGCGGTGGCGTCGATCAGGTCGCGCTGGATCTGCTGCATCGGCGACGCGCCATGGAAATGCGCCGCCACCGGCACCCCGTCCTCGCCGATCTCCGTCTCGGCCCAGCGGCTGAAGCGCTCGTGGTTGGGCACCACCTGCATGTGCTCGAACAGGTGCCAGACGGCCGGATAGTCGGCGACGCTCTTGATCAGGTGGTCCTCGTGCAGCGGGATCGAGATGCCGAGCCGCTGCATCGACTCGTCGTAGCGCAGGCGGTGGCTGACCACCCCGGCCGGCGTGTGGTAGGTGACCCGCATGACCGGGCCGTCATGCTCCACCTCGACCCCGACATCCCGCGGCAGCACGAAGTCGAGGACGGTGTCGCGGGTCCGGAAGATGCCGATGCCGCGATGCAGCAGGGCGTCGTCCGGGTGCTCGCCGAAGGCGCCGTAGACGTATTTGTGGTGAATCGCCCAGCCCTCGGCGCGCGAGATCTCGTGCTGTGTGCGGCCGGCGTGCTCCGGCGGCAGCGTCCCGGCGACCGAGTTGGCGAGGTGCCAGAGATCGATCCGTGGCACGTAGGGCAGTCGATCCACCGTCTCGCCACGCAATACCCGAAGAACCCGCTCCTTGTGCGTCGTCACGTCGCTCTCCCCCGCATTCGCCAGCCGGCCGCCCCGGCGGGGCGGCAGTCACGGGTCGAGGGACCCCGCGCCCGCGATCCCCATGCGAGTTGAATGGTAACGTTGCCAGTGTCGAGGCACCTTGACGACGGTCAACTCCGTTGCCCCCAAGAATGGGCGCAGCCGTCTCCCGCCCGGCAGGTCTCGCAGCCGGGGTGCCCGCGACATGCCGGGCCTGCACGACCCCGCGAAGGCGCTCGCGGCTGTACGCGGCGGCCGCGAAGCGCTACTTGCGGATGCCAGACAGGGTCCGTCGACAGGCGGCGACGCAGGGAGAGAGTGATGGCGAAGGACATCGGGCATCTGATCGGCGGCAAGCGGGCAGCGGGCACCAGCGGCGCCTTCGGGCCGATCTTCGATCCGGCGACGGGCGAGGAGAGCGGCCGGGTGGCGATGGGCGGCCCCGACGAGGTGGCGGCCGCCGTCGAGGCGGCCAGGGCGGCGCAGCCGGCCTGGGCCGATACCTCGATCGTCCGCCGGGCGCGGGTCATGTTCCGCTTCAAGGAGCTGATCGAGCAGAACATGGACGAGCTGGCGAAGCTCGTCACGTCCGAGCACGGCAAGACCATCGACGACGCCAGGGCTCGATCACCCGCAGGCTCGAGGTGGTCGAGTTCGCCTGCGGCATCCCGCAGCTCCTCAAGGGCGAGTTCAGCCACAATGTCGGCACCGGCGTGGACCTCCTCTCGGTCCGTCATCCGGTCGGCATCGCCGCCGGCATCACGCCCTTCAACTTCCCGGCGATGATCCCGCTCTGGATGGCGCCGCTCGCCATCGCCTGCGGCAACGCCTTCATCCTCAAGCCGTCGGAGAAGGACCCCTCCTGCCCGATGCTGCTCGCCGAGCTCCTGCACGAGGCCGGGGCACCGGCCGGCATCATCCAGGTGGTCAACGGCGGCAAGGACGCGGTGAACGCCATCCTGGCGCATCCGGGCATCGCGGCGGTGAGCTTCGTCGGGGCCACGGCCACGGCCGAGCACATCTACCGGACCGGCACGATGGCCGGCAAGCGCGTGCAGGCGCTGGGCGGGGCCAAGAACCACATGGTCATCATGCCCGACGCCGATCTCGACATGGCGGTCGATGCGCTGATGGGCGCCGCCTACGGCTCGGCCGGCGAGCGCTGCATGGCGGTCTCGGTGGCGGTGCCGGTCGGCGACGCCACGGCCGACGCCCTGATCGAGAAGCTCGCCCCGAAGGTGCGCCAGCTCAAGATCGGCCCGGGCACCGAGGCGGGCGTGGAGATGGGGCCGCTGGTCACGCGCGAGCACCTCGACAAGGTCCGAAGCTATGTCGACCTCGGCATCGAGGAGGGGCGAAGCTCGTCGTCGACGGCCGCGACTTCAGGATGCAGGGCTACGAGAACGGCTTCTTCATCGGCGGCTGCCTCTTCGACGGCGTCACCGAGGACATGCGGATCGCCAGGGAGGAGATCTTCGGCCCCGTCCTTTCGGTGGTGAGGAAGCCCGACTACAAGTCGGCGGTGAAGATCATCAACGACCACGAGTACGGCAACGGCACGGCGATCTTCACCCGCGACGGCGACGCCGCCCGGGCCTTCGCCAACGAGGTCGAGATCGGCATGGTGGGCGTCAACGTGCCGATCCCGGTGCCCATGGCGTTCCACAGCTTCGGCGGCTGGAAGCGCTCGCTCTTCGGCGACCACCACACCCACGGCATGGAGGGCGTGCGCTTCTACACGAAGCAGAAGGCGATCACGACCCGCTGGCCCACCGGCATCCGCGCCGGCGCCGAGTTCAAGATGCCGACCATGGGGTGAGGGGGGCGGCCTCGCCGGCTGTGCTTTCGAGGCCATTCTGGATCGCTTATTGTATGTACGTTTGGCTGCCATATATTGAGATCAGTCGGTGCAATTCGACGGGTTCGACTGGGATGACGGCAATCGGGAAAAATGCCGGCTTCATGGCGTCTCGATCCCGGAGATCGAGGAAGCTTTGAGTGTCGTCCGCTTTGTCGTCGACGACCCGAGCCCAGTCGAGAAACGGTACCGGACCGTCGGACGCACCAGGGCCGGCGCCACGTTTTCGCGGTCTTCACGATGCGTGGCGCGTTGCTCCGGCCGATCAGCGTTCGGTACATGCACGGCAAGGAGGTGCGCACCTATGAAGAAGCCCTGGCCTGTGCTGAAGAGCGACGAGGAAGCTGAGCGGTTCGTGGCGACAGCGGACCTCACCGAGTACGACTTCGGCCAGATGGTGCCGATGACGTTCGAGTACACCGCCAAGGACAGCCGGGTGACCATGCGTCTGCCGGGCAGCCTGCTGGATGCGGTCAAGGCCCGAGCCAAGGCCCGCGGCATGCCGTACCAGCGCTATATTCGCGAGCTTCTGGAGCGGGAAGTGCGTGCCAGCGGCGGCGGCGGACGCTAGCTCTGTCCGGTCGACGCAATGCCCGGTCGGGCCGGGCTTGCGGCGCTTCCCGTACTCGTCCCCGCCTGCAACGCGACCTCATAGGCGCCGAAGCGCGGGTCGTCGTCCAGCCACCGGAGCAGGATGTGGATATCGAGGAGGACGGCGCTCAAGGCTTCAGCAGGTCGCCGTCGCCCGGCCCGCCCTCGAAGGCGTCGGCCAGCCAGCCGGGGGTCTCGTCGAAATCTGCCGCCATGCCGATCCGCCCCTTCAGCAGGCCCCGACGACGCTCCGCCACCGGCACGATGCGGGCGACCGGCCTGCCGTGACGGGTGAGCGTCAGCGTCTCGCCCCGCTCGACCAGCTCGCTGAGCTGCATCTTGGCCTGACACAGGCCGATCTCGCTCATGGCGGCGCTCACGATGTGGTTGCAACCTCCGAGAATGTGGTTGCATGCGGCCGGCATGGAAGCGAGCCCCGGCCTGAATGGCCGGGGCTCGGTGCATCAAAGGCCCTGCCGCCTCAACCTCAGCGCGTTGCCGATGACCGAGACGGAGCTCAGGCTCATGGCGGCAGCCGCCACCATCGGACTCAGGAGGATGCCGAGCACGGGGTAGAGGACGCCGGCGGCGATGGGGATGCCGAGGCTGTTGTAGCCGAAGGCGAAGACGAGGTTCTGGCGGATGTTGCGCAAGGTGGCGCGGCTCAGCCGGCGGGCGCGGACGATGCCGGCGAGGTTGCCCTTGACCAGGGTGACGCCGGCGCTCTCGACCGCGACATCCGCGCCGGTGCCCATGGCGATGCCGACGTCGGCGGCGGCGAGGGCCGGGGCGTCGTTGACGCCGTCGCCGGCCATGGCCACCGCCCGGCCCTCGCCGCGCAGCCGCTCGACCACAGCGCTCTTCCGGTCCGGCAGCACCTCCGCCTCGACCTCCGCGATGCCGAGCCGGCCGGCCACGGCGAGCGCCGTGCGCCGGTTGTCGCCGGTCAGCATGATGATCGCGACACCGTCCGCCCGCAGATCGGCGAGGGCCTTGGCGGCGCCCTCCTTGATCGGATCGGCGACGGCGACGAGGCCCGCGAGGGCACCGTCGAGGACGACATGCATGACGGTCTCGCCCGCTTCCTGGCGGCGGGCGACCACTGCCGCGAGCGGGCCGGCCTCGACGCCGAGCTCGGCCATGAGAGCGGCGTTGCCGAGCGCCATCTGCCGGCCGTCGACCCGGCCGGTGACGCCCTTGCCGGTGATCGAGTCGAAGTCCTCGGCCACTGCCGGCTCGAGGCCGCGCTCCCTGGCCCCGTCGACGATCGCCGCGGCCAGCGGGTGCTCGCTGCCACGCTCGATCCCGGCGGCGAGGCGGAGCAGGGTCGCCTCGTCGGGCCCGCCCTCGACCGTCTCGACTCCGACGAGCCGGGGCTGACCCAGGGTCAGCGTGCCGGTCTTGTCGACCACCAGCGTGTCGACGGCGGCGAGCCGCTCCAGCACCTCGGCGTCCCTGATCAGCACACCGGCTTCGGCCCCGCGGCCGACGCCCACCATGATCGACATGGGTGTCGCGAGCCCGAGCGCGCAGGGGCAGGCGATGATCAGGACGGAGACGGCGACCACCATGGCATGCGCCAGCACCGGCGCCGGGCCGAAGAGGGCCCAGACGGCAAAGGCCAGGATGGCGACGCCGATGACGATCGGCACGAACCAGGCGGCAACCCGATCGACCAGGCGCTGCACCGGTGCCCGCGAGCGCTGGGCGGCCGCCACCATCTCGACGATCTTCCGCAGCGTCGTGTCGTCGCCGGTCCGCTCGACCTCCATGACGAAGCTGCCGCGGCCGTTGAGCGTGCCGCCGGTGACCGGATCGCCGGCCCCCTTCTCGACCGGCAGCGATTCGCCGGTCAGCATGGACTCGTCGACGGCGCTGCCGCCTTCGAGGACGGTGCCGTCGAGCGGCACCTTGTCGCCCGGGCGGACGCGCAGCCGGTCGCCGACGGCGATCTCGGCCAGCGGCACGTCCCGCTCGTCGCCGTCGGCCTCGATCCGCCGTGCCGTGTCGGGTGCCAGATCGAGCAGTGCCCGGATGGCACCGCTCGTCGCCTCGCGGGCACGGATCTCCAGCACCTGGCCGAGCAGCACCAGGGCGACGATCACCGCCGCCGCCTCGAAATAGAGGCCCACACTGCCATGCGCGTCGCGGAACGCCGCCGGAAAGAGCCCGGGGGTCAGGACCGCGACCACGCTGTAGACCCAGGCGATGCCGGTGCCGATGGCGATCAGCGTGAACATGTTGAGATGGCCGCTCACGATCGAGCGCCAGCCGCGGACGAAGAAGGGCCAGCCGCCCCAGAGCACGACCGGCGTCGCCAGCGCCAGCTCGAGCCAGTCGAGCAGCACCGGCGCATGGCCGAAGAGCCCCGGCAGCAGGTGCCGGCCCATGGCGATCACCACGAGCGGCAAGGCGAGCACGGCGCTCAGGACGAAGCGCCGGCGCATGTCGAGATACTCGGCGCTCGGCCCCGTGTCGGCCGTCACGGTCTCGGGCTCCAGCGCCATGCCGCAGATCGGGCAGTCGCCGGGCCCCACCTGGCGCACCTCGGGATGCATGGGGCAGGTGAAGATCGTGCCCTCGGGCATCGCCTCGGCGGCCCGCCGCTCCTCCTCCGGGCGGAGGTAGTGGGCAGGATCCGTCTCGAATTTCCTCAGGCAGCCGGCCGAGCAGAAGCCGAAGCTCCGGCCGTCGTGCGTCGTCCGATGCGCCGTGGTCGCCAGATCGACGGTCATGCCGCAGACCGGATCGCGCACCGTGCTCTTGTCGGTGTGGGCATGGACGCAGGCTGGTGCGGCAGGCATGGCGCGGTCTCCTGGCCCCAACGGCCATCAGTGATCGGGCTAAGCCTTCCAGCAATGGGAAGGTCAAGCGGGGAATCCCGGTGCTGCCGGGGCAGGTGGCGTGCCATGATCGGCAGGCGTCGGCCCTTGACCGCCGGCCGCGACCGGCCAATTCCGAAGATGGGGTCAGTGAAGGAACGCGCATGCCCGTCCTCCGCATCTGTCCGGTGCTGCTCCTGCTGCTCGCCTGGCTCCTGCCGGTGGCGACGAAGGGGCAGGCCTTCGACCAGCCGGTCGATGTCGAGCTCCTGCTCGCCGTCGATGTCTCGGGCTCGATGGACCCGGAGGAGCACGCCCTGCAGCGGCAGGGCTATGTCGCGGCGATCCAGAGCGAGGAGTTCCGCCGCACGGTGCGCAGCGGCGCCTATGGGCGGATCGCGCTCGCCTATGTCGAATGGGCCGGAATCGGCCGGCAGGCGGTCGTCCTGCCCTGGGTCGAGCTCGCCGGCGACGCCGACATCGACCGCGTCGCCGGCCACCTGGCGCAGGCGCCCATCGCCTTCATCCGCGGCACGTCGCTCAGCTCGATCCTCGATTTCGCCGGCAAGTACTTCGACGGCAACGGCTTCGAGGGGCTGCGGCAGGTGATCGACGTCTCCGGCGACGGGCCGAACAACATGGGCGGCCCGGTCATCGACGCCCGCGACCGGGTGCTGAAGCGCGGCATCACCATCAACGGCCTGCCGATCATGATCCGGCCGGCGCTGCATGGCAGCTCGACCACGCCGTCGCTCGACGAGTACTTCACCGCCTGCGTGATCGGCGGCCCGGGCGCCTTCGTGCTGCCGGTGCGCGAGATCGAGGCGATGGCGGAAGCCATCCGCCGCAAGCTCGTGCTGGAGATCGCCGGGGCGCCCGTCCCCGCCGCGCGGATCGACCAGGCCCAGGCCCGGCCGCCCGTCGACTGCCGCATCGGCGAGCGGCTGCGGCGCTTCTGGATGGAGCCCTGACGAGGCCGAAAGCCGTCGCCGATTTCACTTGTCTTCGATGTGTCACATTTGCTTGATGACACTACGACGTTCAGGCGGAGCGTATGCGCTTCGACCTTGGCGCGTATCACGATCGGGGGATGGAAATGACGAGGAAAACGCATCTCGAAACCACGCGAGCGCACGCGCTCGAGGCCGCCGAGGATATCGGCCGCAACCCCATGGCGAGCCCGACCATGGGCGATGTGATCAACGCCCGCTTCGCCCGGCGGCGCGTGCTGCAGGGTGCCCTGGCGGTGAGCGCCATCAGCGCCACGCTCGGCCCGCTCGCCCTCGGCGCGTCGCGGCCGGCCCGGGCGGCCGCGCCGAGCTTCGGCTTCGCCGAGCTCGCCGCCGGCGTCGACGAGCGGCACCACGTGGCCCCGGGCTACCGGGCCGCGATCGTCGTCCGCTGGGGCGATCCGCTCTTCGCCGATGCGCCCGAGTTCGATCCCATGAACCAGACGGCAGCCGCGCAACTGCGTCAGTTCGGCTACAACAACGATTTCCTCGGCTACTTCCCGCTCGACGGCAGCAGCGAGCATGGCCTGCTCGGCGTCAATCACGAGTACACCAACGAGGAGCTGATGTTCCCGGGCGTGGCGGCGCAGATCACCAAGGAGGATCCCTTGGCCTATGCCACGCGTGAGCTGGTGGACATCGAGATGGCGGCCCATGGCGGCTCGGTGGTCGAGGTGGTGCGCGAGAACGGCCAGTGGCGCTATGTCAGGGACAGCCCCTACAACCGGCGGGTCACGATGGCCGAGGGCCACACGCCGATGGAGCTGACCGGCCCGGCCGCCGGCCACGCGCGGATGAGGACCGGGGCCGATCCGGAGGGGCGGACGGTCTTCGGCATGCTCAACAACTGCGCCGGCGGGCAGACGCCCTGGGGCACCTGGCTCTCGGCCGAGGAGAACATCCACGGCTACTTCACCGGGGCCCTGCCCGAGGGCCATGCCGAGACCGTGGCGTTCGAGCGCTACGGCGTGCCGGGCGACTGGTACGCCTGGGGCAAGTTCCACGACCGCTTCGACATCTCGAAGGAGCCCAACGAGCCGAACCGGTTCGGCTGGGTCGTCGAGATCGATCCCTATGACTCGCAGTCGACGCCCAAGAAGCGGACGGCGCTCGGCCGCTTCAAGCACGAATGCGCCACGCCGATCGTCATGGCCGACGGCCGGGTGGCCCTCTACATGGGCGACGACGAGCGCTTCGAGTACATCTACAAGTTCGTCACCAGCGGTCGCTACGACCCGGACGACCGCACGGCCAACCTGACGCTGCTCGACGAGGGTGAGCTGTCGGTCGCCCGGTTCAACCCGGACGGCACCATGGAATGGCTGCCGCTCGTCCACGGCCAGGGGCCGCTCACCGAGGCCAACGGCTTCACGAGCCAGGCCGATGTGGTGATCGGTGCCCGCATCGCCGCCGATCTCCTGGGTGCCACGCCCATGGACCGGCCGGAGGATGTCGAGCCCAACCCGAAGACCGGCCGCATCTACGCCATGCTCACCAACAACACGCGCCGCAAGGCGGAGCAGGTCGATGCCGCCAATCCCCGGGCCGACAACGCCTTCGGCCACATCGTCGAGATGACGCCGCCCGATGGCGACCATTCGGCCGGCACCTACACCTGGGAGATCCTGGTGCAGTGTGGCGATCCGAGCATCGCCGACGTGGGCGCCACCTTCAGCTCGGCGACGACGAAGGACGGCTGGTTCGGCATGCCGGACAACTGCGCCTTCGACGGTGAGGGTCGGCTCTGGGTCTCGACCGACGGCAACAGCGACGAGGGCACCGGCCGGTCGGACAGGCTCTGGGCGGTGGACCATGAAGGGGATGCGCGGTACGTCCAAGCACTTCTTCCGCTGTCCGGTGGGCGCCGAGCTCTGATCGGCGGCCCCGGCGCCTTCGTGCTGCCGGTGCGCGAGATCGAGACGATGGCGGAGGCCATCCGCCGCAAGCTCGTGCTGGAGATTGCGGGTGCTCCCGTGCCTGCCCCGCGCGTCTTCCCCGCCCAGGCCCGGCCGCCCGTCGACTGCCGCATCGGCGAGCGCCTGCGGCGCTTCTGGATGGAGCCCTAGAGCGCCTCCCCGGCGCGTCGCGGCACTTCTTCCGCCGCCCGGTTTCCGTCATCGTCCTGCCTTGTTTGGAGCCTATCGAAACTCGCATCCAGCGAGGATCGGAATCGCGGTCGGTGTGCCGGGGCCGCCGACCACGCCAAACACGAGGAGCCGACGATGACGGATATCGAGCGACCCAGGCTGTCTGCCGACGAATGGGACGAGCTGAACTTTCCGCGCCCTGAAGTTCAGGAGTTCGACCGGGTCGTCGAGCGCGCGATCTCGCGCCGCGGCTTTCTCGGTGGCGCGCTCGCCTTCGGCTCGGGTGCGGCCGTCATGGGCACGTCGTTCCTGCAGGGCACGACGGCGCTGGCGCAGCAGAGCTCGCGCTTCGCGTTCGCACCCATTGCGGCGCAGACGGACAGCACCGTGCACGTGCCCGAGGGCTACAAATGGCAGGTCCTCGCCCGGTGGGGCGACCCGCTCTTCGCCGATGCGCCGGAATTCGATCCGGCGAACGGCGTGCCCGCCCAGGGCTCCGACCGCGTCTTCGGCGAGAACACCGACGGCATGGAAAGCTTCTCGATCGGTGGCCGCGAGATCCTCGTGGTGAACCACGAGTACACCAACGACAGGACCAACCTGCCCCATGCCGCCGACGGGCTGCCTGAAAATGCCGATGACGTGCTGACCCTGCAGAACCTGCAGGGCGTCACGGTGATGGAGATCGCCGAGGGCGCGGATGGCTGGGCGATCGTGATCGACAGCCCCCTCAACCGCCGCATCACCCAGGGCACGCCGATGCGGATCGACGGCCCCGCCGCCGGCCACGACCTGCTCAGGACCGCGGCCGACCCGACCGGCACCGCGTCGCTCGGCACGTTCAACAATTGCGGCTCGGGTCGCACGCCCTGGGGCACCTACCTGACCTGCGAGGAGAACTTCAACGGCTACTTCGGCGCCTCCGGCGAGCTGCCGACCGACGAGGTGGTGGCCAGGGGCTACAAGCGCTACGGCATCGGTGCGAAGGACAACGGCTACAACTATTTCCCCTTCGACCCCCGCTTCGACGTCTCGCTGAACCCGAACGAGCCGCACCGGGCCGGCTACGTCGTCGAGATCGATCCTGCCGACCCGGCCTCGACGCCGGTCAAGCGGACCGCACTCGGCCGCTTCAAGCACGAGAACGCCGAGTCGACCATGGCGCCGGACGGCCGGGTGGTCGTCTACATGGGCGACGATGAGCGCGGCGAGTTCATGTACCGGTGGGTCTCGCGCGACATCTACGTCCCGGGCGGCGACACCTCGACCCTGCTGACCGAAGGCACGCTCAGCGTGGCGAAGTTCAACGACGACCTGACCGGCGAATGGGTGGCGCTGACGCCCGAGGCGACCGGCATGTCGGCTCCGGAGATCGCCATCTTCACGCGCATCGCGGCCTCGGCCGTGGGCGCCACGACGATGGACCGCCCGGAGTGGATCGCCGTCAACCCGGTGGCGATCGAGGCCTATTGCTGCCTGACCAACAACAGCCGGCGTGGCACGAAGGCCGATGACGGCAGCATCCGCACCAACGCCGGCGGCGACCCGATGGAGGTCAACGCCGTCAACCCGCGCGCGACCAACAATTACGGCCAGATCGTCCGCTGGCGGCCGGCGAATAACGACCACGCGGCCGACACGTTCGAGTGGACCTCTACGTCATGGCCGGCAACCCGAAGGTGCATGCCGACGGCCCCTTGCCGGCAGCGCCAACATCAAGCGAGGGCAACCTCTAACTCGCCCGACGGCATGGCGATCGACTCGACCGGTCTCGTCTGGATCCAGACGGATGGCGACGACTCCAACGAGGGCGAGTTCGCCGGCATGGGCAACAACCAGATGCTCGCCGGCGACCCGGCGACGGGCGAGATCCGGCGCTTCCTCACCGGCCCCAACGGGTCCGAGGTGACCGGTCTCTGTTGGTCCAGGATCGCCGCACGATGTTCGTGGGCATCCAGCACCCGGCAGCCCCCTTCCCGGACGGCGAGGGGATCCTGCCGCGGTCGTCCATCGTCGCGGTCAAGCGCGCCGACAACGTCCTGGTCGGCTGACCACCGGCCGGAATCACGGCGAGGCGGCGGCGGGCGATCCCGTCGCCGCCCGCCTTCGTTCTCGGTTGCCGGCAGTGGTGACCAGGTCGGCCATAGCGCGCTCATGACCCCTGGCAGCGACAGGGTGCCGGGACCGTGCCGGCGGCCGGAGAGCGCTTCAGGATCGCCACGCCGTAACCGAGCGCATAGATCGTCATCAATGTTTCGAAGGTCTCGGTCGACGAGAAGATGAAGATCTCGGCGCCCAACGGGAACCAGATCGCCACCCAGAGAAGCGCGCGGGGCGGGCACAGCGCCCTGAGCCAGGGCAGGCGGTGGCCGAACAGGATCGTCGAGGAGGAAGGCGCCGATCGTCCCGAGCAGGATGGCGGCGCCCATCGCATAGTAGATCGGCGTCAGGTAGCCGTTCAGGAAGTTGTGCGCGTTGGTTTCCTGCTGGTCGTTGTAGGTCATGAAGAACTCGGGCGACTGCCAGGCGAGATAGGTCTGGCCCCAGCTGATCTCCTCCATGCCGACGATGAAGGCGGCCGCCCCGGCAAGGGCCGCGCCGAGGGCGATGAAGCCGGCACCGGGCACCCCGCCGGTTGCATGACGCCAGGCGGCGAGCCAGAGAAGCCCGGCAGTCGTCAGGAAGCCGAGGGCGTGGCCGAGGTCGATCACCCCTTCCTTGGCATAGAGCGCACAGACACCGGCGCTGCCGGGCACGCTGACGAAGCAGGCAAACGTGTAGGCGAGGATGGCCGATCCGGCGAGCGCCGCCAGGCCGAGGGCCAGGCCTGCCGTGCCGAGCGACGAGCCGCCGGCTGGCTGGCGATGCTGCGCGGGCTGCCAGCGGCAGACGAACCAGCCGACAAGCGCGCCGAAAAGGGCGAGCTGGGCGGTCATGATCATCATGTGGGCGGCGAAGTTGTCCACCTTCAGGCTGGTGCGAAACTCCTCGACCCTGACCTGCTCGACATAGTTCGTCTGCGGCAGGCCGAATA
Organism: Geminicoccaceae bacterium; assembly: GCA_041397945.1. GTDB lineage: Bacteria > Pseudomonadota > Alphaproteobacteria > Geminicoccales > Geminicoccaceae > SLRI01. The sequence continues at coordinate 43,541 of JAWKVR010000011.1, forward strand.
CCAGGCATGCACCTGCCGGAAAACCGGGGCATCCATCGCGACCAGCGCAAGACAGCCGAGAGCGATCAGGACAAAAGCGCAAACGCGCCGGCTGCAACCTGTTTGGTGCCACCAGTTCGCATCATCCTGCCTCGGGCATTCACCTGAAGGGTATCCGGTTGGTGGCGGAGTATCGTTCAAGGGCCGGCAAGCGCCGGTTAATGCGCGGTGACAACTTGATGACATGCGTCTTTTGATATGCATGCACCTGAGGCTTGCCGGCGTCGGCGACGAGGGTCAGCTCGAGGCGGCGCGACGATCACCCGGGCGCTCTGCGCCAAAGCAGCGCTCTCGTCCGCTGCCAGGGTCGGCCACAGCGTGTTGACGATGCCATTGCCGCCGACGACCCGTGGCAGGGACAGGGCGACGGGGCCCACGCCTTCCACCTCATCGCCGAGCATCGAGACGGTGAGCTACGGCGTGCTCGTCGCCGCGGATCGCCTGGCAGATGCGGACCAGGCCGCCGGCAATGCCGAACCAGGTGGCACCTTGCCTTCGATGATCCGATAGGCGGCGCGGCGCACCCCCTCGTCGATGCGCTGCCTGGCGGCATCGTCCAAGGGTCTGCCGACCTGCCGTCCATACTCGCTGACGAGGATGGAGCCGACATCGGCGCTCGACCAGCAGAGTACCTCGCTGTCGCCGTGCTCGCCGAGCACATGGGCATGGACCGACTGTGGTGCCACGCCGAGATGCTGGCCGAGCAGCGCGCGAAAGCGGGCCGTGTCGAGGATCGTGCCGGAGCCGATGACCCTGGCCGGCGGCAGGCCCGACAAGCGGGTGGCGACCATCGTCATCACGTCCACCGGGTTGGTGGCGATCAGCAGGACGGCGCCGGGTGCGGCCCCGAGCACCGGCGGAATGATGGCGGCGAAGACGGCGGTGTTGCGTGCCAGAAGCTCGAGCCGCGTCTCACCCGGCCGCTGCGACACGCCGGCAGCGATGATGACGATGGCCGCACCCGCCAGGTCGGCATAGTCGCCGGCCCGGACCCTGACGCTGTGGGCGAAGGGCGTCGCGTGCAGGATGTCCTCGGCCTCGGCGAGTGCTCGCTTCGCGTCCTGATCCACGAGCACGATCTCGCTTGGCAGCACCGGCCAGCACGAGGGCATTGGCCGCCGCACTGCCCACCATCCCCGCACCGATGATGCCGACCTTCATGATGCTCGCTCCCGTTGCCTGCTGTCGGTGCGGCATGCTTGCGGGTCGGTCCGGTGCGGTCAACCGGGCGGGTTGCCCCGAGCATCACCGGGCTTGCCGATCGCGCCCGAACGCGCCATCTGGCCGGGGCACGCGGCCCGCCTTTCTGCCCTGCCTGGAGCGCACATGAGCATCGGCCTGCTCGGCTTGATCGACGACGTGGTGGGCATCGCCAAGATCGCCGCGGCCTCGATCGACGACGCGGCAGGGCAGGCGGCCAAGGCCGGTGCCAAGGCGGCGGGGCTCGTGGTGGACGACACAGCCGTCACACCCCGCTTTCTCGCGGCTTCGCCGCCGAGCGCGAGCTCCCGATCGTCGCCAAGATCACGGTCGGCTCGCTCAGGAACAAGCTCGTCATCCTCTTGCCCCGGCCCTCCTGCTCAGCTCTTCGCCCCCTGGCGATCACGCCGCTCCTGATGGCCGGCGGGCTCTATCTCTCGTTCGAGGGGGCGGAGAAGGTGATGGAGGCGCTCGGCTGGCACCCCCACGCCGCCGCAGCCGGCGAGGGCGAGAGCGCCATGCCGGCCGCGATCAGGGCGGCGACGAGGAGACGCGGCGGGTCAAGAGCGCCATCCGCACCGACTTCATCCTCTCGGCGGAGATCATGGCGATCACGCTCGCCACCGTCGCCGACAGCCCGTTCGTCACCCGCGCGATCGTGCTCGCCATCGTCGGCGTCGTCATCACGCTCGCCGTCTACGGCGTCGTCGCCCTGATCGTGAAGGCGGACGATGCCGGCATGGCGCTGGCCGAGCGCAACGGCCCCGTCAGCGGCCCCCTCGGCCGCGGCCTCGTCCGCGTCATGCCGACCTTCCTGCAGCTCCTGAGCATCGTCGGCACCGCCGCCATGCTCTGGGTCGGCGGCGGCATCGTCCTGCACGGCCTCGAGGAGCTGGGCTGGCACGCCCCGGCGGGCATCGTCCACCATGCGGGCGAGGTCGCGATACGCGCTCGGCGCCCTCGGCCCCATCGCCGGCTGGCTGTCGCCGCCATCGCCTCCGGCATCCTGGCGCTCGGCCTCGGCGCCGTCATCGCCTTGATCCTACAGCGCGTGGCGCCGGCGGCCGTGCACCAGGCCGCACGGCGCCCGCTGTTATCTGCGTTCAGGCGATGACGAGATCGTCGAGCGCCCCGCTGCCGGTCAGCTCGACGACGAGCTTCGAAACGTCGACAAAGGCCAGGTCGACGACCGTCACCGCGTTGTCCCCGCCGTCGCCACCGACGTCGACCTCGTCGCCGATCTGCCCGCCGGCCGCATCGTAGGCGAAGATCTTGGCGCCGATGCCGTCGCTGCCGCCATCGTCCAGGACATCGACGAGTGTCAGGCTCGAAACGCCCTTTGGTGCCGCGAAATCGAACACCACGTCGCCGCCGTCCCGGTCGTCGTTCGGGTTCGTGTGGTCGCCGTCCTGCGAGATGATGAGCAGCATCTCGTTGAAGTAGGTGGCGAGGTCCGTGTCGTCGCCCGACGGGTTGCTGCTGTCGAAGACCATGGGCACGTTGACCGCCGGGTCGAAGTCGCCGCTGATCCCCCTGGTCGAGACGGCGACCCCGAGATCGGCATACTGGTCGCTCACCGTCACGCCGGCCTCGAGCTGATCGAAGGTGAGGACATCGCCGATCTTGACGATCTCGGCGGTCGGCAGGAGCTCGAAGAGCTGGCCGTCGCCGAACCGCACCCGCTCGACGTCGTGGTCCACCAGCTGCGCCCGGCCCTCGGCGTCGACGATCTTCGTCTCGGTCAGCCCGAACTCGAAGGCGTAGGTCGAGACGTCGCCCGGCAGCACCAGCGTATCGGTGCCGGCCCCGCCCCTGAAGCTGTTGCTGCCGCCATCCTCGAAGAGCAGGTCGTTGCCGTCGCCGCCGTTGACGGTGTCGTTGCCTGCGCCGCCGCTGACGAAATCGTCACCGGCGCCGCCCGAGACGATATTGTGCCCGGACTTGCCCTGGAGCTGGTCGGCGAACGGCGAGCCGCTCAGGTTCTCGATATTGGTGATCGTGTAGTTGCGGTCCGCCCACGAGTAGATGCCGTCGAAGCCCGAGCCGTCCGCCAGGCTGGCGGTGACGGGGATCGGGGATCGGGCGAAGCTCAAAAGGTCGATGTCGGGCCCGCCATCGATCAAGGCCTGGCTCATGCCGGTGAAGATGCTGTCATTGCCGGCACCCCCCGAGAGCTGGTCGGGCTCCTCGATGCTCGACTGCTGGTCCGGGTGATTGCCGTAGATGGTGTCGTTGCCGTCGCCGCCATACAGCCTGTCGACCCCGGCCCCGCCATGGATCAGGTCGTCGCCGCCGAAGCCGTTGACCAGCGTCGGGCCGGTGTTCAGCTGGCTGGCCGGGTCGGTGATGTCGAAGGCCTTGTTGACCGTGAGCGCGTCGACCATCCCGGTGCCGCCGACCATCGTGATCGACTCGCCGAAGGGCCCGACCACGACCGACGGCGCGAAGGCGCCGAAGGCGGTCGTCGTCGTGCCGCTCGCCGCGGCGAAGGTGACGGCCTCGCTGTTCAGCAGGTTGACCGTCGCGCTGTTCTGGATGCCGTTCTCGTCCAGCACGAAACGGGTCGCGGCGACATTGCTCAGAAGGTCCGCCGCACCGACGCTCTCGGAGCTGGTGATGCCGAACTCGGCGAGATAGGCGGTGTCGAGAAACACCTCGGCATAGACCTTGCCGGAGTGATCCGACAGGGTGAGGCCCCAGCCGCTGAGGTCCTTGTCGACCGTGCTGTCCAGAAAGCCGGGCGTGAACTCGAGCGTGGTCTCGCTGACCGGGATGAAGAACACGTCCGCGCTGGGGTCGAAATCGGTGATGACGAGAATGTCCTCGTTGCCCGGCTTCGGCTCCAGCCCGGCTTCCAGCACCTCGGTGAAGAGCTTGACCAGGCCGGTCAGCAGATCGCCGAACGCCGTGCTCGCCAGCACGTCCTTGGCGAGCAGCAGGCCGCTGCTGAGGGCCTTGGCCATGGCGGATTCGAACTCGCCCATGTTGTCGATGAGGAAGTTCTCGCCGACCTTGCTCGCGGCATTCTGGATGTAGTCGGTGCGATACTGGGTCCAGAAGGCCTGCAGCGGGTCGCCCGAGCCGGTCGCCAGGCTGAAGAAGACCGCGTCGGCGCCGGTGCCGGTCTCGACGATGTCGGTGTCCTGGTAGCCACGCGGCCCCGGGTCGATCATGTCGTCGCCGGCCCCGGCATGGATCGTGTCCGAGCCGCGATGCGTCACGATGATATCGTTGCCGGGCTCGGCGCCCCCGTAGCCATCGGCGATATCCCAGTAACGGACCCCGTCGCCGGTCACCGGCCAGTCGAAGCCGTCGCCATAGACCGTATCGTCGCCCCAGCCGCCGGAATCCTGAAACCCTATGGGAAAGCCTTCGGCCGACAGCGTGAAATCGTAGTCGCTGTCGATGACGTCGTCGCCGCTGCCCCCGGCGATGCTGTCGTCACCGGCGCCACCGGCAACGACATCGTTGCCCGGCCCGGCGAAGACCGTGTCGTCGCCGCCGAAGCTCCAGATCGCGTCGGCGCCACCACTGGCCGAATACTTGTCCGCGTAGGCCGTGCCGTCGAGATGGTCGTCGCCCGACACCGGTGGATGGAGATAGACCCCCAGCGGATAGACATTGAAGTTGATGTCGCCACGATTGATGACGCCATAACCCAGATTGCTCGCCGGCTGCGCCTCGATCTCGAACAATCGAATACGATCGACGGGTTTGATGTTGATGATCGAAGGCGTATTATCGTAGGCAATTTGCGACCAGTGGGCAAAGTCGACGCCATAAGTCGTCACGAGCAAATCCTCCCTGAGCGGATATTTGGGTGATGTGAGGCGGTGGTGTAGCGGGCGTGTTTCTGTGCAATCTTTCCTAATAGCGCAAGTCGCGGGCGGTTCCCGCGCCGTCGCGGCGGGTCAGGCGGCTGGCGCTTGGCGCATCGACGGCTCGGATGCGTCGGCCGGGGTCGCAACCCTGGGGCTTTTGCCAAGTTGTCCATGAGCCCCTATGGTTCGGCCTTTATGCCGGGCCGGCGGCCCGAAGCCTTGTCGACCAATCACGGAGCGGCGTTTCATGTGTGGCATCTGCGGAGAGCTCCGCTTCGATGGCGGCGAAGCCTCGGCCGCTGCCCTGCAGCGGATGATGGAGGTCATGGTGCCGCGCGGCCCGGACGGCGGCGGCATGATCCTGCGCAACGGCACCGCCTTCGGCCACCGGCGCCTCAAGATCATCGACCTCTCCGAGAAGGCCGCCCAGCCGATGACCGACGGCGAGCTCGGCCTGTCGATCGCCTTCAACGGCTGCATCTACAACTACCCGGAGCTGCGCGCCGAGCTGGAGGGCAAGGGCTACCGCTTCTTCTCGACCGGCGACACCGAGGTGATCCTGAAGGCCTGGCATGCCTGGGGCAGCGCCTCGGTCGAGCGCTTCAAGGGCATGTTCGCCTTCGCCATCCAGGAGCGGGATTCGGGCCGGGTGATCCTCGCCCGCGACCGCTTCGGCATCAAGCCGCTCTATCTGGCCGAGGGCGGGAGCCGGCTGCGCTTCGCCTCCTCCCTGCCGGCGCTGCTCGCCGCCGGCGAGGTCGACACGTCGATCGACCGGGTCGGCCTCGCCCACTACATGAGCTTCCATGCCGTGGTGCCACCACCGCACACCATCCTGCAGGGGGTGCGCAAGCTGCCGCCCGCGACGCTGCGGACCATCGAGCCGGACGGGCGATCGACGGATCATGTCTACTGGCGGCTCGATTTCGCCCGGTCGCCCGAGGACATCGAGCGGCCCTTCGACGAATGGCGCGACCTCGTCCTCGACTCGCTCCGGACGGCCGTGCAGCGGCGCATGGTGGCCGACGTGCCGGTCGGCGTGCTGCTCTCGGGCGGCGTCGATTCCAGCGTCATCGTCGGCCTCCTCGCCGAGATGGGGCAGGCCGGGCTCAACACCTTCTCGATCGGCTTCGAGGAGGCGCATGGCGAGAAGGGCGACGAGTTCGTCTATTCCGACCTGATCGCCAAGGAATACGGCACCCGCCACCACAAGCTCTTCATCCCCTCGGCCGAGCTGATCGACGCCCTGCCGGCGACCATCGCCGCCATGTCGGAGCCCATGGTCTCCTACGACAATGTCGGCTTCTTCCTGCTCTCGCGCGAGGTGGCGAAGCACATCAAGGTGGTGCAGAGCGGGCAGGGGGCGGACGAGGTCTTCGCCGGCTATCACTGGTACCCGCCGCTGGCCGCGTCCAACGACGTGGTCGGCGACTACGCGAAGGTCTTTTTCGACCGCGACCGGGCGAAGCTCGCGGCGCATCTGAACCCCGACTACCTGACGCCCGGGGACGCGGCCCTGGACTTCGTCCGCGACGCCATGGCGCTCTCCGGCGCCGACGACCCGGTCGACAAGGCCCTTAGACTGGACACCACGGTCATGCTGGTCGACGATCCGGTGAAGCGGGTCGACAACATGACCATGGGCCACGGGCTGGAAGCGCGGGTGCCGTTCCTCGATCACGAGCTGGTCGAGCTGGCGGCGCGCATCCCCGCCGAGCACAAGCTGGCGCATGGCGGCAAGGGTGTGCTGAAGGAGGCGGCGCGGCAGGTGATCCCGGCGGCGGTGATCGACCGGCCGAAGGGCTACTTCCCGGTGCCGGCGCTGAAATACCTGGACGGGCCCTACCCGCGATGGTCCGGGATGCCCTGGGGTCGGCGGCGGCACGGCAGCGCGGGCTCTTCCGCAAGCCCTATCTGGACCAGCTCTTCGCCGACCCCAAGGCGCACATCACGCCGCTTCGCGGCTCCGAGCTCTGGCAGGTGGCCCTGCTCGAGATGTGGCTGCAGCAGCACGGGATCTGAACATGGCGAGCGAGCCTACCACGAACGCGAGCAACGCCGTCGTCGACATGGGCTGGGGCCGGCTGCTCTTCGGCCAGACCTTCGCCGATGCCGAGCGGCTGGTCGAGGCGATCCGCGCCGAGGGGCCGGGCCGGCGCGACATCGCCGCCTATGTCAGCGACCCGCACGTCATCCTCGCCCAGGCGCCGCAGGAGCTCTTCCTCGATCCGTCGCACACCTTCCGCCTCGAGCTCGCGGGCTTTCGCCCGGACCGGCGGCGGACCCGCGGCTTCACGATCCGCCGGCTCAATTCGCTGCGCGACGCCGACGCGGTCAACCGCATCTACCTCGCGCAGAAGATGGTGCCGGTGGCGCCGGAATATTTCTGGCGGCGGCGCGACAGCCGGGTGGTCACCTGCCTCGTCGCCGAGGACGACAAGACCGGGCGCGTCATCGGCACCGTGATGGGCTGCGACCACGTGCGCGCCTTCGGCGACCCCGAGCGGGGCAGCTCGCTCTGGTGCCTCGCCGTCGACCCGCAGGCGACCCGGCCCGGGATCGGCGAGGCCCTGGTCCGCCATCTCGCCCATAACTTCAAGGAGGCCGGGGCCGCCCAGCTCGACCTCTCGGTGCTGCACGACAACGACAAGGCGATCGCCCTCTACGAGAAGCTCGGCTTCGCGCGCGTCCCGGTCTTCACCCTCAAGCGCAAGAACCCGATCAACGAGAAGCTGTTCCTCGGCCCCTCGCCGGACGAGGGCCTCAACCCCTATGCCAAGCTGATCGTCGACGAGGCGCGGCGGCGCGGCATCGGCGTCGAGATCGTCGACGCCGAGGGCGGCTTCTTCCGGCTCGTCTCCGGCGGCCGCAGCATCGCCTGCCGCGAGAGCCTCTCCGAGCTGACCTCGGCCGTGGCGATGAGCCTGTGCGACGACAAGGCCGTGACCCGGCGGGTCCTGGCGCGTTCCGGCATCCGGGTGCCGGCGCAGATCGATGCCGGCGATCACGACGAGCTCGCCGCCTTCCTCGAGGCGCACGGCCGTCTCGTGGTCAAGCCGGCGCGGGGCGAGCAGGGTCGGGGCGTGTCGGTCGGGCTCGACACCATGGAGTCGGTCGAGGCGGCGGTCGCCGAGGCGCGGCAGCTCTGCGATCGCGTGCTGGTCGAGGCCTGCGCCGAGGGCGAGGACCTGCGCCTCGTGGTGATCGACTACCGGGTGGTGGCGGCCGCCGTCCGCCGCCCGGCGCACATCATGGGCGACGGCCAGTCGACGGTGCGCGACCTGATCCAGCGGCAGAGCCGCCGCCGGGCGGCCGCGACCGGCGGCGAGAGCCGGATCCCGCTCGATGCCGAGACCGACAGGGCGCTCGCCGCCGCCGGCATCGGGCTCGACGAGGTGCCGGCCGAGGGGCGCGAGATCCAGGTGCGGCGCACCGCCAACCTGCACACCGGCGGGACGATCCACGACGTCACCGACAGCGTCCATCCGACGCTGATCGACGCGGCGGTGACGGCGGCCCGGACCATCGGCATCCCGGTCGTCGGCATCGATCTCATGGTGCCGTCGCCGCGCCGCGCCGACTACGTCTTCATCGAGGCTAACGAGCGCCCGGGCCTCGCCAATCACGAACCGCAGCCGACCGCCGAGCGCTTCGTCGACCTGCTCTTCCCCCTGTCGATGCCGCTCGCGGCACGGCGCCAGAGCGGGGCTGCGGCATGAGCCGGCTCGCCATCGACATCGGCTACTGCCAGGAGGTGCTCGAGCGGCTGCTGCAGATTCCGAGCCCGACCGGCTACACCGACACCGTGGTCCATGCCGTCTCGGCGGAGCTCACCAGCCTCGGCCTGCCGCTCGAGGTCACCCGCCGGGGTGCGATCCGCAGCAAGCTGCCCGGCCAGAGCCGCCGCCCGGCCCGGGCGATCATCTCGCATCTCGACACGCTGGGCGCCCAGGTCCGCAACCTCAAGGAGAACGGCCGGCTGGCGATCTGCTCGATCGGCCATTGGTCGGCGCGCTTCGCCGAGGGCGCCCGCTGCACGATCTTCAGCGAGAGCGGCGCCTATCGTGGCACCATCCTGCCGCTCAAGGCCTCGGGCCACACCTTCAACGATGAGATCGACACCCAGCCGGTCGGCTGGGACCATATCGAGATCCGCGTCGACGCCTTCGCGCGCCAAAGGCGTGACCTCGTCAGGCTCGGCATCGATGTCGGCGACATCGTCGCCATCGACCCCGGCACCGAGTTCCTCGACAACGGCTTCGTGGTCTCGCGCCATCTCGACAACAAGGCCGGCGTCGCCGTCATGCTGGCCGCCCTCAAGGCGCTGCGCGAGGCCAGGGCCGAGCCGCCGGTCGACATCTGGTGGCTCTTCTCCATCGCCGAGGAGGTCGGTGTCGGCGCCTCGTCGCTGCTCGCCCCGGACATCGCCTCGATGGTCACCGTCGACAACGGCACCACCGCACCCGGCCAGAACAGCGACGAGTTCGGCGTCACCATCTCGATGGCCGACCAGACCGGGCCCTTCGACTACCACCTGACCAAGAAGCTGGTGCGCCTCTGCCGCGAGCACGACATTCGCCACCAGAAGGACGTGTTCCGCTACTATCGCTCCGACAGCGCCTCGGCGATCGAGGCGGGTGCGGACGTGCGCACGGCGCTCATCACCTTCGGCGTCGATGCGAGCCATGGCTACGAGCGCATCCACATGCACGCGCTGCGGTCCCTGGCCGAGCTGATCACCGCCTACATCACGAGCCCGGTGGAGATCCAGCGCGATGCGGTCGAGCTCGGTCGCCTCGAAGGCTTCACCACCCAATCCATGGCCGAGGCCGAGCAGACCCTGTCCGCGGATACGCGACTCGCCGGCAAGGGCTGAGTCGGCGCAGGGGCTTTGGCAGGCGGCCCTCCCTGGGCTATGGAGGAGGGCCAACCGACAGGGGAGGGAACCGATGACCGAGAAGGACGCTTACGAGCAGAAGGCCGAGGCCAAGATGCGCGAATGGCAGGCCGACATGGACAAGCTCCGCGCCCAGGCCGACCAGGTCTCGGCGGACGCGCGGATCGAGTACGACCGGCAGATCGCGAAGCTCGTCGAGCAGCAGAAGGCTGCCCGCCGGCAATACGAGAAGCTGGAGAAGGCGTCGGGCGAGGCCTGGACCGACATGAAGTCGGGCATGGAGAAGGCCTGGGCCGACATGTCGCAGGCGATGCGCGACGCCATGCGCCGGTTCGGCTGAGCATGGCCAATAGCAACAGGAGTCTCGCTTGAAGCTGTTTCCTTGCGCTGTTTGTGGTCAGCTCCTGTTCTTGGAGAATGCGCTCTGCCAGCGTTGCGGGCGTTCGCTCGGCTTCGTCGCCGAGCGGACGACGCTCGCCACGCTCGACGCGGATGGCGATCTCCTGCGACCGCTGGACATGCGCGACAGGGCCTATCGCTGGTGCGCCAATGCCGCCCACGGCGCCTGCAACTGGCTGGTGCCGGCGGACTCGGACCTCGAATACTGCCGGGCCTGCGACCACAACCGGACGGTGCCGGATCTCGGCAACCCACGCAATGTCGAGCTCTGGCGGCATGTGGAGGCGGCCAAGCACCGGCTGATCTACAGCCTCCTGCGCTTCGGCCTGCCGCTCGCCAGCAAGCGGGAGGAGCCCGAGACCGGGCTCGCCTTCGATTTCCTCTCCGAGGACGCCTGCAGCTTTCGCGACGACGAGCGGGTGATGACCGGGCATGCCGAGGGCCTGATCACCCTCAACCTGACCGAGGCCGACCCGGCCACACGCGAGCAGGCGCGGACCAGCATGGACGAGCCCTACCGCACGCTGCTCGGCCATTTCCGCCACGAGGTCGGCCATTACTATTGGGAAAGACTGATCCGGGACGGCGGCCGGCTCGACGCGTTTCGCGCCCTCTTCGGCGACGAGCGGGACGATTACGGCGCGGCGCTCGAGCGACATCACAGCAACGGGCCGCCGGCCGACTGGCGGAACCGGTTCGTCAGCGCCTATGCCTCGGCCCATCCATGGGAGGACTGGGCCGAAACCTGGGCGCATTACTTCCACATGGTCGACACGCTCGAGACGGCGCACGCCCACGGGGTGACCAGCCGGCCGCGGGCGACCGACGACCCGGAGCTGGTTGTCGAGATCGATTTCAGCCCCTACCGGACCGACGATTTCGACCGCCTGATGGACGAGTGGCCGCCTTTGACCGTGGCCATCAACAGCCTCAACCGCAGCATGGGCCAGCCGGATCTCTACCCGTTCGTGCTGGCGGAGCCCTCGGAGACGAAGATGCGCTTCGTCCACGACCTGATCGTCGAGGTCACGCGGCCGTCCTGAGCTGGCCTGCTGCCGGTTCTGCGGGGGCCGGTTCACAAGCGCCTATTGGTTGCTATGCTGTGGCTCAGCCGAACCCTAAAGGAGAGGCAGCCGTGAACACCATGTCACCAGCCAGCATCTGGCCACGGCTCTATGCTGCGGCCCCCGGCCACCTCGCCGGCGAGGGCCTGGACGGGTCGCTCGCCCGCATCGCCGACCTCGGCTTCGACGGGCTCTGGCTGCTCGGCTCGGCGCAGGTGGCACCCGAGCTGCCGCGCGCCATCGCCGCCGCCGGCCTGGCACCGATCCTCGATCTCGCCATCGCCCGCCTGCCGGCCCGAGCCGACCTCGTGCGCCGGGCGCCCAGGCTTTTCCGGCCGGTGACCCCGGAGGACTATGCGGCGCTCGATCCGCGCCGGCCGGACACGAGCCTGATGCGGCTCGCCGACCATGCCGACCACCGTGCCCTGGCCGATGCCGTGCTGGCGCTGCTGGGACCGCTGATCGAGGCCGGTGCGGCGGGCTGCGTGGTGCGCGGTGCGGCCCTGTTGCCGCCGGCGTTCCTCGCCGGCCTGATCGGCGAGCTGCGCGCCATCCGGGCCGATCTGCGCATCATCGCCGACCCGCTCGGTGCGCACCCGCCTGCCGTCCTCGGGCTCGCCGGCGCCGGTTTCGACTATCGCCTGGGCAGCGTCGCCTGGTGGGACATGCGCGAGCCCTGGTTCCTCGACCAGGAGCGGGCGCTGGCACCGGTCGCACCGTCGCTCGGCTTTCCCGAGCTGCCGGGCGGTGCCCGTCTGGCGCCGACCGTGCCGGCCCCGCCGCCTCGCCCTGGCCCGCCAGCGGCTCCGCCTCGCGGCCGTGGCCGCGTCGGGGCTGATCGTGCCGGCGGGCTTCGAGCATGGTGCCGAGGCGCCGCTGGAGCCGGAAGGCGCCCGGCCGGGCGAGCTCGAGCACTGGCGCCGCCACGCGGCCTTCGATCTGTCGGACGAGATCCGCAGCCTCAATGCCGACCTCGCCGAGGCCGCTCTCCGGGCCCCTGCTGCCGGTCTCCGGCCCGTCCGCGAGGCTGTGGGCCTGCTCCGGCTCGCCGGCGGCACGCCCGGGCGAGCGCTTTCGCCGCCCTTCTGGTCGCCAACCCGGATAGCCATGGCGCCGCCGGCCTGGATGGCGGGCTCGCCATCCGCGCCGGTGACGGCCGCTTCGGCGAGTTCGCCGAGCATGGTGGTGACGGCCGGCTGGTGCCGGCGCGAAGGTGGCGGTCGAGCCGGAGAGGCGCGGCTCTTCCTCGCCCGGGCCGCACCCGCGACCGCCCTGCCGCCCGATCCCAGCCTCTCCGCACGGCGGCTGAAGAAGCTCGCCGCCGACCGTGTCGCCATCGAGGGCGTGCACCCGAGCTGGATGGCGGCCGCTTCCCGGTCAAGCGGATCGTCGGCGACCTTCTGGAAGTGGAGGCCGACGTCTTCTGCGACGGTCACGACAAGATCGCGGCGGCGCTCATGATCCGCCATCAGGACGACGCGCATTTCAGCGAAGTGCCGATGACCTTCCTGGTCAACGACCGCTGGGCGGCCACCTTCCCGCTCACCCGGATCGGCCGCTGGGTCTACACCATCAACGGCTGGCGCGATCTCTTCGCCGCCTGGCGGAGCGAGGTGGCGAAGAAGCACGATGCCGGGCTCGACCTCTCGCTCGAGCTGGAGGAGGGCCGCCGGCTGATCGAGGCCGCCGCGCGCGAGGCCAAGGGCGAGGCCAGGGCCGCCATGCAGGCCTGCCTCGCCGCCATCGCCGCGGCCGGCGAGCGGCCGGGCGAGCTTCTGCACATCATGCTCGACGAGGATTTCGCAGCGGTGATGGCGCGGCACGGCCCGCGCACCAATCTCTCGTCCTACGGCCGCGAGCTCGAGGTCGTGGTCGGTCGCCGCGCCGCCGAGTTCGGCGCCTGGTACGAGCTGATGCCGCGCTCGATGGCCGACGACGAGAGCCGCCACGGGACCTTCCGGGACGTCATCGAGAAGCTGCCCTATGTCAGGGACATGGGCTTCGACGTGCTCTACTTCACGCCGATCCACCCCATCGGCCGGACCAACATGAAGGGCCGCAACAACAGCCTGACGCCGGCCCCGGACGATCCGGGCTCGCCCTACGCCATCGGCGCCGCGGACGGCGGCCACAAGGCGCTGCACAAGGAGCTCGGCTCGTTCGACGACTTCGCGGCGCTGGTCGAGGCGGCGCACGCCCACGGCCTCGAGCTGGCGCTCGACTTCGCCATCCAGTGCTCGCCGGACCATCCCTGGATCAGAGAGCATCCGGAATGGTTCGACTGGCGGCCGGACGGGACGATCAAGTTCGCGGAGAACCCGCCGAAGAAGTACGAGGACATCGTCAACGTCCACTTCTATCGCGACGCCCTGCCGGCGATCTGGCTCGAGCTGCGCGACACCGTGCTCTTCTGGGTCGAGCGGGGCGTCAAGATCTTCCGCGTCGACAACCCGCACACCAAGCCGTTCCCTTTTTGGGAATGGCTGATCCGCGACGTCAACGACGCGCACCCCGACGTGATCTTCCTCGCCGAGGCCTTCACCCGGCCGAAGGTCATGCATCGCCTCGCCAAGCTCGGCTACCAGCAGTCCTACAGCTACTTCACCTGGCGCAACACCAAGGCCGAGCTCACCGAATACCTGACCGAGCTGACCCAGGGCCCGGCCAGGGACTACATGCGGCCCAACTTCTTCGCCAACACGCCGGACATCAACCCGGTCTACCTGCAGACCGGGGGGCGCGCCGGCTTTCGCGTGCGTCATGTCCTGGCGGCGACGCTGGGCTCGGTCTTCGGCCTCTACTGCGGCTTCGAGCTCTGCGAGGCCCGGCCGGTGCCGGGCAAGGAGGACTATCTCGACAGCGAGAAGTACCAGCTCCGTCACTGGGACTGGGACCGCCCGGGCCACATCCGCGACGACATCCGGCGGCTGAACACCATCCGCCGCCGGAACCCGGCCCTGCAGCAGTTCACGGGCCTCAGCTTCTACAACGCCGGCAATGACCAGATCCTCTACTACGGCAAGCACACGGCCGACTTCGCGGATTTCGTCCTGGTCATCGTCAATCTCGACCCGCACAAGAGCCAGTCGGCCGCCTTCGAGGTGCCGCTCTGGGAGTACGGGCTCGCCGACTGGGCGAGCATCGGCGTCGAGGACCTCGTCGGCGGCGAGCGCTTCACCTGGACCGGCAAGATGCAGCATGTCGAGCTCGATCCCGCCGTCCGCCCCTACGCCATCTGGCGGCTGATCCCGCCGGGTCGCGACCATTGAGAACAGGCACCATGGCAACGCGAAGCAAGAAGCCCGTCGTCGATCGCTCCGATCCGCTCTGGTACAAGGACGCGATCATCTACCAGACGCACGTCAAGTCGTTCCACGACGCGAACGGCGATGGCGTCGGCGACTTCGCCGGCCTCACCCAGAAGCTCGACTACATCAAGGATCTCGGCGTCTCGGCCATCTGGCTGATGCCGTTCTACCCGTCGCCCTTGCGCGACGACGGCTACGACATCCAGGACTATCGCAGCATCAACCCGTCCTACGGCACGATGCGCGACGTAAAGCGGTTCATCGACGAGGCGCACCGGCGCGACCTGCGGGTCATCACCGAGCTCGTCATCAACCACACCTCCGACCAGCACCCCTGGTTCCAGCGGGCCCGGCAGGCGAAGCCCGGCTCGCGCTACCGCGATTACTATGTCTGGTCCGACACCGACGACAAGTACGCCGACACCCGGATCATCTTTCTCGACACCGAGAAGTCGAACTGGACCTGGGACCCGGTGGCCAAGGCCTATTTCTGGCACCGCTTCTACAGCCACCAGCCCGATCTCAACTTCGATCACCCGCCGGTCATGGAGGAGATCAGGAGCCTTTTGCACTACTGGCTGAAGATGGGGATCGACGGGCTCCGCCTCGACGCCATCCCCTATCTGATCGAGCGCGAGGGCACCAACTGCGAGAACCTGCCGGAGACGCACGTCATCCTCAAGCGCATCCGCGCCGAAATGGAAGAGCATTTCCCCGACCGCATGCTGCTCGCCGAGGCCAACCAGTGGCCGGAGGACACCTTCCCCTATTTCGGCGACGGCGACGAATGCCACATGGCGTTCCACTTCCCGCTCATGCCGCGCATGTACATGGCGGTGGCGCAGGAGGACCGCGCGCCGATCACCGACATCATGCGGCAGACGCCGGAGATCCCCGCCAACTGCCAGTGGGCGATCTTCCTGCGCAACCACGACGAGCTGACGCTCGAGATGGTGACCGAGAACGAGCGCGACTATTTGTGGAACACCTACGCCGCCGACCGGCGGGCGCGCATCAATCTCGGCATCCGCCGCCGCCTGGCGCCGCTCATGGACAACGACCGGCGCAAGATCGAGCTGATGAACAGCCTCCTGCTCTCGATGCCGGGCACGCCGGTGCTCTATTACGGCGACGAGATCGGCATGGGCGACAACATCTATCTCGGCGACCGCGACGGTGTGCGCACGCCGATGCAGTGGTCGCCCGACCGCAATGGCGGGTTCTCCCGGGCCAACCCGCAGGCCCTCTATCTGCCGCCGGTCATGGACCCGCTCTTCGGCTTCGACGCGGTCAATGTCGAGGCGCAGAGCCGCAGCGCCTCGTCGCTGCTGCAATGGATGCGCCGCCTGATCACCGTCCGCCGGCAGCACAAGGCGTTCAGTCGCGGCACGCTGGACTTATCTATCCGGGCAACCGCAAGATCCTGGCCTACATCCGCAGCTTCGCGGGCGAGACGATCCTGTGCGTGGTCAATCTCTCGCGCAACTCCCAGCCGGTCGAGCTACAGCTCCAGGCGCACAGGGCGCACGCCCGTCAGCTCATGGGCCGGACCACCTTCCCGCCGATCGGCGATCTGCCCTACATGCTCACCCTTCCCGGGCACGGCTTCTACTGGTTCGCGCTGGCCGACGAGGTGAGCCTGCCCGACTGGCATGTCGACCTGCCCGAGCCGCTGCCCGAGTTCATCACCCTGGTCATGACCCATGGCTGGAGTCGCTGGCCGAGCCGCGCAACAGGAAGGAGCTGGAGGATGGCGTGCTCGCCTCCTTCCTCGGCAACCAGCGCTGGTTCGCGGCCAAGGATGCGGGCATCCCGCGCCTCGAGTTCGGCCGCCATTTCGCGCTGCCGGGCGCGCCGGCGGGCCGCTCCTCGCCGAGGATCGCCGTGCATCTCGCGGGCGGCGGCCGACAGACCCTGTGCCTGCCGCTGGCGCTCGCCTGGGGCGGAGAACCTCTCGGCCGCATCGCCGCTGCGCCCGTTCACCCTCGCCAAGATCCGCCGCGGCCCGAAGGTGGGCGTGCTCTACGACGCCACCGCGGGCGACGACCTGGCGCTGGACCTGCTCGACGGCATTCGCCACGCCCGGCTCGGTCGACACCGCCTCGGGCGTGCTGCGCTTCAGCCGGAGCCCGGCCTTCGATGCCGTCGAGCTGGCCGACCGGCCGGAGGTCACGCGGCTCTCGGTCGAGCAGAGCAACACGTCGCTGATGCTCGACCGCTCCGCCATCATCAAGCTCTACCGGCGGCCCTTGGCCGAGCCGCACCCGAGGTCGAGATCGGCCGCTTCCTCACCGATGTCGCGGGCTTCGCCAACCGCCGCCTTTGCTCGGCAGTCTCGACTTCGAGGGCGACGAGGAGCGCCACCACGCTGGCCGCGGCCTTCGGCTTCGTGCTCAACCAAGGCGACGGCTGGGCCTGGACGCTCGACCATCTCGCCCGCGAGCTCGAGACCATGGTGCTGGAGCAGGAGGTCGGGCGAGCCTTGGACGGTGAGCCCTTCGGCGTCTACCTGCAGCTCGCTGCCACCATCGGCCAGCGCACCGCCGGCTGCATCGCCTTCGCCCCGACCGACGATCCGGCTTTCGGCCCGAGCCGATCGGGGCCGCCGACCGGCGCCGCTGGGTGGCGAGCATCGAGGCCGAGCTCGACCGTGCCATCGCCATCGTCGCGCGCGCGACGGCGAGCTGGAGGCGACAAGGCGGAGGCGGCGAGCGCCTTCGCCGAGGGGGCGCCGAAGCTCCGCCGGCGGATCGCCGAGCTGGGTGCCGTCGAGGTCGACGCGACCAGGACCCGGCTGCACGGCGACTATCACCTGGGCCAGGTGCTGATCGCCAAGGGCGACATCTTCATCCTCGACTTCGAGGGCGAGCCGCAACGCGACCTTCGAAGAGCGGGCCAAGACCTCGCCGCTCAAGGACGTGGCCGGCATGCTGCGCTCGCTCGACTACGCCGCCTTCGCCGCCCTCGACCACTTTGCCGCGCGCGATCCCGCAGCGTCTCGAGGAAGTCAGGCCGCTGGCCGCGGCTGGCGTGAGGCGGCAGCGGCGGTTCCTCGAGACTACCGCGAGCATGCCGCCGGCTGCGGCAGCGTGCCGGCGGACCGGGCGGCGTTCGATGCCGTGCTCGAGCTCTTCCTGATCGAGAAGGCCGCCTACGAGATCGCCACGGCGGCCAATCGTCCGGCTGGTCGCATCCCGGTGCGCGGCGTGCTGGGCCTCCTCGAGGAGCAGCGAAGGGTTGATCCGATGGCTGAGACCCTGAACGACCGCACAGGACCCGCTGGTCGAGCCCGCCGAGCTCGAGGCGGTGCTGCGCGGCACCCGAGAACCCGTTCGGGATCTTCGGCCTGCACGAGGTGGCGGGTGGCAGGTGATCCGGACGTTCCAGCCGGGCGCGGCCTCGGTGGCACTCGTCGATGCGGGGAGCGGCAAGGTGCTCACCACGCTCGAACGGCTCGACGAGTCCGGCTTCTTCGCCGCCAGGGTGCCGCGCAAGAAGACACGTTTCGCCTATCGGTTCTTGATCGATTGGGCGGCGGCGTGCCGCCCGCGAGATCGAGGACCCCTATCGGTTCGGCACCGTGCTCGGCGAGATGGACGTCTATCTGCTCGCCGAAGGCCGCCATCTCAGGCTCTTCGAGCAGCTCGGCGCCCACCCGGCCGAGATGGACGGCGTGCCGGGCACCCGGTTCGCCGTCTGGGCGCCCAATGCGCGCCGCGCCTCGGTGGTCGGGCCCTTCAACAACTGGGACGGCCGCCGCCACCCGATGCGCAAGCGGATCGAGTGCGGCTGCTTCGAGCTCTTCATCCCGCATCTGCAGAAGGGCGAGCTCTACAAGTACGAGCTGGTCGGCCCGCAGGGCGAGATGCTGCCCTTGAAGGCCGATCCCGTCGGCTTTCGTGCCGAGCACCCGCCGGCCAATGCTTCCGTGGTGCACGGCCTCGTGCGGCACGAGTGGCATGACGGGGACTGGCTCGAGCGGCGGGCCCGGGCCCAGAGCCGCGAGGCGCCGATCAGCATCTACGAGGTGCACCTCGGCTCCTGGATGCGCGTGCCGGAAGAGGGCAACCGCTACCTCTCCTATACCGAGCTCGCCGAGCGCCTCGTCGCCTATGTGCGGGAGATGGGCTTCACCCATGTCGAGCTCATGCCGATCTCGGAATACCCGTTCGACGGCTCCTGGGGCTACCAGCCGGTCGGGCTCTTCGCGCCCACCATCCGCCACGGCACGCCCGAGGAGTTCGCCGGCTTCGTCGATGCCTGCCACGCCGCCGGCATCGGCGTGCTGGTCGACTGGGTGCCCGGCCACTTCCCGACCGACGCGCACGGCCTCGCCAATTTCGACGGCACCGCCCTCTACGAGCACCAGGACCCGAGGAAAGGCTTCCATCAGGACTGGAACACGGCGATCTACAATTACGGCCGCAGCGAGGTCGCCAACTTCCTCCACGCCAACGCGCTCTTCTGGCTGGAGAAGTTCCACATCGACGGGATCCGCGTCGATGCCGTGGCCTCGATGCTCTACCTCGACTACTCGCGCAAGGCCGGCGAGTGGGAGCCCAACATCCACGGCGGCAACGAGAACCTCGAGGCCATCGCCTTCCTCAAGCGGCTGAACGAGCTGGTCTACGGCGAGCACCCGGGCGCCACCTCGATCGCCGAGGAATCCACCGCCTGGCCCGCCGTCTCGCGGCCGGTCTATCTCGGCGGGCTCGGCTTCGGCTACAAGTGGAACATGGGCTGGATGCACGACACCCTCCACTACATGAAGGAGGAGCCGATCCATCGTCGCTACCACCAGCACAACCTGACCTTCGGCCTGCTCTACGCCTTCTCCGAGAACTTCGTCCTGCCGATCAGCCACGACGAGGTGGTGCACGGCAAGGGCTCGCTGCTCGGCCGGATGCCGGGCGACCGCTGGCAGCGCTTCGCCAACCTGCGCGCCTATCTCGGCTTCATGTGGACCCATCCTGGCAAGAAGCTCGTCTTCATGGGCGCGGAGTTCGGCCAGGAGCGCGAGTGGAACTACGAGGGCAGCCTCGACTGGCACCTGCTCGACGACCCGCTGCACAAGGGTGCGCAGCTCTTCGTCCGCGACCTCAACCAGCTCTATCGCTCGACGCCGGCCCTCTTCGAGCTGGACTGCGAGCCCCATGGCTTCGAGTGGATCGATGCGGCGGACACCGAGCAGAGCGTGCTCAGCTACCTGCGCAAGGGGACCGAGCCCGGCAGCGTCGTCGTCGTGGTCTGCAACTTCACGCCGGTCGTGCGCCAGGGCTACCGGATCGGCGTGCCGGCGCCCGGCCAGTGGGCCGAGGTCCTCAACTCGGATGCCGAGCGCTATGGCGGCGGCGGCGTCGGGACCGGTCCCGAGGTCACGGCCGAGGCGATCCCCAGGCACGGCCGGCCCCACTCCATCCATCTGACCCTGCCGCCGCTCGCCACCGTGGCCTATGCGCTACGCCCCTGAATTCTGCACCCTAACCGTTGAAATCGCTGTGAAAAGGAGTCATGCTTCCGGATCGTAGGGGGAAGCAAGCGAGCGGGTGCCGTCATGCTGATCGCCGGGATGCTCCGTCGGCTGGTCAACTATGGTCATCTCGTGGTGATCGATGCCTCGGGCACGGTGCACGAGTTCAAGGGCGAGGGCGGCCCCCGGGCGGTCATCCGCCTGACCGACCGCCGGATCGAGGCGGCCCTGTTGGCACCTGAGCTGGCGCTCGGCGAAGGCTACATGGATGGCCGCATCGTCGTCGAGGAGGGCTCGATCTACGACGTGATCGAGATCGGCTCCGTCAACCAGGCGAGGCTCGGCACCGGCATGGTCGGCCGCGTCGCCACCAGCATCGGCTACGCGCTCCGTCGCTTCCACCAGTACAACCCGGCACCGCGCTCGAGACGCAACGTCGCCCACCACTACGATCTCTCGAGCACGCTCTACCGGATGTTCCTCGACGCCGACCGGCAGTACTCCTGCGCCTACTTCCCGAAGCCGGGCGCCAGCCTGGAGGAGGCGCAGTCGCCAGGAAGTCATCTGGCCGCCAAGCTGCTGCTCGAGCCGGGCCAGAAGGTCCTCGATATCGGGCCCGGCTGGGGCGGCCTCGGCATCTATCTGGCGCAGGTCGACGAGGTCGACGTCACCGGGGCTGACGCTCTCGGTCGAGCAGCACGAGTACGCCATGCGTCGGGTCCAGGAAGGCGGCTCGACGACCGCGTGCGCTTCCTCCTGCAGGACTATCGGGCGACCGAGGGCAGGTTCGACCGGATCGTCTCGGTCGGTATGTTCGAGCACAGTCGGGATCAACCACTATCGCCAGTACTTCGAGATGATCCGCGACCGGCTCGCGGATGACGGCGTCGCCGTGATCCATCCGATCGGCCGCGCCTCCGGCCCCTGGGCCACGGCCGACTTCATCCGCAAGTACATCTTCCCGGGCGGCTACATCCCGGCCTTGTCCGAGGTCCTGCCGGTCATCGAGAAGACCGCCTGGGTCACCGACGTCGAGATCCCGCGCCTGCACTATGCCGACACGCTGAAGGCCTGGCGCGAGCGTTTCCGCGCCCGCTGGGACGAGGCCGCCGATCTCTACGACGAGCGCTTCTGCCGGATGTGGGAGTTCTATCTCGCCGGCTCCGAGGCCTTCTTCCGCTGCATGGACGGCATGGCCTTCCAGATCCAGCTCGCGAGGCAGCGGGACGCCGTGCCGCTCACCCGCGACTACATCGCCGCCGAGGAGGCGCGCCTCGCCAAGGCCGAGCCCGCCCGCTACCGGCTGGTCGCTTGAGACAGCCCCTGAGGCTGGCAGCGCGCGAGCTGGAGGGGCCGAAGGGCCCGCCGCCCCTGCTCGTCCTGCACGGGCTCTTCGGCTCGCAGCGCAACTGGCAGGCGCACGGCAAGGCGCTGGCGCGGGAGCGGCGCGTCTTCCTCGTCGACCTGCGCAATCATGGCTATTCGCCCTGGTCGGACGTCATGGACTACCCGGCCATGGCCGCCGACGTCGCCGCCCTGGCCGAGCGCAACGGACTCGAGCGTGTCAGCCTGCTCGGCCACAGCATGGGCGGCAAGGTGGCAATGACGCTGGCCCTGGACCGGCCGGCGCTGGTCGATCGGCTGATCGTCGCCGACATCGCCCCGGTGGCCTACAGCCACGATTTCGATGCCGAGCTCGACGCGATGCGCGGCCTCGACCTCGCCTCCGTCGACCGTCGATCGGCTGCCGACGCCGCCATGGCGGCAGCGCTCCCGAACGGCGCCGTCCGCCAGTTCCTCCTGCAGAATCTCGACTTCGACGATGGCGGCAAGGCCCACTGGCGACTCAACCTCGCCGTGCTGCAAAGCGCCATCGACACGCTCACCGGCTGGCCGGGCCAGGACCCGACCCGGCGCTTCGATGGGCCGGCCCTGGCCGTTCGTGGCGAGCACAGCCCCTATGTCGACGAGGCCGGCAGAGCGGCGCTCCGGCGGCTCTTTCCGGGGGTCGAGATGGTCACAATTCCCGCCGTCGGCCACTGGCTGCACGTCGAGGCGCCACGACCCTTCCTGGGCGCGGTGCAGCGCTTCCTCGACTCCTGAGTGTTCATTTATGAACGATGCGAAAGGCGAAATGCGCGCGGTTTGCTTTCACTTGTGAACGTTCCGACGGCGTGGTAGCCCGTTATCGCGCAGGTCGGGAGGTCTCTTGGCGAAGCGTGAGAGGTTCGATCTCGTCGTCGTCGGCGGCGGAATCAACGGTGCCGGGATCGTTCGCGATGCGGCCGGGCGCGGGCTGAGCGCGCTCTTGGTCGAGCGCGACGATCTCGCCAGCCATACGTCCTCCTGGTCGTCCAAGCTGATCCATGGCGGCCTGCGCTATC
This sequence comes from Geminicoccaceae bacterium, assembly GCA_041397945.1. Classification (GTDB taxonomy): domain Bacteria; phylum Pseudomonadota; class Alphaproteobacteria; order Geminicoccales; family Geminicoccaceae; genus SLRI01. Next base: position 66,123 of record JAWKVR010000011.1, read on the forward strand.
TCGAGCATTACGAGTTCCGCCTCGTCCGCGAGGCCCTGATCGAGCGCGAGGTGCTGCTCAGGGCGGCCCCGCACATCATCTGGCCTTTGACCTTCGTCCTGCCGCACAGCCCCGAGCAGCGGCCGGCCTGGCTCGTTCGCCTCGGCCTCTTCCTCTACGATCATCTGGGCGGCCGCGAGATCCTCCCGGCCTCGAAGGCGGTCGACCTCGCCGCCCCCGGGCCCTACGGCGACCCCCTGCAGGACTGGGTGAAGCGCGGCTTCACCTACAGCGACTGCTGGGTGATGGACAGCCGGTTGGTCGTGCTGAACGCCATCGACGCGGTGGAGCGCGGGGCGGAGGTGCGCACCCGGACCGAATGCACGCGTGCGGTCCGCGAGGACGCCGGCTGGCGGGTCGATCTCCGCTGCACCCGGACGGGCGCCACCCGGACCGTGCAGGCCCGTGCCCTGGTCAACGCGGCCGGGCCCTGGGTAGCGCGCTTCCTCGACGAGAACCTCGGCCACCGCAGCACGAAGCGGGTCCGGCTGGTCAAGGGCTCGCACATCGTCACCAGACGCCTGCACGACGGTGCCCATCCCTACATCCTGCAGAACACCGACAAGCGCATCGTCTTCGTCATCCCCTACGAGAACGAGTACAGCCTGATCGGCACCACCGATGTCGACTACGAGGGCAATCCGGCCGAGGCGGCGATCACGCCTGCCGAGACCGACTATCTCTGCGCCGTGGTCAACCGCTACTTCCGCCGCACGATCGGCCCGGCCGACGTGGTCTGGTCCTATGCCGGGGTGCGGCCGCTCTACGACGACGCCAGCGGCAGCGCCTCGGCGGTGACCCGCGACTATGTCTTCGACGTCGAGGGCGGCGCCGGCCGGGCGCCGCTGCTCTCCGTCTTCGGCGGCAAGATCACGACCTACCGGAAGCTCGCCGAGCACGCGCTGCAGCGGCTCTGCCCGCTGCTCGACTGCCCGAAGGGCGACTGGACGGCGGGAGCACCGCTGCCCGGCGGCGATCTGCCGGAGGGCGATTTCACGGCCTTCCTCGCCCGGTTCCGGGGCGACCACCCGTGGCTGCCGGCCGCGCTTGCGACCCGTCTGGCGCGCTCCTATGGTTCGCGGGCGACGGCCATCATCGAGGGGAGGCGGGGGCTGGACGATCTCGGTGAGCATCTGGGCGGCGATCTCTACGCTGCCGAGCTCGACTATCTCGTGGCGCACGAGTGGGCGATGGCTCCCGAGGACGTGCTCTGGCGCCGCAGCAAGCTCGGCCTGCACCTGGACGAGGCAGCCCGCCGGCGCGTCGCCGACTGGTTCGACCGCATGCCCGCGAAGCTCTCCGTCGCATGACCGCTGCAAGCGCCCCGACCCTCGCCATCGTCGGTGCCGGGACCTGGGGGACGGCCCTGGCTCAGGCAGCCGCCCGGGCCGGCCGTGAGGTCCTGCTCTGGGACCGCGATCCGGCCATCGTCCGGGCGATCACCGAGGACCGTCGCTCGCCGCGCGCCTTTCCCGACCTCGAGCTGGAGCCCGGCATTCGCGCCGAGGGCGACCTCGCGACCGTGCTCGCCTGCGAGGTCGTGCTGCTGGTCGTGCCGGCGCAGGCCATCCGCGGCCTCTGCCGCTCGGTTCCCGGTGCCCGGCCGGGTGTGGTGGTGGTCTGCGCCAAGGGCTTCGAGAGCACGACCGACGAGCTGCTCAGCGCCGTCGTCGAGGCCGAATGGCCGGGCACCGCCGTCGCCTGCCTCTCCGGCCCGAGCTTCGCCGCCGAGGTGGCGAGCGGCCTGCCGACGGCGCTCACGCTGGGTGCCGTCGAGCCCGAGCTCGGCGCCCGGCTGGCCGAGCTCCTGATCGGGCCGCATCTGCGGGTCTACTGGACGGACGACCGGGCCGGCGTGGAGATCGGCGGGGCAGTGAAGAACGTGCTCGCCATCGCCTCCGGCATGGTGACGGGTGCCGGGCTCGGCGAGAACGCCAGGGCGGCCCTCGTCACCCGCGGCCTCGCCGAGCTGGCGCGGCTCGGCGCCGCCATGGGCGCCAGGGCCGAGACCCTGATGGGCCTCGCCGGCCTCGGTGATCTGATGCTGACCGCCATGAGCGCCACCTCGCGCAACACCGCCTTCGGCATGGCGCTCGGCCAGGGCCGCAGCGTCGCCGAGGCGCGGCCGGGGTGCCTGGTCGAGGGCTACTGGACGGCCCGGGCCGTCGACCGCCGCCACGCGGCACGGGGTCGAGACACCCATCGCCCGCGCCGTCGCCCGCATCCTCGACGGCCGGCTCGGCATCGACGAGGCCCTGGCGACCCTGATGCACCGGCCGCTGCGTGCCGAGGGCCTCGCGTGACGACGCTTAGCTCCGCTCGGTCAACCGGCTCGAGGGCGACGAGCTGCATCTCGACGACGTCCGCCTGACGCTGGAATCCGGCCGCCTCTATGTCCTCCTCGGCCCGACCAATGCCGGCAAGACCTCGCTGCTCCGCGTCATGGCGGGGCTCGACCGGCCATCGACCGGCCGGGTGCTGATCGGCGGCCAGGACGTCACCGGCCGCAGCGTGCGCCGCCGCAACGTCGCCATGGTCTACCAGCAGTTCGTCAACTACCCGTCCTTCACGGTCTACGAGAACATCGCCTCGCCGCTCCGCCTCAAGGGCATGAAGCGCGCCGAGATCGACCGCAAGGTCAAGGAGACGGCCGAGCTGCTGCACATCGAGCCATTGCTCCGGCGCCTGCCGGCCGAGCTCTCGGGCGGCCAGCAGCAGCGCTGCGCGATCGCCCGTGCCCTCGGGTCAAGGAAGCCGAGCTGCTGCTGCTCGACGAGCCGCTCGTCAATCTCGACTACAAGCTGCGCGAGGAGCTGCGCACGGAGCTGCGCGCCCTCTTCGCCAGGCGGGATTCGATCGTCGTCTACGCCACCACCGAGCCCATGGAGGCGCTCGTCATGGGCGGCCATGCCGTCGTCATGGGCGAGGGGCGGGTGCTGCAGTCGGGGCCGACGCTCGAGGTCTATCACCGGCCGAGCTCGGCCAGGGTCGCCGCGGTCTTCTCCGACCCCACCATGAACATGGTCGACGTCAATATCCGGGACGGCGAGGCGCGCACCCCGGCGGGCTTCGCCCTGCCGCTCGGCGACGGGCTCGCCGGCCTGCGCCGCAGGCCGCTTTCGCCTGGGTGTGCGCGCCAACCACCTGTCGCTGCGGCGGCGCAGCCCGGCCGACATCGAGATCAAGGGCACGGTCGACCTCGCCGAGATCTCCGGCTCGGAGACCTTCGTCCATTTCCGCCACAACAATCTCGACTGGGTGGTGCAGGAGGAAGGCGTGCATCCTCGCCCGCGGCGCCGAGGCGAGCTTCTATCTCGACCCGGCGAAGCTCTATTTCTTCGGCGACACGGGTGCCCTCGAGCGGGCACCGTCGAGCCTGCCGCTCGACAGCGCGGCCTGAGGGGCAGGGCGCGTGGCCAGGATCGAGTTCCAGCGTCTCGCCCACAGCTACCTGGCGAAGCCCGCCGCACCGGCCGACTGGGCGCTCAAGGAGCTCGATTTCGCCTGGAGGACGGTGGCGCCTACGCGCTGCTCGGCCCCTCGGGCTGCGGCAAGTCCACGCTTCTTGAACATCATCTCCGGCCTGCTCAGGCCGAGCCAGGGCCGCGTCCTCTATGACGGCAAGGACGTGACCGGCCTCTCGCCGGCCGCGCGCAACATCGCCCAGGTCTTCCAGTTCCCGGTGATCTACGACACCATGACGGTCGCCGAGAACCTGGCATTTCCCTTGCGCAACCGCCGGATGCCGCGGGCCGAGGTCCGCAAGCGCGTCGCCGAGGCGCTCGAGATGCTCGAGCTGCAGCCGGTCCAGAACCGCCGGGCGGCCGGCCTCACCGCCGACCAGAAGCAGAAGATCTCGATGGGCCGGGGCCTGGTGCGCGACGACGTCGCCGCCATCCTCTTCGACGAGCCGCTCACCGTCATCGACCCGCACCTCAAGTGGCAGCTCCGCCGCAAGCTGAAGGAGGTGCACGAGCGCTTCCACCACACCCTCGTCTACGTCACCCACGACCAGAACGAGGCGCTCACCTTCGCCGACAAGGTGGTGGTGATGTACGAGGGCGAGGTGGTCCAGCTCGGCACGCCGCAGGAGCTGTTCGAGCGCCCGGCGCACCACTTCGTCGGCTATTTCATCGGCTCGCCCGGCATGAACTTCATGGGCTGCCATCTGGTCGAGGACGGGCTCGGCATCGACGGCACCGAGATCGTGCTCTACGGCCACTGGGCCGAGCTCGGCCGGCGCCACGCGAAGTCCAGGCTCGCCATCGGCATCCGCCCGGAGTTCCTCGGCATCTCGCCCGTCGCCCGCGACGACGCGGTCCCGACCAGGCTGGTGGGCGTGCAGGATCTCGGCAACTTCAAGCTGGTGACGGTTCGCCTCGGCCCGCACGAGGTGACGGCCAAGGTGCCGGAGGATGCGCCCGTGCCGACCGACGAGGCGCATCTCGTGTTCCAGCCGGAATGGACGCGCCTCTACGCCGACGACCGGCTGGTCGGCTGAGGCGGGGAGGGCAGGGAAGGGCCATGCGCAAGACCGAGAGCAACAAGGCCTGGCTGCTGGTCCTGCCGGTGTTCCTGCTGGTCGCGTTCAGCGCGGTCATCCCCCTGATGACCGTCGTCAACTACTCCGTCCAGGACATCTTCGGCCCCGGCGAGGCCTACTGGGTCGGCACGGAGTGGTTCAAGGAGATGCTGCGCTCGGAGGACCTGCGCGGCGCCTTCGTCCGCCAGGTCATCTTCTCGGCCACCATCCTCGTCATCCAGATCCCCTTGGGCATCGCCATCGCCCTCGCCATGCCGGCGCGGGGCTGGGCGGCGTCCCTGAGCCTCGTGCTGGTGGCCCTGCCGCTGCTGATCCCGTGGAACGTGGTCGGCACGATCTGGCAGATCTTCGCGCGCGGCGACATCGGCCTCGGCGGCTGGTTCGTCAACGATACGATGGGCATCGGCTTCAACTACACGGCCAACGGGCTGCATGCCTGGATCACCGTCGTGGTGATGGACATCTGGCACTGGACGCCGCTCGTCGTCCTGCTCTGCTACGCCGGCCTGCGCGCCATCCCCGACGCCTTCTACCAGGCGGCCGCCATCGACGGCGCCGGGCGCTGGAAGGTCTTCCGCTACATCCAGCTGCCGAAGCTCAGGGGCGTTCTGCTGATCGCCGTGCTGCTTCGCTTCATGGACAGCTTCATGATCTACACCGAGCCCTTCGTGCTCACCGGCGGCGGCCCCGGCACGGCCACCACCTTCCTCTCGCAGCAGCTCGTCAAGATAGCGCTCGGCCAGTTCGACCTCGGCCCGGCCGCCGCCTACTCGATCATCTATTTCCTGATCATCCTGCTCGCCAGCTTCGTCTTCTACAACATCATGGTCCGGGTCGGCCGGGGAGATCGCGCATGAAGCTGCGCTACGTCGCCCTCATCGTCTATTTCGGCTTCCTGCTCCTGCCGATCTACTGGCTCGTCAACATGAGCCTCAAGACCAATGTCGAGATCACCAGCGGGCTGACGCTCTGGCCGCGGAACCTGACCTTCGCCAACTACATCACCATCCTGACCGACCAGAGCTGGTACTCGGGCTATATCAACAGCTTCATCTACGTGGCGATGAACACCGCGATCTCGCTGATCGTGGCGCTGCCGGCAGCCTATGCCTTCTCGCGCTACAAGTTCATCGGCGACAAGCACATGTTCTTCTGGCTGCTCACCAACCGCATGGCGCCGCCGGCCGTCTTCGTCCTGCCGTTCTTCCAGCTCTACCAGACCTTCGGCCTCTTCGACACGCACATCGCCGTGGCCCTGGCGCACTGCCTCTTCAACGTGCCGCTGGCGGTCTGGATCCTCGAGGGCTTCATGTCGGGCGTGCCCAAGGAGATCGACGAGACCGCCTATGTCGACGGCTACAGCTTCCCCCGCTTCTTCATCTTCATCTTCATGCCGCTGATCAAGGCGGGGATCGGCGTCACCGCCTTCTTCTGCTTCATGTTCTCCTGGGTCGAGCTCTTGATGGCGCGCACGCTGACCTCGGTCGCGGCGAAGCCCATCGGGGCCATCATGACCCGCACGGTCTCCGCCGCCGGCATGGACTGGGGCACGCTCGCCGCCGCGGGCGTGCTGACCATCGTGCCCGGCGTGCTCGTCATCTATTTCGTCCGCAACTACATGGCCAAGGGCTTCGCCCTCGGGCGGGTCTGAGGAGGCATCGCCATGCCAGCCCTCGCGTGGATGAACTGGACCCTGCCGACGGCAGCCTTCTTCGCCGCCGTGGGCGTCATGCTCCTCTTCATGACCGTGCTCGAGATCGTCTGGCCGACCGTCGAGCGCAAGGGGCTCCTGCCCATGGCGACGACCCGGGGCGACCGGCTCTTCATCGGCCTGCTCGGCGCCGCCTTCATCCATCTCGGCTGGCTCGGCTTCACCGAGCTGCCGCTCTGGTACGGCTCGATCGTGGCCTTCGTCTGGTTCACGCTGGAGATGCGCTGGGGCTGACGCACCGCTTTTTTCACCCGCCGCGACACCAAGCCCCCCGGTCGCGGCGTCCAGAGATGGGCGACGAGGGGGGCGCATCCAGGGAGGTGCAGTACATGAGAATCCAATCGACACGATTGCTGTGCGGCGTCGCCGCACTGGCGCTGCTCGCGCAGAGCGCCCCGGCCTTCGCCGACATGGCGGCCGCCGAGCGCTGGGTCGACGACGAGTTCCAGCCCTCGACGCTCACCCGCGAGGAGCAGCTCGCGGAGATGCAGTTCTTCATCGACGCCGCGCAGCGGCTGATCGATCAGGGCATCACCGAGATCAACGTGGTCTCCGAGACCATCGACACGCATGTCTACGAATCGCAGGTGCTGGCGCCGGCCTTCACCGAGATCACCGGGATCAAGGTCAATCACGACCTGATCCAGGAAGGCGACGTGATCGAGAAGATCCAGACGCAGATGCAGTCGGGCGAGAACATCTACGACGCCTACGTCAACGACAGCGACCTGATCGGCACCCACAGCCGTTACGGCTACGTCGTGCCGCTCAGCGACTGGATGGCCGGCGACGGGGCGGAATACACGCTGCCGACCCTCGATCTCGACGACTTCATGGGCCTCAGCTTCACGACCGGCCCGGACGGCAAGCTCTACCAGCTGCCCGACCAGCAGTTCGCGAACCTCTACTGGTTCCGCTACGACTGGTTCACCGACCCCGACATCAAGGCGAAGTTCAAGGAAGCCTACGGCTACGACCTCGGCGTGCCGGTCAACTGGTCGGCCTATGAGGACATCGCCGACTTCTTCACCAACAAGGTCAAGGAGATCGACGGGGTCCGCGTCTATGGCCACATGGACTACGGCAAGAAGGACCCGTCGCTCGGCTGGCGCTTCACCGATGCCTGGCTCTCGATGGCCGGCACCGGCGACAAGGGCATCCCCAACGGCGTGCCGGTCGACGAGTGGGGCATCCGCATGGAAGGCTGCAACCCGGTCGGCTCCAGCGTCAGCCGGGGCGGTGCGGCCAACGCGCCCTCGGCGGTCTACGCGCTGACCAAGTATATCGACTGGCTCAAGGCCTACGCGCCGCCGGAAGCGCCCGGCATGACCTTCTCCGAGGCCGGCCCGGTCCCGGGGCAGGGCAACATCGCCCAGCAGATCTTCTGGTACACGGCCTTCACCGCAGCGCTGGCCGACCCGACGCTGCCGGTCATGAACGAGGACGGCACGCCCAAGTGGCGCATGGCCCCCTCGCCGCACGGCCCCTACTGGGAAGAGGGCATGAAGCTCGGCTACCAGGACGTGGGCAGCTGGACGCTCCTGAAGTCGACGCCGGTCGAGCGGGCCCAGGCGGCCTGGCTCTACGCCCAGTTCACGGTCGCCAAGACCACGTCGCTGAAGAAGACCCAGGTCGGCCTCACCCCGATCCGCAACAGCGACATCAACGACGAGTCGTTCACGGAGCGGGCGCCCAAGCTCGGCGGCCTCGTCGAGTTCTACCGCAGCCCGGCCCGCGTCGCCTGGACGCCGACCGGCATCAACGTGCCCGACTACCCGCGCCTGGCGCAGCTCTGGTGGGCCAATGTCGCCGAGGCCGTGACCGGCGAGAAGACCCCGCAGGAGGCCATGGACAGCCTCGCGGCGCAGCAGGACCAGGTGATGGCCCGGCTCGAGCGCGCCAATGTCCAGGGCGAGTGCGGCCCGAAGCTCAATCCCGAGCAGGACCCGGAGTACTGGCTCTCGCAGCCGGGTGCCCCCAAGCCCAAGCTCGAGAACGAGAAGCCGCAGGGTGTGACCGTCGACTACGACCTGCTGCTGCAGGCCTGGGTCGACGGCAAGGTAATGCCCGACGGCGTCAAGTAGACCGCCCTCGGAACATCGGACGACGGAACGGCGGGGGCCGGCGCCCCCGCCGTTTCGCGTTCCGGGCGCCGGCCGGAATGTTGACGAAAGCTTAACGGCGGGTCGTCCGATACGGTGTATTACTGTCGCTTTACCAAAACAGCAGGGTCACGACGCGGCACTCTAAACCCGGACGATCACGCTGCCCGACATCATGAACGTCGGGCGCCGCGACGGAGACCGGGACATGATCAGCGCCCCCGCCAAAGCCGTGCTGCAGACGCTGTTTCTCGCCTTCTTCGGGATCGAGCAGGACCCGACCATCGACCGCACGCCCTACGAGCAGGAGCTCGCCTGCCTCGCCCAGACCGTCTGGTTCGAGGCACGCGGCAGCAAGTTCGCCGACAAGCTCGCCGTGGCCCAGGTCGTCGTCAATCGCGTCGCCTCGAACGAGCATGGCGACACGGTCTGCGCCGTCGTCTGGGAACCGGCCCAGTTCTCCTGGACGGCGGATGGCCTCCCCGACCTCGTGGAGCTGAAGGGCCCGATCGACGAGAACGCCTGGACGGACAGTGCCCTTGCCGCCCTGACCGCCTATTCGGCCGCCCTGCCGGACCTCACCGCCGGCGCCACCTTCTACCACGCCGACTATGTCAGCCCGAGCTGGGCCGACCAGCTCCACGCCCGTGGCCGCTTCGGCGCGCATCTCTACTATGCCGCCTTCGAGCCGGCACCCGCGATCGACCCGCCGCTGCCGGCCCCGCGATGAGGCACGCCTTGTCACCTTGACGCGGCCGGCCTCCCGGCGCATGCGGTCCCATGCGAGCTATCGCCTCGCTTTTGGCTGCACCGGGAGAAACGAGCTTGAGTGAAACCGACTACCGGGTCTGGCCGGGCCTGCCCTATCCTCTCGGCGCCACCTGGGACGGTTCCGGCACCAATTTCGCCCTCTTCTCGGCCCATGCCGAGAAGGTCGAGCTCTGCCTCTTCGACGACGACGGCGAGCGCGAGCTGGCCCGGGTCGAGCTGCCCGAGCTGACTCACGAGATCTGGCACGGCTACCTGCCCGACGTGCGCCCCGGCCAGCTCTACGGCTATCGGGTCCACGGCCCCTACGAGCCGGCTGCCGGGCATCGCTTCAACCACCACAAGCTGCTGCTCGACCCTTATGCCAAGGCCGCCCACGGCACGATCCTGTGGGACGATGCGGTCTACGGCTACACCATCGGCGACCCCAAGGCCGACCTCTCCTTCGACACGCGCGACAGCGCCCCTTCATGCCGAAATGCATGGTGATCGACCCTGCCTTCACCTGGGGCCGCGACCGGCCGACCCAGCGGCCGTGGCACGAGACCATCGTCTACGAGATGCACGTCAAGGGTTTCACCATGCGCCACCCGGAGGTGCCGGAGGAGCTGCGCGGCACGTTCGGTGGCCTCTCGACGGCATCGGTGACGGGCTATCTGCGCGAGCTCGGCATCACCGCGGTCGAGCTCCTGCCGGTGCACGCCTTCGCCAACGACCGCCACCTGATCGAGCGCGGCCTGAACAACTACTGGGGCTACAACACCCTCGGCTTCTTCACGCCGCATCCCGCCTATCTCGGCAAGGGCGGCATCGGCGAGGTCAAGACCTTCGTCCAGGTGATGCACGAGGCCGGCATCGAGGTCATCCTCGATGTCGTCTACAACCACACCGCCGAGGGCAGCCATCTCGGCCCGACCCTGTCGTTCCGCGGCATCGACAACCGGTCCTACTACTACCTGGCCGAGGACCGGCGCTACTACAACGACTTCACCGGCACCGGGAACGCGCTCGAGCTGCGCCACCCCTACGTGCTGCGCATGGTGACCGATTCGCTCCGCTACTGGGTCGAGGAGATGCGCGTCGACGGCTTCCGCTTCGACCTGGCCTCCACGCTCGCCCGGGTCAACGGCAGCTATGACGAGCACGCGAGCTTCCTCGACGTGCTGGCCCAGGACCCCGTGCTCACCTCGGTCAAGCTGATCGCCGAGCCCTGGGACACCGGGATGGGCGGCTACCAGGTCGGCAACTTCCCGCCCGGCTGGGCCGAATGGAACGACCAGTACCGCGACACCGTGCGCAAGTTCTGGAAGGGCGACGAAGGCCAGCTGCCGGCGCTCGCGTCGCGCATCTCCGGCTCCGCCGACATCTTCGACCACCGCGGCCGGCAGCCCTGGGCCAGCGTCAACTTCGTCACCGCCCATGACGGCTTCACGCTGCGCGACCTCGTGAGCTACGACACGAAGCACAACGAGGCCAATCAGGAAGACAACCGGGACGGTTCGGACAACAACAACAGCTGGAACTGCGGCGTCGAGGGGCCGACCGACGATCCGGACATCCAGGCCATGCGCCGCCGCCAGATGCGCAACTTCCTCACCACGCTCCTCCTCTCGCAGGGCGTGCCGATGCTGGTCGCCGGCGACGAGTTCGGCCGCACCCAGGGCGGCAACAACAACGCCTATTGCCACGACGACGAGATCGGCTGGATCGACTGGAACCTGAGCGAGGAAGGGGAGGGACTGCTCACATTCACCCGCCGGTTGATCAGGCTCCGGCTCGACCATATCGTCTTCCACCGGGCGCGCTTCTTCCACGGTGCCAAGATCCCCGGCACCGAGGTCAAGGACGTCACTTGGCTCGGCGCCGACGGCCAGGAGATGGAGGAGGGCGACTGGACCGATGGCGGCCGTAAGATGGTGGCCCTGCTGCTCAGCGGCGAGGCCGGGCTGACGCACCTGACCGAGCGTGGCGAGAAGGAGACCGACGACACGTTCCTTCTGGTCCTCAACGCCGCGCACGAGCCGGCCGACCAGCATCTGCCCGCGGCCGGGGAAGACCTGCACTGGCAGATCCTGATCGACACCACGCGGGACGACGACGAGCTCGACGACGAGCTCTACGCCCCCGGCTACGAGGTCGGCGTCGACGCCCGCGCCGCCCTGCTCCTCGTGGCCCGGCCGGCCGGGTAGGCCCAAAGCGATCGCGCGGCGATGGCGTCTTTTGCTTGGCGCCATTGGCCGATCGGCTACGATCCACCCGGCGGCAGCCTGACCCGCCATCGAGGGAGGTCAGCCGATGATCGACTTCTATTACTCGCCATCGCCGAGTTCGTTGAAGGTGGCACTCTTTCTCGAAGAGAGCGCAACGCCCTATCGGCCAATCCTGATCGACGTCCGTCGCGGTGCCCAGCACACGCCGACCTACCGGGCGATCAACCCGAACGGCAAGACGCCGGCCATCGTCGAGGACGGCAGAACGGTCTTCGACGGCAACGCCATCCTACTCTACCTCGCCGAAAAGACCGGCAGGTTCCTGCCGACTGATACCGCCGATCGCGGCGAGCTGCTTTCCTGGCTGATGTTCATCGCCACCGGGCTCGGTCCCTACAATGGCCAGGCCGTGCATTTCCGCCACTTCGCCATCGGCCAGCAAGCCTATGCCGTCAACCGATACACCTATGAGGCACGCCGCCATTTCGGCATTCTGAACGAGCGACTCGCCGACCGGCCTTATCTCGTCGGCGGCACCTACACCATCGTCGACATGGCCGCCTGGGCCCTGAGCATCCCGCTCGAGCGGGCGGTCGGCGATGGTGCCTGGGCCGAGTTTCCTCATCTCGCACGCTGGTATGCCGAGATCGGGGCGCACCCCGCAGCCGCCCGGGTCATGGCGCTGCGCCAGCAGTACCAGACTCCGTTCGACGAGGAGGCCCGCCGCCACATGTTCCCCCAGAACACCGCCTTCGCCGCCGGCTGAGGCAATTCGAGCGCAAGAACCGGATGGGACGCAACGTGGCCGATCGCCATTCTCCCGGACCAGACGCGCCGCACGCGCTACCGACCGAGGAGGACCCCATGCTCACCGCCACCGCCACCGCCCCCGATACCACCGATGCACCCGCCGCCAACACAGACTGGAAATGGCGGGCCATCGCCGAGCGCGACGCCGAGGCCGACGGCGCCTTCGTCTTCGCCGTGCGGACGACCGGCGTCTATTGCCGGCCGAGCTGCCCGAGCCGCCGGGCGAAGCCCGAGAACATCCGCTTCTTCGACCTCGCCCGTGAGGCCGAGGCGGCCGGCTTTCGTCCCTGCAAGCGCTGCCGCCCGACCGAGCTTTCGCAACAGCAGACGAGAGCGCTCGCCATCGAGGCGGCGTGCCGAACGATCGAGGCGGCCGAGACCCCGCCGTCACTGGCCGCCCTGGCCGCGGCGGCCGGGCTCAGCCCACATTATTTCCACCGGACCTTCCGCGAGGTCACCGGCGTCACGCCCAAGGCCTATGCCGGGCAGGTCCGCGAGCGCCGCGCCGCCCGGGCGCTGCAGGACAGCGCCGGGGCGAGCGTCACCCGGGCGATCTACGCGGCCGGCTACGACTCGGCTGCGCGCTTCTATGACGGTGCCACCGAACGGCTCGGCATGGCGCCCAGGACCTTCCGGCGGGGCGGCGAGGGCGAGGCGATCCGCTCCGCCATCGCCAGCTGCAGCCTCGGCCTCGTCCTGGTGGCGGCCACCGGGCGCGGCATCTGCGCCGTCCGCTTCGGCGACGACGAGGAGGCACTGTTGGCCGAGCTTCGGGCGCTCTTCCCAAAGGCGCGCCATCTCCCGCCCGACGCCGCCTTCAACGAGCTGGCCCTGGCGGTGATCGGCCGGATCGAGCAGCCGGCCGCGGCGGCGGAGCTGCCGCTCGACATCCAGGGCACGCTCTTCGAGCAGCGCGTCTGGGCGGCGCTCCGCGCCATCCCCCTGGCGAGACCCGCAGCTACGGTGCGGTCGCCGCTTCCATCGGCCGGCCGACCGCCGCCCGAGCCGTTGCCCGCGCCTGCGCCGCCAACCCCGTCGCCGTCCTGACCCCCTGCCATCGCGTCGTGCCGGCGGCCGGTGGGCTCGGCGGCTATCGCTGGGGCAGCGAGCGCAAGGGGGAGCTGCTGCGCCGCGAGGGGGCGGGCAAATGAGCGGTGCGATCGACTGGCAGCGCGTCGCCGACCATCTCGACGCGCACGGCTGGGCCGATCTCGGCCGGCTCGTCACCGACGCCGAGATCGCCGCACTCGCGGCCCTCTATCCGAGGACGGCCCCTGGCGCAGCCATGTCCGCATGCAGCGCCACGGCTTCGGCCAGGGCGAGTACAAATATTTCGCCGACCCCCTGCCGGAGCCGGTCCAGCGTCTGCGCGCCGGGCTCTACCCGCCGCTCGCCGCCATCGCCGACCGCTGGGAGGAGCGCCTCGGCTCCGCCCGACGCTTCCCGCCCGATCACGCAGCACTGCGCGAGCTCTGCCGCGCCCATGGCCAGACCAGGCCGACGCCGCTGGTGCTCAAATACGCCGCCGGCGACTACAACTGCCTGCATCAGGACGTCTACGGCCCGGCCTGCTTCCCGCTGCAGGTCGTCATCCTGCTTTCCGACCCTGCCACCTTCGCTGGCGGCGAGCTCGTGCTGGTCGAGCAGCGCCCGCGCCAGCAGTCCCGCGCCGAGGTGGTGCCCATGGCACCCGGCCGGGGCGTCGTCTTCGCGGTCGACCAGCGCCCGCGCCAGGGTCGCAGCGGCACCCACCGCGTGCGCCAGCGCCACGGCGTCAGCCGCATCCACGAAGGCGAGCGCATGACCCTCGGCATCATCTTCCACGACGCCGCCTGATGCCGGGCGATGCGCACTCTCGCGCCGACGCGGCGCGCCGGGCCATGGGGTTCTTGACCGTTGCCGAGGTCGTGGAGCGCGTGGCGAGCCGCAACATCGTGCTCGACGCGTATTCGCTGCTCATCGGCGCGGATGTGCGCATCGGGTGCCACAACGTCTTCCACGCGACCGTGGAGATCACGACCTCGGGGCCGGGCGGGGTCACCATCGGCGACAGCAACCATTCCTGCCGGGCTGCCTGCTCCAGGCCCATGGCGGCGGGATCCGGATCGGCTCGGGCAACCGGCTCGGCGAGGGCGGTCTCGTCCTCGATGCCGACCATGCGGGCGCGGCGATCACGATTGGCGACCACGGCCGCTACCGCTATGGCGCGGTCATCCGGGGCCGGGCCACGCTCGGCTCCGGCAGCCAGGTCCTGGGCCCGGTGATCGTCGAGGATTGCGAGCTCGGCCCCGGCGGCGCGTTCACCGAGCCCGACCCCGACGAGCGCGGCGGTGTCCTGAAGGGCGCCGGCCCCGCCCGGCATCTCCTCGTGCCCAAGGGCCACGTCATCGCCGCCTATGGCCCCTTCGATCAGGCGGCCATGCAGCAGCAGAGCTTCTTCCACCCGAAGCCGGCAGCCGAGGCCGGGGGGTGAGGAAGCAAAGAGGCCGCCCCGATGCCGGAGCGGCCCCTTCGGCTTTCCCGTGGCCAAGAACCGGGCTCACGCCGCGACAGCGGCGGACGGCGCGGCGGTGACCTCGAGGCTGACGGGCACGCCGTTGGTCACGATGTCGAAGACCGGCGAGCGCGCCTTGGCGAAGTGGCCGAGCGCCTCGAGCGTCGCCGCATCCGCGTCGCCCTTGACGAAGAGCTCGACCTTCACCGCCTGGTAGCCGTTGCGGACGTTCGGATCGAGGCCGAGGAAACCCTGCACGTCGAGATCGCCCGAGAACTGCGTCGTCACCTCGTCGATCCTGATGCCGCGCGCCGTGGCATGGGCGATAAGCGAGGTGGTGATGCAGCCGGCCATGGCGTGCAGCACGTACTCCACGGGATTGGGCGCCTTGTCGGTGCCGAGCAGCTCCGGCGGCTCGTCGTTGACCAGATGGAAGCCGCCGAGCCGGCAGTGCTCCTCGCCGACGCCGTAATAGTCCTTGATCACCGTCTCGTTCACCCCACCGGTCTGCCAGTGATTCTTGGCGCGGAACACGAACTTGGCGATCTCCGGGTCCTTCTTCACCGCCTCGAGCGTGTCGAACAGGGCGTCCTGGTTCAGCCCGTTCACCATCGTCGGCATCGTCTTGCTCTGCATGATCGTCTCCTTCAGTGGGTCGTCGGCGGCAGTGCCGGCGCCCCTCCTGAATAGGCGGTGGTCCGCTGCCACGCTTGAAGCCGGTCTGGAGAAATCTTGGAGAGCTTGCGGATTTCCTCGATAATCGCGGCAGGGAGGGTGGCATGGCGCTGCGCTTCGACCGTTGCTCGATCGACCCGCATGCTTTCGAGCTGCGCCGGGGCGGCGAGGTCGTGCCGCTCGAGCCGCAGGTCCTTGAGCTGCTCCTTTTTCTCGCCGCCAATCCCGGC
>JAWKVR010000012.1:0-78861 GCA_041397945.1 Geminicoccaceae bacterium
ACCGGCAGCACCGGGCGCGAGCGGCTCCGGGTGCTGGCACGGGCGACCGAGGCCGGCACCGGCCGGCTCCTCGACGAGGTCGGCGTGGCGGCCGGCATGGCCTGCCTCGATGTCGGCTGCGGCGCCGGCGACGTGGCCCGCCTGCTGGCGGAGCGCGTCGGGGCGACCGGCCGCGTCCTCGGGGTCGATCTCGACGCGGCGCTGGTGGCCATCGCGGCCGGGGAAGCGGCAGCGCTCGGCCTGGCGCAGCTCGCCTATCGCCCCGGCAGCGCGCTCGCGCTCGCCGAGACCGGCTTCGATATCGTCTATGCGCGGTTCCTCCTGACCCATCTCCGCGAACGCGAGGCGGTTATCGCCAGGATGCTCGGCGCGCTGCGCCCCGGCGGCGCGATCGTGCTCGAGGATATCGACTTCGCCGGGCATTTCGCCTTTCCGGAGCTGGCCGAGCTCGACGCCTTCTGCCGGCTCTACACGGCACTCACGCGCTCGACCGGCGGCGACGCGGAGATCGGCAGGGCGGTGCCGTCGCTGCTCCGCCGGGCCGGGCTTCGCGACGTCGAGGTGCGCATCAGCCAGCCCGCTTCCTTCACCGGCGAGGCGAAGCTGATCACCGTGCGCACCATGCAGGGCATCGCCGCCCGGGTGGTCGATGTCGGGCTGGCGACGGCGGCAGAGGTCGAGCACATCATCGCGGCGCTCGAGCGGGCCGCGGCCGATCCGGACGTGCTGATGGGCATGCCGCGGATCGTGCAGGCCTGGGGCCGGAAAGCCTGAGCGTCCGGCGACAACCGCGCCGGACGCCAGGCATGGAGCTGCGGGCTACTTGCGCTCGAGCTTGGTGATCTTCTGCCCCTCGACCTGGACGCCGGCCATCAGGCCCGACTGCCCATAGACGAAGACGACCACCGGCTCCTGCAGGGTCGAGGTGTTGATCTGGCCGGAGGTGCCGGTCGAGGCGACCGCCACGTTGAGCCCGGCACCCACCTCCCAGCCGGAAGTCTGCTCGAAGGTCTGCAGCGCTTCGGGCGTGGTGAAGAAATAGGCCTGCGCCATGGTCTGCGCACCCGCCTGCAGCCCGAACGAGCCGCCGGCCACCTGGTAGTAGTCGACCGCCTTGCCGTTCTTGAACATGACACCGTCGCCGTACTGCCCGCCGATGATCAGCCCCGCCTTGGTGATGCTCGGGAAGACCAGGACGGCGGCCGACTTTTCGCCCAGCTCCTTGGCGGCGGGGACGGTCCTGTAGAGCTCGTCGAGCGACGTCCTCGCCGCCTGTTCGAGCGTGACCCGGTCCTCCTGCGTGGTCGAGCATCCGGCGAGCGCGCCGACCATGGCGACGGCGGTAAGGCTGCCGAGCAGGATTCTTCTGGTGGACATTTGCGTTTCCATTCTGGTGTCACGCCGGTGAGTCCGCGGGGCCAGTGAGGAAAATCGCCCCTCGTATGCCGGACGCTTGCTGTAGAAATGTAACAACGACCCCGGGCGGCAAGGGTTCCACACCCGTGCGCAGCAAAACTCAGTCGGCGATCTTTGTCAGGAGGCCGGCGCGGCGGGCGAGCGTGGTGACGGCGAGGACGGTGACGACGCTGATGCCGATCAGCAGCGTCGCGATGGCGGTGATGGTCGGGTTCACCTGCAGCACCAGCTCGTTGAACATGCGCTTGGGGATGGTCTCGTGCGCACCGGCGAGGAAGATCGTCACGATCACCTCGTCGAAGGAGATGATGAAGGCGAAGATCCAGGCCGCCGCCGCCGAGGGCATCAGGTTGGGCACCAGCACGCGCCACGCCATCACCGGCCAGGCGGCGCCGAGCGACAGGGCGGCGCGCTCGATGTCGCGGTCGAAGGCGCGGATCGCCACGGTCATGACCAGCACGGTGTAGGGCACGGCGAGCACCGTGTGGCCGATCACCAGGCCGGCGAAGCTGCCGAGCAGGCCGATCCGGGCGAAGAAGATGTAGAGCGCCACGCCGGTGATGATCTGCGGCAGGATCAAGGGCGCCATGAAGTTCAGCTCGACCAGCGGCCGGCCCCGGAACCGCCCGCGCACGAGGCCGTAGGCGGCGATCGTGCCGAGGAGGAGGGCGAGGCTCGAGGCGAGTGCCGCCAGCGCCAGCGACGTGCCGGCCGCCTCGAGCCAGCGGGGGTCGCCGAAGAACGCCTCGTACCAGCGTAGCGACAGCCCGGGCGGCGGGAACTCGAGCGAGCTCGCCGACGAGAACGACATCGGCACGACGATGACGATGGGCAGGCAGAGAAAGACCAGCACGGCGACGCCGAGCCCGGCCACCAGCCGGCGCACCCAGGAGGGCTCGCCCATCATCGCCTGGTCATGACGGCTGGGCCGCGCGGCCGATGCGCAGATAGAGCGCGTAGCAGACGAAGGTTGCCACCAGCAGCACGGTCGAGAGGGCGGCGGCCAGCTCCCAGCGCGGCAGGCGGTTGATCAGCATGTCGATCATGTTGGCGATCATCGGCACCCGGCCGCCGCCGAGGATGGCCGGCGTGATGAAGAAGCCGAGCGTGAGGATGAAGACGAGGATCGAGCCCGCGGCCAGGGCGGGCAAGGTGAGCGGCAGGAAGACGCGGCGAAAGACGGTCCAGGGCCCGGCCCCCAGCCCCGCCGCCGCCATGAGCAGCCGCCGGTCGATCCTGACCATGGCGGCGAAGAGCGGCAGGACGAGGAAGGGCAGCAGCACGTTGGTCGTGCCGATGATGACGCCGAGCTCGTTGTAGAGGATGGCCAGCGGCTCATCGACGAAACCGAGGCCGAGCAGCGAGCGGTTGACCACGCCGTTATTGCCGAGGCCCACGATCCAGGCATAGGTGCGGACCAGAATCGAGACCCAGAAGGGCAGCACGACGAGGGCGAGGCCGATCATCCGCGCCCGGCCCCGGAGGCAGCAGAGCCAGTAGGCGAGCGGATAGCCAAGAATGGCGCAGGTGGCCGTGGCGATCAGTGCGATGCGGAAGGTGTTGACGAGCACGCGGAGATAGACCGTGCGCTCGACCATGTCGATCCAGGGGACCAGCACCCCCTTGGGGCTCGTGAACCCCCAGGCCAGCATCAGCACGACCGGGACGTTGAAGGCGAGCAGCATGACCAGGCCGAGCGGCAGCACGAAGCCGACGCCGCTCGGCCCTGGTCGGAGCTGTATGGTCGCCACGTTCTAGAGAGAGAGCTTGAACTCCTGCCAGCGCAGCTCCACCTCGTCGGCGTTCTCGAACCACCAGCGGGCGTCGGAGAGGACCTGGATGGAGCGGTTCTCGGCCGTGGTCGGGAACTGGTCGAGCTTGTCCTGCGGCAGCAGCGGGTCGAGGTCTGGGCTGTTGCCGGTATAGGGAATGACCGCGGCCGCCACCGCCTGGTTCTCCGGCACGGTCATCTCGTGGAACAGGCCCATCGCCACCGCCGTCACCTCGGGGTCGGCACCCTTCGGCACGACGAAGAAGGCGAGGTCGAGCTGGCCCTGGGCGAAGCTGAAGCGGACCCCGTCCTGGCCGGCGACGCGGCCGGACCAGGCCACGGCATACTGCACCTCGTTGTCCTTGATGAGCTGCGGCGGCTGGGCCCCGGCCTGCCACCAGACGGCGACATCGTCCTTGATGCTCTCGAGCTTGCCGAAGGCGCGGTCGAGGTCGATCGGGTACAGCTCCTCCGGTGGCACCCCGTCGGCCATGGCGGCCATGGCGAGGATGTAGGCGGCATAGTCGGGCAGCGCCCGCTTGCCCGGGAAGCTCTCGACGTCGAAGAACTCGGCCCAGGTCGACGGCGCCTTGGCGTCGGGGTGCCAGGCCATGATGGTCGAGTAATACTGGTAGCCGAAGCCGTACTCGTCCTTCGCATCCGGGAAGATCGGCAGGGGGTCGATCGCCGCCCAGTCCAGCGCCTCCACCAGATCCAGCGCCTTGGCCTGCTCGAGCTCCGGGCTCGAGAGCTCGAGCAGGGCCGAGGTGATGCTCCTCGCCTCGACCATGGCGCGCAGCTTGCCGAGCCCGGACGGGCTCTCGCGGACCACCTTGATGCCGGTCTTCCCGGTGAAGGGCTCGATGTAGCCCGCCTGGATCGAATCGCCCGAGGCTCCGCCGGCCTCGGTCATCCGGAACTCGCTGACCGCGGCCCGGGCCGGACGGGCCAGCCGCCCGAGCGTGGCCGTTCCGGCCAGGGCGGCGGCGCCGCCGATCACATGTCGCCGTGGCAAGATCATCAGGGGTCCTCCCGTCGTTGGGGCGCTGCCCACCAGAATGTTCGTGCGCCCGATGGAAAATTGGTAGAAGCAAAGAGGTCGGGCCGCAAGGTCGCCCACGGTCGGGCCGTCATGGGGATGGTGGAGGAAAGAATGAACGAGACGATCGGCTACGGCTCCAATTCGGCGCTCCAGGCGCAGCTCGCCGAGGTCGAGGCCGCCTATGTCGCGGCCAACCCCGAGAGCCGGGCGGCCTATGCCGCGGCCGCCGGCCCGATGCCCGGGGGCAACACGCGCACCGTGCTGCATTTCTCGCCCTTCCCCCTGACCTTCGCCAAGGGCGAGGGCTGCCGGCTTTGGGACGTCGACGGCCACGGCTACCGCGATTTCCTCGGCGAGTACTCGGCCGGCCTCTATGGCCACTCGGAGCCGGTGGTGCAGGCGGCGATCAGGGAGGCGCTGGAGCAGGGCATCGCGCTGGGCGGCCCCAACCGCTACGAGGCCCGCCTCGCCGCCGAGATCACCGCGCGCTTTCCCTCGATCGACCGAGGTCCGCTTCACCAACTCGGGCACCGAGGCGAACCTCTCGCCTCGCCGCGGCCCGGCTCTTCACCGGCCGCGACGCGGTCATGGTGATGGCGGGCGGCTACCACGGCGGCGTGCTCTATTTCGGCCAGCACCCTAACCCGATCAACCTCGCCGGCCCTGGGTGCAGGGCATCTACAACGACGTCGAGGCGACCGGCGCCATCATCGAGAAGGAGGCCGAGAGGCTCGCCGCCATCGTCATCGAGCCGATGATGGGCTCGGGCGGCGGCATCTGCGCCGAGCCCGGCTTCCTCGCCATGCTGCGCGCCAAGGCCGACCGCCACGGCATCGTGCTGATCTTCGACGAGGTGATGACGTCGCGCATGAGCATGGGCGGCATGCAGGAGCGGCTCGGCGTCACCCCGGACATGACCACGCTCGGCAAGTATCTGGGGGGCGGGCTCAGCTTCGGCGCCTTCGGCGGCAGGGAGGAGCTGATGCGCCGCTTCGATCCGAGACGCCCCGACGCCGTCTCCCACGCCGGCACCTTCAACAACAATGTCTGCTCCATGGCCGGCGGCCTCGCCGGGCTCGAGCAGGTCCTCACCCGCCCCGTGCTCGACCGCCTCTGGGCGGACGGCGAGGCGCTCCGCGCCCGGCTGAACGAGGTGGCCCAAGCGCGCGACGTGCCGATCCAGGTGCTGGGCACCGGCTCGATCATGGGCTTCCACTTCAAGCGCGGCACCATTCGCCGGCCGCAGGACGTCTGGCCCGCCGACGCGCTGGCGGCCAGGACCCAGAACGATCTCTACGCGCTCCTGCACCTCTCCCTGATCGAGGCCGGCTGCTACATCGCCCGGCGCGGCTACGTCACGCTCTCGCTGCCGATGGAGGAATCCGACCACGCCGCCCTGGTGACGGCATTCGAGGGCTTCCTCGACGGGCATGGCGAGCTGATCCGCGAGCTCGTCTGACGGGCGAGGCCCCGGCCGGACTCGGTCGTTGTCGGGAGCGAAGCCGGCATGGTACGGAACCGGTGAAGCCGGCGCCGGGCACCTCGGTGCGCCCGGGAAGCCCGACGACAAGCAAGCAAGGGAGGCCTTCGGCCATGAACCGCACAGCACTCGGGGCACTCCGCTCCGCTGCCTTCGCCCTGCCCCTCGCCCTGGCAGGCATGTCCACATCGGCGCTGGCCCAGGCCGATGAGCTGACGCTCTGGTCGCATGTCGTCCATCAGCAGGTGGTCGAAGGCACGCGCGGCGGCGCAGAGGTGAACCTCGGTGCGGCATTCGAGGAGGCGAACGGCGTCAAGCTCAACTGGACGACCATCGCCTTCGACCAGATGCAGGACAAGGTGCTGCGCGAGATCAACCTGCCGCGCTCGGAGGCCGATATCGTCTTCATCCTCAACACCTGGGCCGCCCCCGGCGTGCTGAGCAAGCTCGTCCCGCTCGACAGCTACATGGCGGCGATGCCGATCGAGGACATGGAAGACATCTCGCCGGCGATGCTCGCGGCCTTCCGCGACGCGGAGGGCCTGAAGGGCATCCCCATCCGCCACAACCCGCAGCTCCTGCACTACAACAAGGAGATCTTCGCCGCCCGGGGCATCGCGGGCGAGCCGCAGTCGATGGAGGAGTTCATCGCGACCGCCAAGCAGGCGACCTTCAAGCGCGACGACGGCGCCCAGGTCTACGGCTTCGCGTTCGAGACCAACCAGGCCGAGGACCTCGTCGTCATCATCCGCGCCTATGGCGGCGAGGTGATGACCCAGGACCTCGAGATCAAGGTCAACGAGCCGCCGGCCATCGCCGCGATCTCCGCCCTCCGCGAGCTCTTCGCGGCCGGTGCTTTGCCCCCCGATCTCGCCATCCTGAAGCCCGCCGACCTGCAGAACCTGATGGGCCAGGGGCTCATCGCCATGGGCATCTTCGGCGACAACTACTACGACCGGTTCAACGATGCCGAGCAATCGCAGGTGGCGGGCCAGACCTGGTTCGCGCCGGTGCCGACCTCGAAGGACAACACGGCCGCCGACTACGCCTCGTCGTCCGGCTTCTGGGCCATGACCATCCCGGCCAACAGCGACCCGGACTCGCGCGAGAACGCCTACAAGTTCATCGCCTTCCTCAGCCAGCCGGACAACCAGCTCACGCTGGCGCTCAACAACAACAGCCCGATCCGGGCCGCGACCTACTCCAACCCGGCTTATGCCGAATCCGTCCCGTATGCCGCGGTCGTCCAGAAGGTGCTGCCGATCGCGGCCCCGCCCTTCCCGGCCTTCCCGGGCTCGAAGGAGGCCGAGCGGATCTTCCTCGAGGAGGCCGTCGCCGCCATCACCGGCCAGAAGGAGGTCGAGCAGGCCATGGCCGATGCCGAGGCGGGCATGGAGCGGGTGCTGCAGCGCGAAGGCCTGCGGTAGCGCCCGACCGGGCCATGGACGCCGCCGCCCGCGATGCGCTGCTGGCGGCGTTCGGGCCTGCCCGGTGCGAGCTCGAGCCGGCGGTCGAACACTATACCGCCTATGGCGGCAGCGTCGGCGGCAGGCCGCTGGCGCTCCTGCGGCCGCGCTCGCCCGAGGATGTCGTGGCGATGGTGCGCCACTGCGCGGCGGCCCGGATCGGCATGGTGCCCCAGGGCGGGCGCACCGGCCTCGCCGCCGGCGCCGTGCCGACCGCAGCCCAGGCCGACCGCGTCGTGGTCATCGCCATGGGCGGCCTCGACCGTGTGCGGGAGATCGACCCGGTCGGCCGGACCGCCACCGTCGATGCCGGCTGCACGCTCGATGCGGTCGAGGCCGCCGTCACCGCGCACGGCCTGACCTTCCCGCTCCGCCTGGGCTCCAGCGGCTCGGCCGAGATCGGCGGCATCATCGCGAGCAATGCGGGCGGCATCCAGGCCTGGCGCCATGGCAGTGCCAGGCAGCTCGTCCTCGGAATCGAGGCGGTGCTCGCCGACGGCTCGCTCTGGTCGTCGCTCCGTGCTGTGCGCAAGGCGAGCCTCGGCCCCGATATCGGCGGCCTCTTCATCGGCTCGGAAGGCATTCTCGGCATCGTCACCGGCGCCGTCCTGGCCCTCGCCACGCCGGCTGCCGGCTCGCGGACCACCCTTCTCGCCCTTGCCGACGCCGATGCCGCCGCCCCGCTCTTCAGGCTCTGCGCCGCGGGTGGCGAGCTCGAAGCGTTCGAGCTGCTGTCGCGAAACGGCCTTGGCCTGCTCGCCGCGGCCGAGCCGGAGCTGGCCCCGGCCATGCTGCTCGACCAGCCCTGGACGGTGCTCGCCGAGTGGTCGGCGTCGGATGACGGGCTCGGCGAGCGGGTCGAGGCCATCCTGGCCAGGGCGCTCGATGCCGGGCTGGCGGCGGACGGGCTCCTGGCCCGCCACGAGCGCGACCGTTCCCGCTTCTGGCAGATCCGCGGCCGGCATGGTGCGGCCTGCCGCCGGCGCGGCCGGCCCGTCCAGCACGACGTCGCCGTCCCGCTCGCCGCCCTCGGCAGCTTCCTGGACGCCGCCACCGCCCTCGCCCGGCGGCTGGCACCCGACTGGCTGCCGGTGCCGATCGCCCATGTCGGCGACGGCAACATCCACTTCGATCTCGTCCCGGCAGGGACCGGTGCCGCCGATCATGCGGCGGTCGGCGAGCTGAGCGCCGCCCTGCACGACCTGGCCCACGAGGCGGGCGGCGTCTTCAGCGCCGAGCACGGCATCGGTGCCACGAAGGTGGCGGAGCTCCGCCGCCTCACCCCGCCCGGCAACTACGCCGCCATGCGGGCGGTGAAGGCGGCCCTCGACCCCTTGGGCTTGATGAACCCCCTAAAGGTGCTCGCCTGACAAGGGCGGCAGCTCGATCACCTGCCCGCCTGCGACCAGCAGCGCCTGCAGCTCGTCGATGGGCACCGCCCGCGGCGCGACGCCCCCCTTGATCGCGAGATGCGCGGCCGTGCCGGCCGCCTGGCCGAGCGCCATCCAGGTCGGCTCCATGCGGATGGTCGAGAAGGCGAGATGCGTGGCCGACGCCGCCACCGGCACGATCAGGTTGTCGAGCTTCTCCGGGATCATGATCCGGTAGGGGATCTGATAGGGCCGCGTGAACGATTCGAGCATGCCGAGATAGCCCTCGAGCACGATGCTGTCGCCCGGCTGGCGCTTCTGCACCGGAAAGCTGTCGATCGGGAAGGCACCGACGGCCACCGCATCCGCGTGCCGGCGCGAATAGCCGGGCGTGCCGGTCTCCGCCACGTCGTGCTCGGTCAGCGTGTAGCAGCCCTGGAGCCTCCGCCCCTCGCGCACGTAGAGCTGGAACGGGAAATGCCCGTTGTCGGTGAACTCGTCCTTCGGCAGGTGATAGCCTTGGGCGAGCCGGCGATGCGCCGCCGAGATCGCCGGGTCGTTCTGGATGAACCAGATGAGCCCCAGCGCCAGCCGGCGATGCCGGAGCGCGATCGCCTCCCGCGCCTGCCAGCCCGCCTCGAGATAGCCCTCGTTCTCCTCCGGGAACGGAAAGGCGAGCGGCCGCGGGTTGATGTTGGCGTCCACCTTGCCGTTCGGGATGTCGGTCACCGAAAGCGCCCGGACCGGCGTGTCGAAATGCGCCGGATAGTAGCCCCGCCCCTCGACCACCCGCGCCGGGCCGGCGAGGCGACCTGCCTTCAGGTCGTCCAGATAGGGCAGGTAGGTGTCGCGCTCGTAGCCCGCCGGCGGCCCCTCGAGCGGCGCCGCATTCGCGGGGTCGGTGGTCAGGCAGAGGCGATAGGTGTAGGCGGGCAGCCGGTTGTCGCCCCGATGCGTGCTGCGCGGCAGGATGACCGCCCGCTGGTAGTCGAAATAGATGTGCCCGGCATGCGGCTCACCATGCGCGTCCCGCCCTTCCCGGCCCGTGCGGAAGGCGGCACCGGCTGCGGCGTAGAGGTCGCCCTCGTAGGTCGCGTCGACGAACACCTCGGCCGCGAGCTCGCTCGCCTCACCCGTCACCCGGTCGACGAGCGAGGCACCCACGAGCCGCCCGCCCGCCACCCGCGCCCCGGCGAGGCGTACGGCACGCCGCACCGTGATGCCCGTCTCGGCCCCGAGCATCCGCTCGAGCACCGCCTCGGCCACCGACGGCTCGTAGTAGTAGCCGTCGCGGCAAAGCCGGTAGGCGTCCGAATCCGCCCTGTGCGCCCGCGCGTAGTGCTCGCGGACCAGGCCCACGAACTCCGCGAACAGGCCCTGGATCAGCTCGGGGTGCTCGATGTCGCTCTTGCCGAGCCCGCTCGCCGCCATGCCGCCGACATGGGCGTGGTGCTCGACGAGGGCCACCGTGTGGCCGTGCCGGGCAGCGGCCAGGGCCGCGGCGATGCCGCCGGGCGTGGCGCCGATGACGACGACGTCGAAGCGCTGCATGGGCATTCTCCTCGATCCTGCGCCGGCCTCAACCCTTCGCCGGCGCCCCGGCAAAGCCGCGCAGGAGCGGCTTCTGGATCAGCCAGACGAAGATCAGGATGGGGGCGAGCTGCACCACGCTGGCGGCGAAGATGGTCCCCCAGGTGACGCCGCCCTCGCCCACCGCCCCCAGCATCTCCGCGATCTGCACGGGTGCCGTCTTCGAGTTCGTGCCGGTCAGCAGGAAGGCGAAGAGGAAGTCGTTCCAGGCGAAGAGGGCGACGAAGATGATCGAGGCGGCGATGCCGGGGAAGATCTGCGGCAGCGTCACCCAGAAGAAGGTCTGCAGCCGCGTCGCCCCGTCGAGCATGGCCGCCTCGTCGATCTCCCGCGGCACGCCGTCGAGGAAGACCTTGAGGAGCAGGACGCTCATCGAGACCTGGAAGGCCGCATAGACCAGGATGACGGCGATCGGCGTGTCGGTGAGGCCGATGCCGGTGAAGAGCGGGAAGAGCGGGATGGTGATGATGATCGGCGGGAACATGCGCACGCCGATCAGAAAGAGCGCCGAGAGCGCCACCGCCGGCCGGGCCATGCGCGAGTAGGAATAGGCGGCCGGCAGGCTGACGAGGACGACGAGCGTTGCCGCACCGATGGTCGCGATGACGCTGATGCCGAGGCTGCGCCAGAACGAGCCCCACTCGTCGATCAGGAGGCGGTAATTGTCGAGCGTCGGCTCGAAGACCAGCGTCGGCACATAGGTGAAGATGTCGCGCTGGTTCTTGAAGGAGGAGAGCACGGCCACGAAGATCGGCCCGAAGCTCCAGAGCACGATGAGTGCGAGGACCAGCCCGGCGCCCAGGCGGGCGAGACGACGGCGAGGCGAGGTGCGGCGTGCCAACCGGGCCTCCCCTACTTCGCCGCCGACTTGGTGAAGGCGTTCCGGTACATCACGAAGATCAGGTAGGACGACATGAGCAGCGTGATCAGCAGCATGGCCCAGGCGATCGCCGCCGCCGAGCCGAAGCGCCAGTTCTCGAAGCCCTCCTTGAACATGTAGATCGCGAGCAGCTCCGTCTGGCGGAGCGGCCCGCCCTGCGTCAGCAGCCAGACGACGCCGAAGGCCCGGATCGTGATGATCAGCCGGAAGACCAGGGCGAGGAAGAAGGCCGGCCGCAGCAGGGGAAAGGTGACGTAGCGAAACCGCTGCCAGCGCGTCGCCCCGTCCATCTCGGCGGCGTCGTGGAGCTCCTTGGGGAAGGTGATACGGGCCGGGTAGAGGAAGAGCACGACATGCGGGATCGCCAGCCAGACCTCCACCATGATCACCGAGAGCAGCGCCACGCGGATGCCGGTCAGCCACTGCACCCGCGCGAAGCCGAGCGATTCGAGGACGTAGTTGATCGGGCCGATATTGAGGTCGAGCAGATAGCGCCAGATCACGCTGGAGACGGACGGGCTCACCGCCATCGGCGCCAGCACCAGGGCGATCCAGAGATAGCGCGCCCGGAAGGGTTGCGTCGCCAGGAAGAGCGCGATGCCGAGCCCGAGCGCCATCTGCAGCGTCACCGCACCGACGACGAACTTGATGTTGACCCAGACGGCGTTCCAGAAGTTCGGGTCGCTCAGGAAGTACTCGAAGTTCGCAAGGCCGATGAAGCGCGTCGGCTCGCCCAGGCGGTAATTGGTGAAGCTGATGAAGAGCGCCCAGAGCTCGGGCAGGAAGATGATCAGCAGCAGCAGCAGGAAGACCGGGCTGACGAGGATGAGCGACCACCAGTCGTTGCGCCGCGCCGCCGCCCGGTTCCGGGCCAGCCGCGCCGCTCCCGGGACTCCCCCGGCCATGCCTCCCGATGTCGCCATCAGTCGAGCCGCCGCGACGTTCCGGCGTCGAAGACATGGACGTGGGCGAGGTCCGCCGGAGCCCGACGAGGTCGCCGGGCGCGAAGGCCAACCGGTCGGTGGAGCGCACGCAGATCTCGCCGCCGGCCGCGGCGCA
Organism: Geminicoccaceae bacterium; assembly: GCA_041397945.1. Taxonomy (GTDB): domain Bacteria; phylum Pseudomonadota; class Alphaproteobacteria; order Geminicoccales; family Geminicoccaceae; genus SLRI01. The sequence goes on from JAWKVR010000012.1 coordinate 12,075, forward strand.
ATAGAGGAAGGTCTCGAAGCCGGTCGGCTCCACCACCTCGACCGTGGCCCGCAGCCCGCCATCCGCCGGGCCGGCGCGGAGTGCTCGGGCCGCACGCCGTAGTGGATGGCCGTGCCGTCGGCCGCGTCGATGCCCGCCGGCAGCGGCAGACGGTCGCCGCTCGCCAGCACGGCCTCGGGCCCTCCCGCCCCGGCAGCGACGCTGGCCTCCAGGATGTTCATCGCCGGCGAGCCGATGAAGCCGGCGACGAAGGGGCTGACCGGCCGGTCGTAGAGCTCGAGCGGCTCGCCGATCTGCTCCACCACGCCAGCGTTCATGACGATCACCTGGTCGGCCAGCGTCATCGCCTCGATCTGGTCGTGCGTGACGAAGACCGACGTCACCCGGAGCCGCTGGTGGAGCTGCTTGATCTCCTTGCGCATCTGCACCCGGAGCTTGGCGTCGAGATTGGAGAGCGGCTCGTCGAAGAGGAAGACCTTGGGGCTGCGCACGATGGCGCGGCCCATCGCCACCCGCTGGCGCTGGCCCCCCGAGAGCTGCCGCGGCAGGCGGTCGAGCAGCGGCAAGAGGCCGAGAATGCCGCCAGCATTCTTCACCTTGGCCTCGATCGCCGTCTTCGGCGCCTTCGCCAGCTTCATGCTGAACGACATGTTGTCCTGCACGTCGAAGTGCGGGTAGAGCGCGTAGGACTGGAAGACCATGGCGATGTCGCGATCCTTGGGCGGCAGGTCGGTGACCTGGCGACCGCCGATATAGATCTCGCCGTCGCTGATCTCCTCCAGCCCGCAGATCGAGCGCAAAAGGGTCGTCTTGCCACAGCCGGAAGGCCCGACCAGCGCCACGAAGGTGCCATCGGGGATGGAGACGGAGACGTCGCGCAGCACCCGGACCTCGCCATAGGCCTTGCTGACGCGCTCGATCTCGATCCCCGCCATGTCGGCCGAGCCCCTCCCCTGTCCGCCCCGCCTCGCCGGGCGGCCTGTCGCTGCTTACAGGCGGTGCCTCACGTCAGCAATCGCCATTCGGCCGGCCCTGCTGCTCGGCGCCGCGGCGCCTTCAGCTTCGTCGTCCAGCGCATCACGTGCCGGCCCACGGCAACCAGCTCGTCCCGCTGGTTTGTGACCTCGATCCGGGCGATGCTCCGGCCGGCGTCCCTGTCGACCGTCTCGACCACATAATGCACCGTGACCGTGTCGCCGAGCATGGTCGGCCGCAGGAAGCGGATCCTGTCGTAGCCGGCCGAGACCGGGAAATCCGTCAGGTCGTCGTCATGGATGACATGGGCGATGCTCAGGGTCGAGGCGGTCGACATGTAGCCGATGAGCAGGGCACCGTGCGCGATGCGGCCGCCGAGTTCGAGCGCTCCCGCATGTACTGCTCGTTGACATGCGTGTCGCTGAAATCCCCGGTCAGGCCGGCGAACAGCATGACATCGCTCTCGCCCACGGTCCGCGCGAAGGCGTAGCGATCGCCGACCTTCACCACATCGAGCCCCGACTTGCCCAAGTCGCCCTCCTTGCGTTTCCTGCCGGCGGCACCGCCGCTTCGGCCCGCTGGGCCGGCTTGCCCAAACCCTGCCCGGCGGGGCATGATCCGGCCACCGGCGATAACACAGTCTTCAGGAGGGGATGGACGCATGCAAGAGAGCAAGGTGCTCATCATCGTCGGCGACGCCAGCGAGACGGTCGACACGCTCTATCCCTATTACCGCCTGCAGGAAGCCGGGATGACGCCGGTCGTGGCCGGGCCGGAGAAACGCCGCTTCCAGATGGTGCTGCACGAGATCCGCCCGGGCTGGACCATCACCCGCGAGTGGGAGGGCTACCAGATCGAGGCCGAGGTCACCTTCGCCGAGATCGACCCCAAAGACTATGTCGGCATCTTCTTCTCGGGCGGTCGCGCCCCGAATATATCCGCGACGACCCCGACCTGATCCGCATCACCCGGCACTTCTTCGCCACGAACAAGCCGATCGCCAGCGTCTGCCACGGCGTCGAGATCCCGGCCCGCGCCGATTGCGTCCGCGGTCGCCGCATGGCGACGGTGGCGAAGTGCCAGTTCGACCTCGAGGTCTGCGGCGGCATCTACGTCAACCAGCCCTGCGTGGTCGACGGCAACCTCGTCTCCGGCCGCACCTTCCACGATCACGGCCACTACATGGGCGCCTGGATCAGGCTGCTCGAGGACTATGTCCGCGGCCAGCGAGCCGAAGGCGGCGGCCGACGCCCTGACCCTGTCGAGCTGACGGAGCCGAAAACCCATGACCGAGCGCACGGCTATCGTCACCGGTGGCAGGCGCGGCCTCGGCCGCGCCATCGCCGTCGAGCTGGCCCGCACCGGCTTCGACGTGGCGATCGCCGACCTCGAACGCGACGCGGCGGCGGACGAAACCGTCGCCGCCATCGAGGCGACCGGCCGCCAGGCGCGGTTCATCGCCGCCGACATCGCCGACCTCGCGACCCACGCGGCCATCCTCGACGAAGCCGCCCGCCTGCCCGGGCCGCTCTGCGCGCTGGTCAACAATGCCGGCGTCTCGTCCCTCGTCCGGGGCGACATGCTGGAGCTCTCGGTCGAGGGCTTCGACCGCGCCATCGGCGTCAACCTGCGCGCCGCCTTCTTCCTGACCCAGCTCTTCGCCAAACGGCTCGGCCCCGCCGCCAACGCCAGCCCGTTCCGCAGCATCGTCAACATCACCTCGGTCAACGCCGCCGACGTGCTGGGCCCCAACCGCGCCGACTACGGCATGAGCAAGGCCGCCATGTCGATGATGAGCCGCCTCTTCGCGCTGCGCCTCGCCGAATTCGGCATCAATGTCTACGAGGTCCGGCCCGGCATCATGCGGACCGACATGACCGCCCCCTCGGCCGGGCGCTACGATGCCTTCATCGCCTCGGGCGGCGTGCCGATCGCCCGCTGGGGCACGCCCGACGATGTCGGCAAGGCCGTCGCCATGCTCGCCAATGGCGGGCTCGGCTTCACCACGGGCAGCGCCATCGAGGTCGATGGCGGGATGCACCTCTACACGGTCTGAGCCGGCGACCCGGGGAAAAGCCCCGCCTTGCCCGGCAGGCGTCCTCTGGCATGATCCCCGCATCGGACGACGCGGACCACATCGCCGGGGAGGCCCCGGACCGGTCGAGAGCGTCGCCCCCCACAGCCGGATTGGACCTGCTCTCCCCTCCACCTCCTCTTGCCTCTCCTCTCGCTTCTCCTCTCCTCCCTGCCCCACCTCGCCGGCCGCTCCTGGAGCGCGCCGGCACCTTTTTTTGGCGAATCGGCGGTGTCCTCTGCCGGCCCCGATGCCAGTTCATGAGCGAAAGGTGCCCAGCTTCGCCATGAGCCTCTACGTCCCACCGACCATCCCGCCGCCCCGCCGGCCGCTCGGCGTGCTCGCCAGCGTGCGCGCGGCCCGGCAGAACGTGCTCGGCATCATCCCGGAGATCGCCTACGCGCAGCCGATCGTCACGGGTGCGACCGGCCCCGCCCGCTGGCACATGGTGCAGGGGCCGGAAGGGCTGCGCCACATCTTCCTCGACAATGTCGAGAACTACCCGAAGTCGGAGATCATGATCCGCATGCTCCGCTCGGCGGTGGGTGCGAGCCTCTTCACCTCCGAAGGTGCGCAGTGGCGCTGGCAGCGCCGGGCCATCGCCCCGGTCTTCACCGCGCGCAACGTGGCGGCCCTCGCCCCCCTCATGACGGCGACGGCGGAGCGCGCCTCCGGCCGGCTCGCCGCCCGCTCCGGGCCGGTCGAGATGGTGCGCGAGATGCTCTCGGCGACGTTCGACGTGATCTGCGAGGTAGCCCTCTCGGGCCGCGAGCATTTCGACGCCGAGCTCTACGGTGCCGCGATCACCCGCTACTTCCGCACCGTCGGCCGCGCCTCGCTCCTCGACTTCCTCGACCTGCCGCCCTGGGTGCCGCGGCCCGGCGAGCTGCTCGGCCATGGCGCCGTCCGGACCATGCACCGGATGGTGGCCGCCGCCATCCGCGCCCGCCGTGCGGCAGGGCCGCGCGCCGGCGAGGACCTGCTCGACTACATGATCCGTGCCGCGGACCCCGAGACCGGGCGGGCCATGTCGCCGCAGGACCTCCTGCACAACATGCAGTTCTTCATCGTCGCCGGCCACGAGACGACCGCCCTGGCGCTGTCCTGGGCGCTGCATCTCCTGGCCAACGACAAGGCCGCCCAGGAGCGCGCCGGCGCCGAGGCCCGTCTGGTGCTCGGTGCCCGTGCCGCCAGTGCCGCCGATCTCGAGGCGATGCCCTTCGGGCGGGCCGTGCTCGAGGAGGCGATGCGCCTCTACCCGCCGGTCGGCATGCTGGCGCGCAACGCCCTGCGCGCGGACCGGCTCTACGACCGCGAGGTCCGCCCCGACGACACCGTCTTCGTCAACATCTACGCCCTGCACCGCCACCGCCAGCTCTGGCAGGCGCCCGAGGCCTTCGACCCCGCCCGCTTCGCGCCGGGTGCCGCGGCCCCGGACCGCTACGCCTACCTGCCCTTCGGCGCCGGCCCCAGGGTCTGCGTCGGCGCCAATTTCGCCATGCTGCAGGCGCAGATCATCTTCGCGACCCTCCTCGCCCGCTTCCGCTTCACCCCCGCCGGCCCGCCGCCGACCCCGGTCATGCACATGACCATCCGCCCCGAGCCGGGGGTCACGCTCGAGGCGACCCCGCTGGCGGCAGGAGGAGAAAATCGGGCGGCAAAGAGCGAAAACGGTTTGGTGGAGCCGATCGGGATCGAACCGACGACCTCCTGAATGCCATTCAGGCGCTCTCCCAGCTGAGCTACGGCCCCGTCCACCGGTGCGCGGTAGGTAGGCAAAAGGCCGGGGGACTGCAAGTCAAATGTCGCCGCCGCCGACCGGCAGGGTCACGGTGGCCCGGAGTCCGCCGCCGTCGCGGTTGGCGAGGGCGACGTCGCCGCCATGGGCGCGCAGGATCGTCCTGGCGATGGCGAGGCCGAGGCCGGCGCCACCGGTCTCGGGGCTGCGGCTGGCCTCGCCCCTGACGAACGGGTCGAAGACCCGCTCCAGCAGGTCGCCGGGCAGGCCGGGGCCGTCGTCGTCGATCGTGAGCGTGATGCGCCGGCCGTCGCCGGCCAGCGCCAGCCGCGCACCGCCGCCATAGCGCACGGCGTTCTCGACGAGATTGCGCAGCGCCCGCTTCAGGGCGAGCGGCCGGCAGCGCAGCACGATCCGCCCGCCCGCCGGCGGCTCGACGGTGACGTCGGCGCCGAGATCGGCCTGGTCGGCGACGAGGCTCTCGACCAGCGCACCGAGGTCGACCGCGGCCGTCGGCTCCTCGGCCGCGGTGCCGCGGGCGAGCAGCAGCCCGGCCTCGGTCAGCGCCTGCATCTCGTCCAGGGTCGCCAGCATGCGCTCCTGCAATTCCGGGTCGTCGACCATCTCGGCGCGCAGGCGGAGCGTGGTGATCGGCGTGCGCAGGTCGTGGCTGACGGCGGCGAGCAGCCGCGTGCGCTCCGCCATGGCCCGGCCGATCCGCGCCTGCATGCGGTTGAAGGCGGTGGCCGTGCGGCGGATCTCGACCGGGCCACGGTCGGCCGGCATCTCGACCGGCTCGCCGCGGCCGACCGCGTCGGCGGCGGCCGCCAGGGCCGCCAGCGGGCGGGTGAGGCGCCTCAGGCCGAGCACCGCGGCGAGGCTGACGGCGAGGGCGGCGGCGACCAGCGCCACGAGCGGCGCCAGGCCGAAGGCCGGCCGCTCGGGCGGCAGCAGCATGGCGGCATTGAGCCAGCTCTCGGGCCCGACCCGGATCGCCACGAGAAGGCCGGGATCGGTCGGCTGCCTGGGCTCGACTCCGGCGTCATGAAGCTGGCGGTGCCAGCGAGGCATGCCGTGGGGCTGCCGGCCGATCTCGCCCATGGCGGTCAGCACCTCGTGCTCACCCTCGCCCTCCAGGAGATCCGCGAGCTTGCGGGCGAGGCGGACGGCGGGCCCCTCGCCCTGCTCCTCGACCACGGCCTCGTCGGCCAGCCAGAAGCGCAGCCGGCGGGTCGAGAAGGCGCGCAGCGCGCGGCGCCGCTCGACGGGCTCGGTGGTCTCGTCGAGCAGGCGGGCGAGGGCCGCGGCGCGCTCCAGCACCTGCTCGCGGCCGATCGCCTCGACGGTGCTCTGCCGCTCGCCCTGAAGAATGGCGAAGGTGGCGAGCTGGGCCAGGACCAGAGCGAGGAGCAGGATGGCGACGAGCTGGCCGGTCATGCTGCGCGGCCAGAGGCGGCTCATGCGGGCTCCACCCGCCCGGTGAAGCTGTAGCCGCCGCCCCAGTGGGTCTTGATCAGCAGCGGGTTCCTCGGGTCGCGCTCGAGCTTCTTCCTGAGCCGGCTCACCTGGTTGTCGACGCTGCGGTCGAAGGGCTGGGCCTCGCGGCCGCGGGTCAGGTCGAGGAGCTGGTCGCGACTGAGGACGAGGCCGGGGTGGCGCAGCAGCGCCGTGAGCAGGAGATACTCGCCGGTGCTGAGCGGCACCGTCACCCCCTCCTCGTCGACCAGGTCGCGCGTGCCCGGATCGAACAGCCAGCGGTCGAAGCGCACGCGGCCGGCCGTGGCCGGCGCCCCCGGCCGGTGCGGCAGGCTCTGCGCCCGGCGCAGCACCGCCTTGATCCGGGCCAGGAGCTCGCGCGGCGCGAAGGGCTTGGTGACGTAGTCGTCGGCGCCCATCTCGAGGCCGACGATCCGGTCGGTCTCCTCGGCCATGGCGGTGAGCAGGATGATCGGCAGGTTGCCCCGGGCGCGCAGCTCGCGACAGAGCGCCAGCCCGTCCTCGCCCGGCATCATGACGTCGAGGATGACGAGGTCGATGGCGGCGCGGGCGAGCTCGCGGCGCGCCGCCTGGGCGCTGTCGGCGGTGGTGACGCGATACCCCTGCTTCTGCAGGTACTGGCGGAGCGCGTCGCGGACATCGCGCGTGTCGTCGACGACGAGGAGATGGGGTCCGTCGCTCATGGTGTCAGTCGGATAGGCCGGGGCGACGCCGGGTGGACAGGGAAAAATGTCGCGGAATGTATCGCCCCCGGCCACCCGGCACAGTCCGCGACCAAAGAGCGCCGATCGCGACGCATTCCCGCCACATCCGGGGGCCATGTTCCTCTCGAACGTGAGCCACCAAAGGGAAACGAACGATGCAGAGAACCATGATCCTCGCCACTGCCGCCCTCGGCCTGCTGGCGCTGGCCGGCGGCCAGGCGCTCGCCGACGCCGCGCGGCGGGCCCATGGGCGACGGGCCCGATGGGCGGCGGCCTATGGGCGAGCCCCAGATGATGCAGAGCTTCGACCGCGACGGCGACGGCAGCTTCACCCAGGAGGATGCCGTCGACGTGGTGCGCGCCCAGCGCTTCGCCGAGTTCGACACCAATGGCGACGGCGCCCTGTCGCTCGATAGAGTACGAGGCGCTCTGGCTCGACGCCATGCGCGAGCGGATGGTGCGCGGCTTCCAGCACCACGACCAGGACGGCGACGCCCTGGTCACGGTCGAGGAGTTCACCCTGACGACCGGCAACCTCGTGGAGCGTCACGATCGCAACGGCGACGGCGTGGTCAGCAGGGACGAGCTCCAGCGACGCCCGCACGGCGAAGGCCGGCGTGGCGGGCAGCGCCCCCGGCAGGCCCCGGAGGGCGACAACCCGAACTAGGAAGCCTGACGGCGGTCGGGGCGGGCGGCGCTCAGCGCCGCTCCTCCTCCTCGCCGTCGGCGTCCTTGTCGATGACGTCGCCGAGCGCGTCGTCGTCGCCGAGTTCGGACGCATCCTCGATCAGCGCGTCGTCCTCCTCGTCGTCGTCCTCGGTCTCGACGACCTCGGGCTCGTCGGCCTCCTCCTCCTCGGTCTCGTCGATATCGTCCTCGACCTCGTCGACATCGTCCTCGGTGTCGTCGACCTCGGTCTCGTCGACCTCCTCTTCTTCCTCGGCAGCGGCGGCCGGCGCCGCACGGGTCGCGTTGCGCGGCCGCCTGGCGCGGGCGACGAGCTCCAGGTCGAAAGCCGCACCGCAGGCCGGGCAGGCGAGATCGGCCGTCTTGCCGAAATCGTAGAAGCGGGCACCGCAGGCGAGGCAGATGCGCTTGGTTCCAAGTTCGGGCTTGGGCAAGGCGGTCCCCAGTCAGGATGGCGGGAGAAAGGGCGACGCCCCGCACGCGGGGCGCCCGGAAACGGGCAAGGCAATTGCCATGATCGTCCGGGGCTGTCAAAAGCAAATCGCGTGAGGCGATGGCGGCTCCGCCGCCGGTTCTCCGGGGAACGGCCGGAGCGCCCGCGGGCCCGGCCGGGCTCGGCTCGCGCCCCGTCCCGCCAGCGATTTCGAGGACTCGACGATGCTGCTTCAGGCGGCCCCACACGGTGCCCTGCAGGGTGACGCCGTGGTTCCCGGCGACAAATCGATGTCGCACCGGGCACTACTGTTCGCGGCCCTGGCCGTGGGCGAAAGCCGGATCACCGGCCTGCTCGAGGGCGCCGACGTCATGGCGACGGCGGGCGCGCTGCGCGCCCTCGGCGCCTCCGTCGAGCGGCAGCCGGACGGCACCTGGACGGTCCGCGGCTGCGGCGTCGCCGGGCTCGCCGAGCCGGCCGACGTGCTCGACCTCGGCAATGCCGGGACGGGTGCGCGGCTGCTCATGGGGCTGCTCGCCGGGCACGCCTTCACCAGCTTCATCTCCGGCGACGCCTCGCTGCGCTCGCGGCCGATGCGCCGCGTCACCGAGCCGCTCGTCGCCATGGGTGCGGCCGTGCTCGGCCGCAGCGGCGGCCGGCTGCCGCTCGCCATCACCGGGCGCAACGACCTCGTGCCGATCACCTGGCGCTCGCCCGTCGCCTCGGCCCAGATCAAGTCGGCCGTGCTGCTCGCCGGCCTGCACGCCCCGGGCCGGACGACCGTGGTCGAGCCGCTGCCGTCGCGCGACCATACCGAGCGCATGCTGGCGGCCATGGGGGCCAGGGTGACCAGCGAGGCCGGCGCCGACGGCGGCTGGACGGTGGCGATCGAGGGCGAGGCCGAGCTCGCCCCGCAGGCCTTCCTGGTGCCGGGCGACCCCTCCTCCGCCGCATTCCCGCTGGTGGCGGCACTGGTGGCCCCGGGCTCGTCGCTCAGCCTGCCGGGGATCTCCGTCAACCCGCTGCGCACCGGGCTCTTGACCACGCTCCGCGAGATGGGGGCGAAGCTCGAGCTCGCGAACGAGCGCAGCGTCGCCGGCGAGCCGGTGGCCGATCTCGAGGCCCGGGCGAGCCGGCTCGTCGCCGTCGACGTCCCGGCGGCACGCGCGCCATCGATGATCGACGAGTACCCGATCCTCGCCGTGGCCGCCGCCTTCGCGGAAGGCACCACCCGGATGCGCGGCCTCGCCGAGCTTCGGGTCAAGGAGAGCGACCGGCTCCTCGCCGTGGCCGAGGGCCTCGCCGCCTGCGGCGTCGAGGTCGCCGTCGAGGGCGACGACCTGCTGGTCACCGGGCCGGTCCGCGGCACGCGGGCGGCCCGGATCGACGCGCATCACGACCACCGGATCGCCATGAGCTTCCTCGTCCTCGGCGGCCTCGGCAGCGCACCGGTGTCGGTGGCCGGGGCCGAGACCATCGAGACCAGCTTCCCGGGCTTCGCCGGCCTCATGAACCGCCTCGGCGCCGGGCTCGAGACCGTCGAGCCGTGAGCGGGGCGGTCGTCGTCGCCATCGACGGCCCGGCGGGCTCGGGCAAGAGCACGCTGGCGAAGCGACTGGCCGCCACCACGGGCCTGCGGTTCCTCGATACCGGCCTGCTCTACCGGGCGGTCGCGGCCCGGCTCAGGGCCACCGGCGGCTCGCCCGACGACGCGGCGGCAGCGGCGGCGGCGGCCCGGTCGGTCGAGCCCGAGGGGCTCGACCCCGAGGCGCTGCACGGCGAGGGGATCGGCGGCGACGCGTCGCGGGTGGCCGCCATCCCCGCGGTGCGCGCCGCCCTGCTCGAGCTGCAGCGGCGCTTCGCCCGGACCCCGCCGGGGGCCGTGCTCGCCGGCCGCGACATCGGCACGGTCGTCTGCCCCGACGCCACCCTCAAGATCTTCGTCACCGCCTCGATCGAGGAACGCGCCCGGCGCCGCTTCGAGGAGTTGCGGGCACGCGGCGAAGCGCCTATACACGAGCGCGTTTTATTGGAGGTGGCCGAGCGTGATCGCCGCGACCGAGAGCGGGCGGTCGCGCCCTTGTCTGTTGCCGAGGACGCCCTGGTGATCGACACCTCGACGCTCGACGTCGAGCAGTCGCTCGCCGCGCTCGAGGCAGCCTACGCGACACGGGTCGGATCCAGCGCCAATCGAACGTCCTAGTCAACCCTAGCCCCGCCCGGCTTCGGCCGGCGGTCATGGAGCAAGAATGCAGGAAGCCATCGCGATCACCGAGGGCCCGTCACAGGCCGATTTCGCGTCGATGCTCGACGAGAGCCTGGGCGGCAGCTCGAAGCTGGAAGGCTCGGTGGTCAAGGGCACGATCATCGCCCTCGACAACGAGGACGCGGTCGTCGATGTCGGCCTCAAGTCCGAAGGCCGCGTGCCCATCAAGGAATTCTCGACCCCCGGCCACCCCGTCGAGGTGAAGGTCGGCGACGAGGTCGAGGTCTATGTCGAGCGCTTCGAGAACCGCAGCGGCGAGGCCGTCCTCAGCCGCGAGAAGGCCCGCCGCGAGGAGAGCTGGAACCGGCTCGAGAAGGCGTTCAACGAGCAGGACAAGGTCGAGGGCGCCATCTTCGGCCGGGTCAAGGGCGGCTTCGCCGTCGACCTCGGCGGGGCCGTGGCCTTCCTGCCGGGCAGCCAGGTCGACATCCGCCCGGTGCGCGACGTCGCCCCGCTCGTCAACAAGCCCGAGCCCTTCCTCATCCTCAAGATGGACCGCCGCCGCGGCAATATCGTCGTCTCGCGCCGGGCCGTGCTCGAGGAGAGCCGCAAGGAGCAGCGCGACGAGCTGCTCGCCACCCTCGCCGAGGGCCAGGTGCTCGACGGCGTGGTCAAGAACATCACCGACTACGGCGCCTTCGTCGACCTCGGCGGCCTCGACGGCCTCCTGCACGTCACCGACATCTCCTGGAAGCGCGTCAACCACCCGACCGAGGTCCTCGGCGTCGGCGCCCAGGTCAAGGTGCAGGTCATCCGCTTCAACCGCGAGACCCAGCGCATCAGCCTCGGCATGAAGCAGCTCGAGGCCGATCCCTGGGAGGGCGTGGAGCTCAAGTACCCGGTCGGCACCAAGTTCAAGGGCACGGTGACCAACATCACCGACTACGGCGCCTTCGTCGAGCTGGAGCCCGGGGTCGAGGGCCTGGTCCACGTCTCCGAGATGAGCTGGACCAAGAAGAACATCCATCCGGGCAAGATCGTCTCGACCAGCCAGGAGGTCGAGGTGATGGTGCTCGAGGTCGATCCCGAGAAGCGCCGCATCAGCCTCGGCCTGAAGCAGACCCTGGCGAACCCCTGGGAGGCCTTCCTCGAGGCGCACCCCGTGGGCTCGACGGTCGAGGGCGAGATCCGCAACATCACCGAGTTCGGCCTCTTCGTCGGCGTCGACGGCGAGGTGGACGGGATGGTGCACCTCTCCGACATCGACTGGGAGAAGCCCGGCGAGGAGGCGGTCCAGGCCTTCAACAAGGGCGACGTGGTCAAGGCCGTGGTGCTCGACGTCGATGTCGAGAAGGAGCGCATCAGCCTCGGCATGAAGCAGCTCTCGGACGACCCCTTCAAGGAGGCCACCTCCGGCATCAAGAAGGGCCAGCGGGTCACCTGCACCGTCAAGGAGATCACCACCGGCGGCATCGAGGTCGAGACCTCGACCGGGGCGGTCGGCTTCATCCGCAAGGCGGAGCTCAGCCGCGACCGCGACGAGCAGCGGCCCGAGCGCTACGCGGTCGGCGAGAAGCTCGATGCCCGGGTGATCAACATCGACGCCGCCAGCCGCCGCCTGACCCTCTCGGTCAAGGCGCTCGAGATCGCCGACGAGAAGCAGGCGATGGCCGAGTACGGCTCCTCCGACAGCGGCGCCAGCCTCGGCGACATCCTGGGCGCTGCCCTGCGCCAGAAGCAGGAGGAGGCGAAGCCCGACGACGGCGACAAGTAGCCGCCGCGCTTCCGCGTCACACGGCAGGGACGCCGCCGGGGGAGACCCCGGCGGCGTTCTTTTTTCGGCCCGCCCGTCTTCTCGCACCTGCGAAGGGGGGGTTGACCGCTCCCCATCGTCGCGTAGCGTGGGTCCGAGAAGCACAAGGGGAACGCCATGCCGCCCGGCGCGGGCGGTGATTCGGGCACGCGCTTCGCGATGTGCCGGCAACAGGGGCGGGCGATGGCAAAGCCGGAAGAGCACTTCACCGAGGAGCACGACACCGACTCCATCGAGCACGAAAAGGAGCTCGACCGGGTCAGCGACGAGGAGCACCATCGCGCCGACGCGCAGCTCAAGCAGGCCATGGACAGCGTCGTCGCCAGCAACAAGGCGCTGGTGACCGAGATCCAGACCCTCGTCGCCAAGCTCAACACCCAGGTCGCGACCGAGGCGATGAAGCCCAAGGTCTCCGAGCACAAGGGCGTCGTCATCACCGACGAGACCACCGGCAAGACCGAGCTCGCCGCCAAGGAGCAAAAGGTCTCGAAGGTGCTGAAGCACGGGGATTCGCAGGACAAGGGCAACGCCAACGGCGCCGCCACCGAAGGCAAGCTCGGCAAGACGGCGGCCTTCTGCGCCATCGTCACCGCCGGCGGCCCCTTCATGCTCCAGGTCTTCCAGCTCTTTCGCGACGCGATGGACGGCAAGGACATCTCGGGGGCGCTCGCCAACGCCGCCAACGAGGCGGCGATCATGGGGCTGGCGCGGCAGTGGCAGGGCGAGACCGACCAGGCCTACTGGGGCCATTTCGCCGACTATTTCCAGACCCACACCGCCATCGTCGACACGGCACAGGCGGCCGGCGCCCAGCCGGTGCCGACCGGCGCCGACCTCGTCCTCATCCTCCACTATGCCTCGATCCTGAACCCGGTGCAGCTCACCGCCAACTTCGTCTGGAGCACCGCCAAGGAGAAGGCGGACAAGGTCGACGAGCTGAAGAAGGTCTACGACCCCTCGATCAGCGGCAAGGTCAACTTCATCAAGAGCCTCGCCAACATCAAGGTGAACGGCCAGGCCGTGCCGCGCGGCGTGCAGGCCAATCTCGGCGAGATCGCGGTGGCGGACGCGTTGTGAGCCGCTCCGGCCCCCGCATCGCCAGCGGGACAGGGTCATGACGGAATCGGCGCTCCACCAGTCGCTCGACGCGCTCGGCACCATCGCCTTCGTGCTGCCGGGCCCGTGGGGGCCGATCGCCAGCGCCGGCCTGCACATCCTGGACGGCTTCCTCGGCGGCATCTTCGATCCGGACCAGCCCGACCCGAACAAGCCGGTCCTCGATGCGATCGACAACCTCGCGAAGACGCTGGAGACGTTCCAGACCCAGAACAACATCACGGAAAGCACGAACTACATCGCGAGCCTGCGCAGCTGGCTCGACGACACCAGCTCCTACCCCGACCTCGCGAGCAACCCCGCCACCCTGCTGCGCGTCCTCGACGGCATCCACCAGGACCTCGACGGCCCGGTCAACCAGATCGACCAGGTCATCAACCACCTCGACATCCCCGTGCCGGTCAACAGCAGCTACGAGGCCCTGTCCCAGGCCAAGATCTCGACGCTCATCGGCCTGCGCGTGTCGATGGCGTCGATCCTCAACTTCCGCGTCCTGCTGCGCCAGAAGCTCGTCACCCTCTACCGGGAGAGCGACCAGCGCCAGGACCAGGCGGACATGCTGAACCAGGCGCGCAACCTCGAGACGGACTTCGTCGTGGCGCACACCTTCATCAAGAACCACATCGCCAGCCCGGCGGCGATCGGCAACATCGAGAGTCGCTGCGACACGATCAAGACGACCCTGCAGGGGAGTATCACTGCGGTGACGGAGACCGGGAGCGATCCGACATGGATTCATCCCAGCAACGCCGTCCAACATACTTTCATCGACATCATAACGGGGAAGTCCTACACCTACGCCAACACCTATTATCAAGACACTTCTGGACTTCCCTTACGGCCCGCAGTCTTATCGACTGTCACATGATGCGTCGGGCGACGCCACACGCCTCGCGCAGCGGTTCTAAGCGCTATTGCGGCACGTTGTGACACGTTTAAGACCGAGGCCCTCGCGAGCTTCAAGACGGCCAAGGCGATCATGGACGCCACGAAGGCCGATCCCGCACCGCCCGACACCAGGCCGGATGTCGACTACGACAACGACACGGAATGGGTGGGGGCCTGGAAGTTCAAGGGCAAGATGGTCCGCTACGGGGTGCTCTTTCAGGGTTCAACCTGCAACACCAACCTTTCGCCACTCACCGACTGGCACCAGTGCGACGAAGACGATTCCTGTTGTCCCGCCGTCACGCTGCCGCCCGATCCCTCGGGCCTCGCCGTCGCCCGCATCGTCCATCGCGAGGTGGCGGACGACAGCTCCGGCACCAACTCGGTCACTTACGTGATCCCCGTCCCCAACATGACGAGCGAGACGCTGGTCGATCTGGCGCCGGTGAACGACGGCAACACCGTCCCCAACGCCCTGATCGCGCCGCTCATCATGTGGTCGAGCTTCAACGCCAACCAGCCCGGCCGCACCTGGCCCGACCCTTACAAGGTCCGCTACCGCTACGCCTACACCCGCACCATCGACGGCGACACGGCCCAGTCGATCGACTTCAGCCCGTGGGCCGTGCCCAGCAAGGACATCGCCTATTACGACGTCGACGAGGAAGGCTACTTCTACTACCGCGGCCCCTCCTACTCGCCGCAGATGCTGGTGCCGCTGATCGCGGGCTGCGGCCTGATCCTGCAGCGCCAGTTCAAGGGCGAGACGCTCGCCGTGATCAAGTCGCGCACCGTCAGTGCCAAGGCCCCCGGCATGATCTACCTCGAGGACGACGAGGGCCCCTGAGCAAGATTTCCCCCATCCCCACCCCCGCCAGCCAGCAAGGGAGACGCCCCATGGCACCACCCGACAGCGACGACGACGAGCCCATGGAGGTCGACGACGTCGAGTGCGAAGGCTTCGACTTCGTGAAGGTCTATCTCGACGGCCGGCGCGAGTGCTTCGACGGCGTACCCGAGGATGCGGGCTTCACCAACTACCGGACCGAGGGCCGCATCGTCTACCAGACCCAGGGGATGGGCCAGCCCACCCGCGGCAACTCGTAGGGAAGAGATCGCCATGCCCGAAGAGCCGACGGAGCCCATGGACGTCGATGACGAGTGCCCGGGCTACGACTACGTGATCGTCTACCTCGACGGCCACCGCCAGTGCTACGATGGCGACCCGGATCGTTCCGGCCTCGACTCATGGGTGGAGAACGGCCGCTATCTCATCGAGCAGGCCGGCATGCCCCCGCCACCCGGCGGCGGCTGAGGCCAGGGCCCGCCGCCGGCCTGCCATACCGGGGGCCGGCCGGGCGGCGGGTCGCTTGACGCTGCCGCCCGGCTTTGCCAAGCTTCGCCTGCAGCTTGCGGCCTCGGCCGGGTGGAAAGCGCCATGACCAAGTCGGACCTGATCAAACGCCTCGCGGAGGCGAACCCGCACCTCTTTCTGCGCGATATCGAGCGGATCGTGTCGACCGTGTTCGACGGCATCGGCGACGCGCTCGCGGAAGGCGACCGGGTCGAGCTTCGGGGCTTCGGCGCCTTCTCGGTGCGCCCGCGCGGCGAGCGCACCGGGCGCAACCCGCGCACCGGCGACGAGGTCCAGGTGCCGAGCAAGCTCGTGCCGTACTTCAAGACCGGCAAGGAGCTGCGCGAGAGGCTCAACAAGAGCTGAACCCCTTTCTTCATCTCCCCCCTCTTCATCACGAGGACCGCCCCCATGGCGAAATTCCTGCGAACCGTGGTCGGGCTGCTCGGCCTGCTGATCATCGTCGTCTTCTCTGTCGCCAATCGCGGCATCGTCGACGTCAGCTTCTTCCCCCTGCCCATCCCGACCATCCCGCTGCCGGTCTATGCCGTCTTCCTGATCGGCGTCTTCCTCGGCGCCATCATCGGCGGCCTGGCGCTCTGGCTCTCCGAGCACCGGATGCGGGCCGAATGGCGCCAGCTCCGCCGCAAGGCGCGCGCCGAGGCGCATCAGCGGCAGCTCCGCGAGCAGGAGGAGGAGCGCGCCGCCGCCGAGCGCTCCCGCCAGCGCCAGGACGCGCTCGCCCTCGCCGCCCCCCGGCGCTGAGCCCGTGCTGCCGCTCCTCGACCGCGCGGCGGTCGACGCGGCCCTGCCCTTCCCGGAGCTGATCGAAGCGCTGCGCGCCGGCTTCGTGGCGGGCTGCGAGGCGCCCGTCCGCCATCACCACACCGTCCCCCGCGCCGACGCCCCGGACGCCACCCTGCTCATCATGCCGGCCTGGCAGCAAAGCCGGCGGCTCGGCGTCAAGGTCGTGCAGATCTCGCCCGGCAACGACGCGCTCGGCCTGCCGACGGTCGACGGGCTCTATCTCCTCTTCGAGGCCCATACCGGCCGGCCGCTCGCGGTGATGAACGGCCCGGCGATCACCGAGCGCCGCACCGCCGCGGCCTCGGCCCTGGCCGCGAGCCATCTCGCCCGGGAAGATGCCCGCCACCACCTCGTGCTCGGCGCCGGTGCCGTCGCCGCCATGCTGGTCCCGGCCCATGCCGCCATCCGGCCGATCGAGCGGGTGACGCTCTGGAACCGGACGACGGCCCGCGCCGACAAGCTGGCCGAGCGGCTGACCACCGAAGGCTTCGACGTCGCCGTGACCACCGACCTCGACGGGGCGCTCGGCGAGGCCGACATCGTCTCGGCCGCGACCATGAGCGCCGTGCCGCTCGTCAAGGGTGCCCTCGTCCGCCCCGGCACCCATGTCGACCTGGTCGGCGCCTACAATCGAGCCTTGCGCGAGAGCGACGACGCGCTCATGACCCGCGCCAGCCTCTTCGTCGACACCCGCGGCGGTGCGCTCGGCGAGGCCGGCGACATCGTCCAGGCGATCGCCAGCGGCGCCATCGACGAGGCCGCCATCCAGGCCGATCTCGCCGAGCTCTGCCGCGGCGACCATCCCGGCCGCCGCACGGCCGAGGAGGTGACGGTCTTCAAGTCGGTCGGTGCCGCCATCGAGGACCTCGTGGCCGCCGAGCTGGTCTACGAGCGGCTCGAGCGCAGCCGCGATCCCGGGTCCGGCCGCTAGGCGCATGCTCGGCTTCCTCGGCAGATTCGGCCGCGCCGAGGGCCTGCGGCAGCTCGATGCGGCGCTGCGCGCCGTCGACCTCCACCCGGCCCTGGTGCCCGAAGCCGTGAAGCTCACCACCCTCCGCCAGCTCCAGCAGGAAGCCGGCGGCAAGCCCCGGCCCGCCGACTTCGCCGCCGCCGCCGAGCTCCTCGCCTACTGCATGACCGGTCCCGAGGCTTTCGCGCAGGCCACCGACCCGACGCTCACCGCCGCCGTCGAGACCCGCATCGAAGCCGCCATCCAGGCCGGCGACAGCCTCGACGCCCGCCTCGTCCTCCTCACCCTCCACGCCGGCCTCACCCAGCCGGCGGTGGTGGCAAGATTCGGGCTGGAGGCCGGCTGAACGGTCCTTCGTAGTCGCGGCAAGGTGAGTGTTGGGGGACATACAGTATCTTCTTTGGTTGTCGATCCGAGCGTGTCACATAGGATGACCAATATGGCGGCGTCCAAGATGCCTGCAAACACCCCTACCGGACCTCCAAACCAGAGCAGTGTAGAATTTTTGATTGCGCCCTCCTCGCCGACCGCATCTCGCCGGGACCTCGTGGCCTGGCTCCGCGAGGCCGGCGCCGATCTCCGGCCGGATACGGCGGTCCGGGACTGACCTGCCCGCGGGGTCGGCTGCGCCTCGCCGACGGCACACTGCTCGAGGGCGAGCCTCTCCGTCGTCACCGCCGGCGCCTGGACCGGCCGCCTCCTGCCCGCCCCCGCCCGCCTCACCCCGTCGCGCCAGGCCGTGCTCTATGTCGAGCTGCCGGCCGACCTCGCCGCCCACTGGCCGACCACGACCATGCTCACCGACGTGCTGGACCGGCGAGGCGCCGAGCGTCTTCTACGCCGTCCTGCCGTCGCCGGCACGGCTATCAAGTTCGGCGACCACTGCTTCTCGAAGTCCGGCGACATCGAAGCCGACCGCACCGCCACCCAGGGCGAGATCGCCTGCGTCATGACCGCCGCCCGCCGCCGCCTGCGCGACGCCGACGCCTACCGGATCACCGAGGCCCGCACCTGCTTCTACACGCTGAGCCCTGACGAACGCTTTCATCGCCGACGCCACCGGCCCCACCATCACCCTCGCCGGCTTCTCCGGCCACGGCTTCAAGTTCGCCCCGCTCAATGGCGAGCGCCTCGCCGAGCTGGTCGCCGGCCGGCTGATTTCGCCACCTTCCAGAGCTGCTGGCGGGCATTGCAGCACCTGCCTGACAATCTTCGGCTACCTTCGCTGTTAAGATCACGCAGCTATAGCTCCTCGTTTGAGCAGCCGACGTCACTGGTCCAACGCGACTGATCAAAAAGGCGTTCTTGGCTACCCTTTTCTTGGGCGTAGTGCCTGCGGCCGGCCCTGGCAAGTAAAGTCTGCCCGTTTTGCGGACATCTCCGACCTGTGTCACGTCACAAAAATGGTTGAAGATCTGCTTGGTCTTGCATCTCTGGCGAGGAAAGTTGCCCGCCAGTCTCGGCAGCGCTCGCCCGGCCCCAATACGCCATCTATCGACATGTCTTTTCAATAGACTCGTGATAGAGTTTTTGGTGCCGCAGGTGGGAGTATGTGATGAAGGAATATCGCAAGCTTGTCGCTATCCTTGTTGCCGATGTAGTTGGTTACAGCCGCCTGGCCGGGGCCGACGAGGACTGAATACTGGCGCGGTTGCGAGCCCTGCGCAGCGATCTGATCGATCCCACGATTGCCGTACATCACGGTCGTGTCGTAAAGCGCACCGGCGATGGGGCGATCATCGAGTTTCGCAGCGCCGTGGACGCTCTGTTGCGCGATCGAGATCCAGAACAGGCATGATCGAGCGCAATGCCGGCCTGCCGGAGGACCGCCGTATCGAGTTCTCGAAGTCGGCATCCACGTCGGCGACGTGGTGCAGGAAGAAGACGGCGACTTGATGGGCGACGGAGTCAACATTGCCGCACGACTGGAGAGCATCTCGGCGCCGGGAGCGATCTGCCTTCGAGGACGCATACCGCCAGGTGAAGGGGCGACTCGAAGTCGCCGTGACCGACCTGGGCTCAACCCGACTCAAGAACATCGCCGAACCTGTCAGGGCCTATTCCCTGCAGGTTGGCAAGCCCTCGCCAACGAGGCAATTGCCCGGCAAATCGTCGGAGGGGTCAAGGAAGCCCTCGGCACGGGTTGTCCTTGCGGCCGGGATTGCAGCACTGCTCGTGGCCGTCGCACTGGGTTCCTGGCATTTCCCGTCCGGAGACCGATCGACCACTTTGGCAACCGGAGAGTTGCCGGTTGCGGAACGCGCGCGCCCGCGCCCGAAGCTGCTCGCCTGTCGCTTGTGGTGCTGCCGTTTACCAACCTCTCGAACGACCCCGCCAGGATTATTTTGCCGACGGCATCACCGAAAATCTGGATCACCGACCTGTCGCGCATACCCAAGAGTTTCGTGATCGCCCGTAATACGGCCTTCACCTTCAAGGGCAAGAACATGGACGTCACAGATCGGTACGGAGCTTGGCGTGCGCTATGTGCTGGAAGGCTCCGTTCAGCGTGACTCAGAACCGGGTGCGCGTCAACGCGCAGCTCATCGATGCAACGACAGGAGCCCATATCTGGGCTGAGCGATCTGAAGAGAACGTTGCCGACCTGTTCGCTGCAGGACGAGGTGGTGGGGCGATTGGCCAATAGCCTCGGTCATGAATTGGTCAAGGCGGAGGCAAGAAGCCGCGTCGGTTCAACAGATCCGAACGCGATTGATCTGAGCCGCGTGGCCGGGCGCTGTTCCCTACGCGTTTCCAGCAGGGCGCCGACTACAAGAAGATCACGCATGAGGCGCAAACCCTGTTCGATCAGGCACTGGTGATCGACCCCGACAATGCCGACGCATTGGCGGGGTCTGCTCACACCTGCTACATAGACTACTATGGGTGGAGACCCGGTGCCAGTGACTACGATGCCAAGATCCTCGTTCAGGCTGACCGGGCAATCTCTCGATCCCAACAATATGCGCAAGCGCACTATGCGAAGACCATGTACTTTACATTAGCAGCCGTCGGCCAAGCGATGGACCTGTGTGGCCGACCAGGGTCTGGCAATCGATCCGAACTATGCTTCGCTGTACACCGCGCGCGGCTACTCCAAGATCAATCTGGGTCAGTTCGACGAGGCCACATCCGATATCCACAAGGCGATGCAGCTCGTCCGCGCGACCCACAAATGGGCTTCGTGGCGGGCGAACCTTGCTGATGCCGAGATGGGACTGGGAAACTGCACGACGCGGCAATCGATCAGTTGCAGCGGGCCATCGATCCTGGCTTCCGCACAAGCTATTCTTATCGGGAACTTGCGGTTGCTTATGCGCTTGCAGGCAAGACGGAGGAAGCAAAGACTACCTTGGCCGAGGCGCTGAAGTTCAGTCCTGATCTCACGCTCAAATCGGTTGAGCGCACGAACCCGTGCCGGTGGTGATGGAAGGTCTACGCAAGGCAGGGCTGAGGGCGAGTGACGCCACCAATCAGCTCTCCGCAACGTTCAGGAAGCTCGACCCTCCTCGCTTTGCAGTCGCGGGGAACGAGGCGGGAATATCGATCGGAGGACGGGATAGACGAGGCCTTGCTGCAGGATCTGCCGTGCTACCTGCAGGCCTCTTCAAGCGTTTCGGCACCGATGCGGCGGTGTCGGGCCTGATCTGTGCGGGCACGTCGGCCGGCGGCGGGCTTTTTGTTGCAGCAACTACGGCCACGGCTTCATGTTCGGCCCGCTCATCGGCGACCGCCTCGGCGAGGTAGCCTGCCGGCCGGCTCGACCGCCCAGCTTCCGGAGCTGGCTGAAGGGCACCCCGGCACAGGACCTCCTAGAATGCTCGGTTTTCTTTGGACGGTTCGGCAGGGCGGAAGGCCTCAGGCAGCTCGACACGGCACTGCGCGCCGTCGACCTCCACCCGGCCGTGGTGCCGGAAGCCGTCAAGCTCACGACACTCCGCCAGCTCCAGCAGGCAACCGACGGCAAGCCCCAGCCGCTCGACTTCGCCGCCGCCGCCGAGCTCCTCGCCTACCGCCTGATCACCGGCCCCGAGGCATTCACCCAAGCTACCGACGCGACCCTTAAAACTGCCGTCGAATCCCGCATCGAAGCCGCGATCCGGGCCGGCGACAGCCTCGACGCCCATCGTCCCTCCTCACTCCTCCATGCCGGCCTCACCCAGCCGGAAGTGGTGGCGAGATCTGAGCCGGAGGCGGGCTGACCGCCCCTTCCGCCACGCTGCCGGCCCCGCTACCTTCCGCTGGCATCAGGGCAAAAGGGAGGCCGGCCATGGCAACCGACGACAGGGAACGACCCGCTCGCCCGACAGCGGCTGGACGGCAAGGTCGCCTGCGTCACCGGCGGGGCCTCGGGCATCGGCGCTGCCGCCGCAGTTGATGGCCGCCGCCGGTGCGCAGGTCGCGTGATCCTCGATCGCGACGGCGCTGCCGCCGAGGCCACGGCCGGGGCGATCGGCGGCTGCGCGGCGATGGCGCTCGACGTCGCCAGCGAAGCCGCGATCGACCGGGTATACGACATCGCCCGGCAGCACGGGCGGATCGACGTGATGGTCGCCAATGCCGGCATCAACATCCGCCGGACCGCCGCCGACTGCTCGCTCGGACGACTGGAACGCCGTGCTGCAGGTCAATCTGACGGGCGTCTTCCTTCCAGTCCAGGGCCGCCGCCAGGCACATGCGCCCGACACGGCGGGCCGTGGTCGTCACCGCGTCGATCATGAGCTTCTCGGGCGGCGGCCTCTACCCCAACGTCGCCTACGCCACGACCAAGGGGCGCTCGTCAACCTCGTCCGCAGCATGGCCGTCGAATGGGCGCCCCGGAACATCCGCGTCAACGCCGTTGCCCCCACCTGACGAAGACGCAGTTCATTAAGCCGTCACCAACGATGCGGCGCTGACCGCGAAGCTGGAGGCGCTGACCCCGATGGGCCGGCCTTCGCCGAGCCCGACGAGGTCGCCTTACCGCCATGCTTTTCCTTGCCAGCGACGCCGCCTCCATGGCCGTACCGGCCACACCTCGCCGTGGATGGCGGGTTTCCTGGCGCAGTAGGCCGCCCTGCTCCATGGCCATGCCCGCGGCCGCCACTGTCGCAGCCGATGCGACAATCGCCCGGGTTGTCGCGGATTCCATGACCCATGCCGACGAGAGTCGCACTGCGCGACCGGCCGCTGATTGTCGCATATCCTGCGACAGGTTATGACAAATGTCGCAGCCGATGCGACAGATTCCGACGAACGAACCCACAGAATTGACGAGCGAACCCACCGATCTGACGAGCGAACCCGGGAAATCGACGAACGAAATCCAAGGAAGAGCGAACGAACCCGAGCCTGCAACGTCTTGAACCTGCGGTCTTTACGACCCGGGCACGATTTTCCCGATCCCTGGCTAGCCAAAAACGAAAATGCCGAACGAACTGGAAGCCGCGCTTGCTTCCCTGGCCCGAACGTGATAGGAATATTTTCAGAAGTCGCCGGGTGCCGACCCTGCCGGGACGACGACCGCCAGCGCCCGGGCATGATCTCGATGTCGTGAGCGGTGTCCGGCCTGATCGGCTCGCCGTCGATATTGGCACGGCGCGGGCGGGAGGTGGCGATGCCGGATCCGTGTCCCCTGGAGGCGGAAGGCCTGGTCGCTCTCGGCCCCTTCGATCTTGAGCTTCGCCATGATCTGCATGAGGCGGAAGACCGGGCCGTCGCGCAGCGCGTAGAGATCGAGCAGGCCGTCGGTGATCGTGCCCGTCGGCCTGGGCTCGATGCCGCCGCCGTGGAAGCGGCCGTTGACCACCGCCACATGGATGAAGCGGCCGCGATGGGCGACGCCGTCGCAGGTGATCTCGACGCCGAAGGGATGGATGCGGCGCCAGGCGGCGTAGAGGACGCGCGGATAGTTCAGGACACCGAGCAGCTGCTTGGCGCGCCCGGTGTGCAGGGTGGCGACGGCGGCGCCGAGGCCGATGCTCACGGCGTTCAGCACCGGCCGGCCATTGACCCTGGCGAGGTCGATGCGGCGCACGACGCCCCCGGCGACGAGCCGGAGCCGTGCTGCCTGGTCGTCCGGCAAACGGAGGTTGCGGGCGAGGTCGTTGGCCGTGCCGAGCGGCAGCACCGCCAGGGGCTTCTGCACCTCGAGCAGCGCCGGCAGGGCGGCGGCGATGGAGCCGTCCCCGCCGGCGATGGCGATCCGATCGACCGCCCGGCCCGTCGTGCGGATGGTCGCCAGCAGGGCCTCGATGCCGTCCGGCTCGGCGAAGACGACCTCGAGCCCCAGGGCAGCGAGCGGCGCCACGAGGTCGCCGGCCGCCGCCCCGTTGCGTGCCCGGGGGTTGGCGAGGAGGAGGAGCCGGCGCGGGCGCGCCGCGGCAAGGGCGGGATCGGTCATCGGGCGAAGGCTCCGGGGCGCAGGGTCTCGTCGCCGGCGCAGGCGGCCATGTCCAGAACGTCGGGCAGGGTGCTGCGTTCCCCACCGCCGGCCGCCGCCGGCGCCGGGCTCAAGGGGTTACCTTGCCGGGCACCTCGAGCGTGCCGGCCAGCCTCACCCGGTTGCGCCCGCCCTGCTTGGCCGCATAGAGCGCTCGATCGGCCGCGGCCAGGAGGTGCCCGAGGTCGTTGCCATGGTCCGGGCAGATGGCGGCGCCGATCGACATGGTGACCGGCGGCAGGTCCCGCCCGTCGACCCGGCCCGCCACGGCGGCAGCACCCTTGCGCAGCCGCTCGAGCTGCTGGGCCAGCGCCTCGTGGTCCATGCCCTGCAGCAGCAGCAGGAACTCCTCGCCACCGTAGCGAAAGAGCCAGTCGCCGAGCCGGATGCTCGACTGCAGGAAGCCGGCAACGGCGACCAGGGCCGCGTCGCCGCCCTGGTGCCCGTGCCGGTCGTTGAACGCCTTGAAGTGGTCGATATCGACCATGGCGAGCGCGATTCCCCGCCCGGCACGCAGCGCCTGCGCGACCTCCTTGGGGGCCACCACGTCCAGGTAGCGACGGTTGAAGACGCCGGTGAGCGAATCGCGTATCGATTGCTCCTTCAGCACCTCGCGGATGTGCAGGCTGGCCAAAGTGAGGCCGAGCTGCTGCGCGAGCATGGTGGCGAGACGCTCCGCCGAGGCCGTCGTCTCCTCCGCCACGGCGCCGTCGGCCGGCGGGCTGGCGGCGAGGCTGAGCAGGCCCAGGGTCTCGCCATGGGCGGTGAGCGGGATGCAGAGCGTCGACGTATCCTGTCGGGTGAGGGCCGGCCGGAGATGCGGGCACACGGGCTCCACCGTTTCCCTGCCATGTCGATGCTCCCGGCCCTGCCCGAGCGCCCGGCAGTCGCCCGTCTGGAGTGCTTCGGGCTGATCGAGACCGCCCCAGGCGGCGATGCGCCAGAGCCCCTCGCCCGCCACCGCCCGGGCGAACACGGCACCGCCATGCGCCGGGAAGAGGCGCTCGAGCAGCGGGCCCAGCACGGCCGGCAGCTCGCCGAGGGACTCGCAGCTCTGCAGGCAGGTGCTCGCCACGGCGAGCTGGGCGATCTCGTTGCGCTCGGCGCGGAGCTCGGCCAGCCGGACGCCGAGCTCGTCGGCATAGGCCTTGAGCTTCGTGTTGTAGGCGATGCGGTCGACGACCTCCCGCCGCATGAAGCCGAAGAGCGCCGCGACCAGGGCGGCCGACACGGTCAGGAAGACGACGAAGGCCACGAAGGCATGGAACCGGGCCTCCTCCCAGTCGGCACGGCGGGTCTCGAGCGTCGTGCCCTCGACGGTCTGCAGCTCGGCCACCTCGCCGCGCAGCTCGTCGAGCGTGCCGAGCCGCTGGTTGTCGCCGATGAGGCGGCGCGCCGCCTCGGCGCCCAGCTCGCGGCGGACGGCCAGGGTGCTGGAGAGCTCCTGGAAGCGCTCGGCCACCAGCGCCCGGACGCTGGCGAGCCGCTGCATCTGCGGCGCATCCGCCTGCAGCAGCGGGCCGATCCGTGCCATGAGCTGTTCCGCCTGCTGGAGCGACTCGTTGTAGGGCGCGAGGTGGCTCTCGTCTTCGGTCAGGATGAAGCCGCGCTGGCTCGATTCGGCGCGGAGCAGCAGCGTCAGCATCTCGGAGAGGAGCTGGCGCGCATCGACGCTTTCCGCCACGTCGCGCGTCGCGGCCGCCAACCGGACATGGCTGTCGTAGTAGAACAGGCCATTGGCCAGCAGCACGGTCACGGTCACGGCCAGGACGACGCCGCTACGCAGCCGGAAGGTCCCGCCCTTGAACCACATGCTCGACCAAGCCGCGATGAGGTCTCGACGTGTCGCCATCGTCGCCACCATTGGGCGGCAACTGCGCCAGCACCCCGAAGCCGAAGGTCGAGTGCCGCGCAGCGACACTCGCCGAGTCCCGCAGGCAGGGCAAGCCCGAATTGGCTACTTGCGCGCGGCGGGCGCACCGCGGACAATCGTCCCGGTTGCATTCTTCCGGCCTAGCCCCGTGACGCCGGCAAGGCGGCTCACCTCGGGGCGACGACACCGAAGCACGACGGCCCATGGCGATCCTTCTCGACCAGATCATCCCGCTCGGTCGCACGATGGCCGAGTATGTCGGCATGTTCGGCCTCACTGAGGCCGACAGGCACCGCACGATTCTCGGCTGCGGCGACGGCCCGGCCGGCTTCAATGCGGAGTGGAGCGCCGGCGGCGGGCGGGTCGTCTCCGTCGATCCCCTCTACCGCCACGCGGCGCCGGCCATTCGCCGACGGATCGACACCCACCTTCGCCGACATGGCAGCACAGCTCAGCGCCAGCCGGCAGCTCTTCGTCTGGCGCAGCATTCCGTCGATGGCGGCATGGCGGCACATGCGCCGGCAGGCCATGGACCGGTTCCTCGCCGACTACGCAGGCCCGAAAGCCCATGGCCGCTACGTCGCCGGCGAGCTGCCGGCCCTGCCTTTCGCCGGTGGCACGCCTTCGACCTGGCACTCTGCTCGCATCTCCTCTTTCTCTACAGCGAGCAGCTCTCGTACGCGTTCCATCTGGCGGCGATGCGCGAGCTGCTGCGGGTGGCGCGGGAGGTCCGCGTCTTTCCGCTCCTGACCCTGGCCATGGAGCCCTCGCCGCATCTACCGCCGCTGAGCGAGGCGCTCGCGGGCGCTGGCTTCGGCGTCGCCGTAGAGCGCGTTCCTTACGAGTTCCAGCGCGGCGGCAACGAGATGCTGCGGGTCGTGGCATCCCGGGTGTGACGGGCCCGGAACGTGCTCCGGCGAAGCGCGATGACAAGCGCCGCGGCGAGGCAGATGGCGAGCACGTACCAGGCCGGGCGGATACCGGCCTCGATGGAGAGGTTCGCCGCCAGCATGCGGCCCCAGGCCACGCCGACCAGCAGCCGGTAGTAGAGCGCCTCGCCGACCGCGGTGCCGGCGGCAGCAAAGAGGCCGAGGGCGAGCGGCCACCAGTCGGCCATCGCCCCGTTCAGGCCACCCTGCCGGATGACGACCCGGGCCGCCAGCAGCCAGGCGAGCAGGCCGGCGATGATCCAGGGCTCGGTGGCGTCGAGCTTGGTCTGCATGAAGAAATGCACGACGGCGAGGACCGCCACCCCGTAGACCAGGCGATGCAGCAGCTTCCAGCGCCGCGCCCCCAGGCGGCGGATCATCGAGTCGAACGAGGTCAGCGCCATGGCGGCGAGGACGAGGAAGGCGAGGAAGCCCAATGTGAGATAGAAACGAAGCACGATCTCGGCCGCCACCTTGCCGAGATCGAAACCCTCGTCGGCGACGTAGAGGGTCAGGTGCGCGGCGGCGTAGCCGAAGGCGGCGACGCCGACCATGCGGCGGACCTGCAGGAGCCGCGGCCACTGCAGCAGATGCCGCGCCGGGGTGACGGCGAGCGAGACGAGCAGCAGGCGAATGGCCCAGTTGCCGGACTGGTGCAGCGCCTCCTCGACCGGCTCGGCACCGAGCGCCCCGCTGGCGAAGCGCCAGGCAATGAGCGCCGCCGGGACGAAAAGGAGAAGGAAGACGCCGAGCTTGAAGGGCGAGAAGCGTCCTCTGGGGTCGAGCCAGGGCATGGGGTCGCGGGGTCCGATCGACAGCCGATGACGAACGCTCTTGCCATGGCCGACCTCGCGTCGTCACCAACTAAGGGCTCACACCGGATCAAGCCTTCGCGAAGATGGCGAGCAGGGCCGCCCGGGTACGATGGTCCGGCGGGATCAGGACGAGAGGTCGCGCGACGATCGCTGGGCCTCGACATGCTGACGGAGGACCCGGTTGATCGCTGTCTGGTAGCCCTTGCCGGCCGGTGCCTGGGCCTTGAACCAGGCGACGAGATCGGCGTCGAGACGCAGCGTGAGCTGCTGCTTGACCGGGCGAAAGAACCGGTTGCGCTCGGCACGGGACCAGAAGTCCTCATCCGCCTCTGGAATGTCCGAGGTGTCGATCTGATCGTCGCTCAATGCCGCCAATCGCTCGAGCGTCGCCTTGTCCTCGGCAGTCAGCGGCGGCGGGTTGGCGAGATCGATCTCAAAGGTAACGACGTCTTTCTTCCTCATAGCGCCTTCTTTCGGAACGAGTCGCGGATCGGGCAGAGATGATCCGAATCACCTCCCCGCGCGGGTCATCATCCTCGATTGAATGGGCGACCACGACAACGATACCACCGCCAACCATGCCGGTTGTCCGCCACCGCAACTCGCCACCTTCGATCCTATCCTGGACGACAACTGCCAAAGGATCTGCAAATGCGCGCGTCGCAAACCTGAAATCGAGCCCATGCTTGCGTCGGTTGGCACGCTCCTTGGCTGGATCCCATTCGAAGCGGGTCGACATCCGATTGTAGCTACAAAGATGTATGGGCGGCAGGCACCGGCGTCAATCCGTCAACCTGCCTTGCCATACCCCCCGCCCGTCGGCGTCTGGATGGCGAAGACGTCGCCGGCCTCGAGCTCCGTGGCGTCGCAGCCCGCGAGCTTCTCCACCTCTCCCGCCCGGCGCTCGACCCATTGGTCGCCGCACTGGCCGGCCTCGCCGCCGGCGAGGCCGAAGGGGGACCTTGCGGTGGTTGGAGAGGAGTGCCGCCGACATCGGCTCGAGAAAGCGGATGCGCCGGAGCGTACCGTCGCCGCCCGCGAACCGCCCCCGGCCGCCGGAGCCCCGGCGGATGCGGTGCTCCTCGAGCAGCACCGGATAGCGCCATTCGAGGATCTCGGGGTCGGTCAGCCGCGAGTTGGTCATGTGGGTGTGGACCGCCGCCGTGCCGGGAGTGGTCGGGGCCGGCGCCGGAGCCGCCGCAGATGGTCTCGTAATACTGGTAGGTGGCATTGCCGAAGGTGAAGTTGTTCATCGTCCCCTGGGCCGCCGCCAGGGCGCCGAGGGCGCCGAAGAGCGTGTCGGTGCACCACTGCGAGGTCTCGACATTGCCGGCGCAGACGGCCGCCGGGTGTTTGCAGGCGAGGATCGAGCCCTCGGGGATGACGAGCTCGAGCGGCTTCAGGCAGCCATCGTTGAGCGGGATGTCGCTGTCCACCAGCGTGCGGAAGACGTAGAGCACGGCGGCGCGGGTGACGGCGGCCGGGGCGTTGAAGTTCCAGTCCTGCTGGTCGCTCGTGCCGGTGAAGTCGATCCGCGCGCTGCGGCTCGTTTTGTCGACCGTGACCCGCACCGCGATGACCGGCCCCTGGTCGTGGGCGTAGGTGAACGCCCCGTCCTCGAGCCGGTCGATGACGCGGCGGACACTTTCCTCGGCATTGTCCATGACGTGGCGCATATAGGCCTGCACCGTGTCGATGCCGAACTGGCCCACCATGCGCTCGAGCTCGGCCGCGCCCTTGGCGCAGGAGGCCACCTGGGCCTGCAGGTCGGCGATGTTCTGCCGCGGGTTGCGGGCCGGGTACGGGCCGGACTTGAGCAGTTCCTCGACCGCGTCGTGGCGGAAGCGGCCGGCCTCGACCAGGTGGAAGTCGTCGAAGAGCACGCCCTCCTCGTCGATATGCCGGCTGAAGGGCGGCATGGAGCCGGGCGTGATGCCGCCGATATCGGCATGGTGGGCACGCGAGGCGGTGTAGAAGAGGACCTCGCCCGCTTCCCCGAAGACGGGCATGACGACGGTGACGTCCGGGAGATGCGTGCCGCCGTTATAGGGGTTGTTCAGGGCATAGACATCGCCCTTGCCCATGGTGTCCCGCCGCAGCCGGATGACGGTCCGGACCGATTCGCCCATCGAGCCCAGATGCACGGGCATGTGCGGGGCGTTGGCGATCAGGCCGCCGCCCTCGTCGAAGACGGCGCAGGAGAAGTCCAGCCGTTCCTTGACGTTCACCGAATAGGCGGTGTTCTGCAGCGTGACACCCATCTGCTCGGCGATGGTCATGAAGAGATTGTTGAAGATCTCGAGCAGGATCGGATCGCAATGCGTGCCGAGCGCGACGCGCTCGGGCAGCTTCTCGACCCGGGTCAGCACGACATGGCCCAGTTCCGTCACCTCGAGCGCCCAGCCCGGCTCGACGACGATGGTGGTGGTGGTGCCGGCGACGATGGCGGGGCCGCGCACCCGGTCGCCGGGCGCCAGCGCCTCGCGCCGCCAGACCTCGGCCGCGAAGCCCCGGGCCGGCTGGTGCGGCGCCTCGGTGGTGAACATCCCGGTGCTGCCGACCGGCGCCGGCGGTGCCCGGTCGGCCGCCACGTTCGCCTCGGGCTCGTCGATCGACTGCATCAGGCCGATGCCCTCGACGGTCAGCGTCTCGACGACGAGGCCGCGCCCCTCGACGGTGAAGCCGTAGCGGGACTTGTGCTCGGCCTCGAAGGCCGCCCGCATCGCCGCCGGTGCCGCCAGCGTCACCTCGATCGGCGTGTCGGTGCCGGCATAGCGGATATGGGCGCGGGCCTCGAGCCGCAGGGAGGAGGCGGCGATGCCCTGCTCGGCGAGCTCCACCGTGGCCGACCGGGCGAGCGCCGCGCGGGCCGCCTCGAGCTCACCCTCGATGCCGGCCTCGAGCGTCATGTCGAGGGCGCGCTGGCGGATGGTGCGCAGATCGGCGAGGCCCATGCCGTAGGCCGAGAGCACGGCGGCAAAAGGATGCACCTGCACGCGGCCGATGCCGAGCAGGTCCGCCACCTGGCAGGCATGCTGGCCGCCGGCACCACCGAAGCAGACCAGGGTGTAGCCCTGCACGTCGATGCCGCGGGCGATCGAGATCTCCTTGATGGCGTTCGCCATGTTGTCATTGGCGATGGCGAGGCAGCCCTGGGCGATCTCCTCCGGGCTGCGCTCGACGCCGGTAGCGGCCAGCACCTCCTCTGCGAGAGCCTTGAACCGCTCGCGCACGACCGCGGCATCGAGGGGCTGATCGGCCGCTGGCCCGAAGACCGGCGGGAAGAAGTCGGGCAGGAGCTTGCCGACCATCAGGTTGGCGTCGGTGACGGCAAGCGGCCCGCCCTTGCGGTAGCAGGCGGGGCCCGGGTCGGCGCCGGCGCTCTCCGGGCCGACCCTGAAAGCGCTGGCCGTCGAAGGTGATGATCGACCCGCCGCCCGCGGCGACGGTGTGGATCTTCATCATCGGCGCCCGCATCCGCACACCTGCCACCTCGGTCTCGAAGGCGCGCTCGTACTCGCCGGCATAGTGGGTGACGTCGGTGGAGGTGCCGCCCATGTCGAAGCCGATGATCCGCTCGAACCCGGCGATGGCGGCGGTGCGCGCGGCGCCGACGATGCCGCCGGCCGGACCCGACAGGATGGCGTCCTTGCCCTGGAACCTGTGGGCATCGACGAGGCCGCCATTCGACTGCATGAACATCAGCCGCACCCCCTCCGTCCGGGCGGCGACGCGGTCGACATAGCGGCGCAGAATGGGCGAGAGATAGGCGTCGACCACGGTCGTGTCGCCGCGCCCGACGATCTTCATGAGCGGCGAGACCGCGTGGCTCACCGAGATCTGCGTGAAGCCGATCCCGGCGGCGAGCTCGGCGACGCGGCGCTCGTGGTCGGGGTGGCGGTAGCCGTGCATCAGGACGATGGCGATGGCCCGAAAGCCCTCGTCGTGGGCGGCCTCGAGCGCCTGGCGGGTGCTCGCCTCGTCGAGCGGGCGGTCGACCGTGCCATCGGCCAGCAGCCGCTCGTCGATCTCGACGATGCGGGTGTAGAGCTGCTCCGGCAGCACGATGTGCCGGGCGAAGATGTCGGGGCGGTGCTGGTAGCCGATCCTCAAACAATCGCCCAGGCCGCGCGTGATGGCGAGGACCGTGGGCGTGCCCTTGCGCTCGAGCAGCGCGTTGGTGGCGACGGTCGTCCCCATCTTGATGGCATCGATGGCCGCCACCGGCAAAGGCTCGCCCGCGCCGAGGCCGAGCACGTCGCGAATGCCCTGCAGTGCGGCGTCCTCGTACTGCCCGGGGTTCTCGGAGAGCAGCTTGTGGATGCGGATGCCGCCGTCCGGCTGCCTGGCGACGATATCGGTGAAGGTGCCGCCGCGATCGATCCAGAACTGCCAGCCGGTCGGCATGATCCCCTGCCCTCTCTCTTGCTCCAGCGGTTATCGCTATAGAGGAGGGCATGGTCGAGAACGAGGCTCTGATCCGGCAAATCGAGGAAGCCGCGTGGCGGGCTTGGCCGGCGGCACGTACGGCGCTCCTCGCAGGTTGGCGGCTGCGTGCCGGACCGACCGCGACGCGGCGCGAGAATTCGGTGCAGGCGATGAGCTTCACCGGCGAGCTGGCGCCGGATGCCGCGATCCGGTCGGCCGAGGCCTGGTACGCGGCGGCCGGCAAGCCGGCCTGCTTCCAGCTCAACGCGCTGAGCGCGCCCCTCGGGCTCGACGCGGCCCTGGCCGGGCGCGGCTACCGGGCCGAGGGCCGGAGCTCGGTGCTGGCGCGCCCCCTCGACGTCCTGCCCGAGGAGCCGGCGCAAGTCGTGCTCGAGGGCCGGGCCACCGCCTTCGCCATGCAGGCGGTGGCGGACCCGCGCTGGCCCGCGGCCGAGCGGGCGGCCCGGGCAGCGCTCTTCGCCCGCATCCGCCGGCCGCTGGCCTTCGCCGTCAGGACGGTGGGCGGCGAGCCGGTGGCGGGCGGGCTCTGCGTCTTCGACGGCCCGCTCGCCGGGTTAGCCGCAATGCGCACGGCGACCACGGCGCGCCGCCAGGGCCACGGCCGGGCCGTGCTCGACCGGCTGCTCGTCTGGGCCGGCCGGATGGGGGCGAGACGGCCTGGCTGCAGGTCGAGGCGGACAACGCGCCGGCGGCGGCCTCTACCGCAGCGCCGGCTTCCGGCCCCTCTACGACTACCATATCGCGTGGCCGAGCCGGGCGTGACCGGTCAGGCGATGCCCGAGGCCGTGACGACGAAGGCGCGAATGCGCCCTCCACAGGCCCGTCGCCGTGCTCCTGGCGATGCTCGGCGCGCTCGGTCACCTCGCCGAGGCGGCTGGCATCGCGGGCCTCGATCTCGCCGCGCAGCGGTGTTCCCTGGACATAGGCGATTGCCGGATGCGCGGCGACTGGGCGCGGCTGGTGGCTTCCAGCATCTCGATCTCGACCGTGGCGAAGCCGGCGCTGCGGAGCTCGCGCTCGATGGTTGCCGGATCGCCATGGCCGTGCGGCGTGCGGGCGAGAAAGCGCGGCGGGTCATCCGGGAAGAGCCCGGCGGCGACATCCGTCACGAGCCGGGCGAAATCGTTGGCCTCGATGCCATCCCAGATGCTGAGGATGAACCGGCCCTCCGCATCCAGCACGCGGCGCGCCTCGGCAGCCGCGCACCCGGTCGGGAAAGAACATGGCGCCGAACTGGCAGAGCACGAGATCGAAGCCCCCGTCGGGGAGGTCGAGCGCCGTGGCATCGGCCGCCTGCCAGTCGAGCCGGGGATCATCCTGCTGCCGGGAACGGGCGCGCTCGAGCATGGCCGGGTTGAGGTCGGTGACCATGTAGCGCGCGTCAGCACCCAGGACGGGTGCAACGGCCGGGCACACGCCGGTGCCGGCGCCGTCTCGAGCACCCGCCGCGGCGCCAGGCGGCGGCCCGGCGGCGAGGTCGAGCGCTAGGGCTCGAAGATCAGGGCACCAGATAGTCGTCGTAGAGGCCGGGGATCGATCCATGGAAGCTCGCATCCCTGCTGGTCATGCGCCACTCTCCCGATCGGTGGACCAGTGATTCTAGTACCGGAAGACCGCGGCGTGAAGCAGGATCCGCCGGGCAGGCGGCGACGGGTGGTTCTGTCGCGTTGACAGGATTCCGGTCGCTTCTACTATCCCCTGCGCATTTTGACGCAACGCACAAACCGGCCGTCGGCGCGGCGGCCGCACGGGTCAGGAAACGGAGCCGGCATGGCACAGGGCGCGCGACCACTCTCCCCGCACCTCCAGATCTATCGCTGGTATCTCACCATGGCGCTGTCGATCGGGCACCGTGCCAGCGGGGTGGCGCTGACAGTCGGGCTCGTGCTCTTCATCTGGTGGCTGGTCGCCCTCGCCGGCGGCCCGGAGAGCTTCGCCGTGGTGCAGGCGGTGATGCACAACTTCTTCGGCTGGCTCGTGCTCTTCGGCTTCACCGCCGCCCTCTTCTTCCATGCCGCGAACGGCGTTCGCCATCTCGTCTGGGACGCCGGCTACGGCTTCGACAAGGAGGTGGCCCGGCAGAGCGCCATCGTCACCCTGGCGGTGGCGGGCGGGCTGACCATCCTCTTCTGGCTGCTCGTGCTGATCGTCGCCTGAGCCTCCAGGGAAAGGACATTCCATGCAAGCCGCTATCGGCAAGGTCCGCAGTCGGGGCTCGGCGCGCTCGGGCGCCGGCACCTGGAAGGCGCAGCGCTTCACCGCCATCGCCAATCTCCTCCTGGTGCTCTGGTTCGTCGTCAACGCCATCGCCATGGCGGGCTCGGCCTACGCCGAATGGGTCGCCTGGTTCCACTCGCCCCTGACCGCCGCCCTGATGATCCTCTTGGTGCTCTCGACCTGCTACCACGCCAGGATCGGGCTGCAGGAGGTGGTCGAGGACTATGTCCATCACGAGATCGGCAAGGTCGCCATCCTCGTCGGCATCACGCTCGTCGCGGCCCTGCTCGCCACGGCCGGTGTCGTCTCCGTCCTCATGATCGCGCTTGGAGGCTGATCCGATGGCCGAGGCCTACCCCATCACCGAGCATGTGTTCGATGCCATCGTCGTCGGCGCCGGCGGCTCCGGCCTCAGGGCCGCCGTCGGCATGGTCGAGGCCGGCCTCTCGGTCGCCTGCGTCACCAAGGTCTACCCGACCAGGAGCCACACCGTGGCGGCGCAGGGCGGGATCAACGCCGCCCTCGGCAACATGAACGAGGACGACTGGCGCTTCCACATGTACGACACCGTCAAGGGCTCCGACTGGCTCGGCGACCAGGACGCGATCGAGTACATGACCAAGAACGCGCCGGCCGCGGTCTACGAGCTCGAGCATTACGGCGTGCCCTTCTCCCGCACCGATGCCGGCCGCATCTACCAGCGCGCCTTCGGCGGCCAGTCCGTCAATTTCGGCAAGGGCCAGGCCTACCGCACCTGCGCCGCCGCCGACCGCACGGGCCACGTCATCCTGCACACGCTCTTCCAGCAGGCGCTCAAGAACAAGGTGCAGTTCTTCAACGAGTATTTCGCCCTCGACCTTCTGATGGGCGAGGACGGCGAGTGCCTCGGCATCCTCGCCATGTGCATCGAGGACGGCTCGCTCCACCGCTTCCGGGCGCACCAGACCTGCCTCGCCACCGGCGGCTATGGCCGCGTCTACTTCTCCGCCACCTCCGCGCACACCTGCACCGGCGACGGCAACGCCATGGTGCTCAGGGCCGGCCTTCCGCTCCAGGATATGGAATTCGTCCAATTCCATCCGACAGGCGTCTACGGCGCCGGCTGCCTGATCACCGAGGGCGCGCGCGGCGAAGGCGGCTATCTCACCAATGCCGAGGGCGAGCGCTTCATGGAGCGCTACGCGCCGTCGGCCAAGGATCTCGCCAGCCGTGACGTGGTC
This sequence comes from Geminicoccaceae bacterium, assembly GCA_041397945.1. GTDB lineage: Bacteria > Pseudomonadota > Alphaproteobacteria > Geminicoccales > Geminicoccaceae > SLRI01. The sequence continues at coordinate 47,261 of JAWKVR010000012.1, forward strand.
AGCCGGGCGATGACCATCGAGATCAACGAGGGGCGCGGGGTCGGCGCCAATAAGGACCACATCCACCTGCACCTCGAGCATCTCGACCCGGCGCTTCTCCACAAGCGCCTGCCGGGCATCTCCGAGACGGCCAAGATCTTCGCCGGCGTCGACGTCACCAAGGAGCCGATCCCGGTGGTGCCGACCTGCCACTACAACATGGGCGGCATCCCCACCAATCACCTGACCGAGGTCGTGAAGCTCAAGGACGGCGACACCGACAGTGTCGTGCCCGGGCTGATGGCCGTGGGCGAGGCGGCCTGCACGTCCGTGCACGGTGCCAACCGGCTCGGCGGCAACTCGCTCATCGATCTCGTCGTCTTCGGCCGCGCCGCGGCGCACCGCGCGGCGGAAACGATCCGCCCCGGCAGCCCGCACCGGCCGCTGTCGGCAGGCGGCGGCGAAGAGGCGAGCCTCGCCCGCTTCGATGCGCTGCGCCATGCCGATGGCAGCGAGAACAGTGGTGCCATCCGCCTCGCCATGCAGAAGACGATGCAGAAATACGCCACCGTCTTCCGCGACGGCCCGCTGCTCGAGGAAGGTGTCACGAAGCTCGGCGAGGTCGCGGCCAGCCTGCCGGATATCCGCCTCGCCGATCGCTCGCTGGTCTGGAACAGCGACCTCGTCGAGGCCCTGGAGCTGCAGAACCTGATGGCCCAGGCGGTCGCCACCATGCATTCGGCGCGCTACCGCACCGAGAGCCGCGGTGCCCACGCACGCGAGGACTTCCCCGAGCGCGACGACGAGAACTGGATGAAGCATACGCTGGTCTGGGTCGACGAGCGCCACGAGGTCAGCATCGAGCCACGACCGGTGCACTATTTCACGCTGTCGAACGAGGTCGAGGTCGTGCCTCCGACCAAGCGCGTCTACTGAGCCGGCCAGGAGATCGGGAAGAGATATGGTCGAATTCGCCCTGCCGAAGAACTCCCGGATCGAGGCCGGCAAGTCCCATGCCCGGCCGGATGGTGCGACCCGCACCAAGACCTTCCGGATCTACCGCTACGAGCCGGAGGACGAGAAGAACCCGCGGCTCGACACCTACACGATCGATCTCGACGACTGCGGGCCGATGGTTCTCGACGCGCTGATCAAGATCAAGGCCGAGACCGACAGCACTCTGACCTTCCGCCGCTCCTGCCGCGAGGGCATCTGCGGCTCCTGCGCCATGAACATCGACGGCCACAACACCCTCGCCTGCACCAAGGCGATCGAGGACGTGAAGGGCGACGACGTCAGCGTCTACCCCCTGCCGCACATGTCGGTGATCAAGGACCTGGTCGTCGACTTCAGCCAGTTCTGGGCGCAGTACGAATCGATCGAGCCGTGGCTCAAGACGTATTCGACCGAGCCCGCGAAGGAATGGCGGCAGTCGATCGACGACCGCGAGAAGCTCGACGGGCTCTACGAGTGCATCCTCTGCGCCTGCTGCTCGACCGCCTGCCCGTCCTACTGGTGGAACAGCGACAAGTATCTGGGCCCGGCGGTGCTGCTGCAGGCCTATCGGTGGATCGCCGACAGCCGCGACGAGGCCACCGGCGAGCGGCTCGACGAGCTCGAGGATCCGTTCAAGCTCTATCGCTGCCATACCATCATGAACTGCACCAACACTTGTCCTAAAGGCCTCAACCCGGCCAGGGCGATCGGCGAGATCAAGAAACTGATAGTTGAACGTCGTATCTAATTTTCTCTTTTTTTGCGTCTAGCCGGCGGTGTTGGGTGTTGGTACGTGTCCTCTGCATAAAATGAGGCGCAAGCCCACACACGCAGGTCCGATCTGAAAAGGGAGGCAGTTAGCCTCCTTTTTTTTGTGCCGAGTTTGGGCTCAGGCCAGCCCGGCGACCGCGATCATGCTTTCCTCAGGCTGCTCAGGCCGGCTCCCGACGACGTCCTGACGGACGGCGTCGCGCATCTTCTTGCCCAGCACCTTGCGACTCTCGACCGCCCACGAGATGACGGGCTCGCCGAACACGACCTCGACCAACAGGCCGTCGTCCTGCAGCACCGCCCAGAGATGCGGCAGCATGGAGCCGTCGCCGAACCAGGCGTAGCGGCCACAGTTCAGGGGCCCGACGGGTTGACCGTTGCGCAGCGCCCGAAAGACGAGGGCCACTGGCTGGACGGCGATCGGCCGGTCGATCACCCAGGGCTCGGCGACGCTCAGCAGCGAGGTCTTGAACGGCAGGACGTCGAGCCCGTCCGTGCTGGTGCCCTCCGCGAAGAGGATGAAGCTCTCGCCTGCCCGCATGCGATGAGATCCACTTCGTCGACAACCACGCCTCGGTCGTCCACGACGACGATGTCGAGCTGGTGATCGAGGCGACCGGCGACCCGGTGCAGGGCGTGGTCCATGCGCTGGCCGCGATCGAGGCGCGGCGCCACATCCTGATGGTCAATGTCGAGGCCGACGTGCTGGTCGGCCCGGCGCTGGCCAAGCGGGCGCGGCATCGCGGCGTGGTCTACAGCCTGGCCTATGGCGACCAGCCGGCCCTGGTCGTCGAGCTGGTCGACTGGGCGCATGCCGCAGGATTCGAGATCGTCGCCGCCGGCAAGGGCACGAAGCATCGGCCGCACTTCCGCTTCTCGACGCCCGAGACCGTCTGGGATCACTACGGGCTCACCCCCGAGCGCGCCGCCTTCGGCATGAACCGAGATGTTCAATTCCTTCCTCGACGGCACCAAGTCGGCGATCGAGATGGCGGCGATCGCCAATGCCACCGACCTCGAGGTGGCGCCCGACGGGCTGCTCTTCCCGCCGGCCGCGACCGGCGACCTCGCCACTGTGCTGAGCCAGCGGGCCGCATCCGCCGGCATGAGCGGCCACGGCATGGTCGAGACGGTCTCCTGCCTCGACGGCGAGGGCCGCCCGGTGCCGGACGACCTGCGCTGGGGCGTCTATGTCGTCTTCAAGGCGGCGAGCGACTACGTCGCCGGCTGCTCGGGACTACGGCCTCGTGACCGACCCGGCGGCCGGTACGCGACCCTTCTGGCGGCCCTGCCACCTGATCGGCCTCGAGCTCGGCATCTCGGTCGCCGACATGGCGCTGCGCGGCGAGCCGACGGGTGCCCCCTGGCGCTGGGCCGGCGACGTGGCGGCGACGGCAAAGCGCGATCTCGAGGTCGGCGAGACGCTCGACGGGGCGGCTTCACCGTCTATGGCGCCCTGGTCCCGGCCGCCGTCGCGGCCGCCGAGGGCCTGCTGCCGATCGGCCTCGCCCACCATGCGCGCCTCAGGCGGAAGGTGGCCCGTGACCGGCGCCTGACGCTCGACGATGTCGAGCTCGACCGCGACACGCTCGCCTGGGGAGCTGCGCACCGAGATCCTCAAGGAGCGCGCCGCCATGAACCCGGTGCTCCGGCAGCTCGGCCAGCACCCTCAGGCTCGGCGTGGTCGGCGGCGCCGGCTCGTTCATCGGCCCGGTGCACCGCACCGCGGCCCGCCTCGACGACCGCTTCGAGGTGGTGGCGGGCGTGCTGTCGTCGGATGCGGAGCGGTCCCGGGCGCAGGGTGTCGCGATCGGCCTCGCCCCGGAGCGCGCCTATGCCGACTGGCGAACGATGCTCGAGACGGGCGCGCCCGGCCGGACGGGATCGACGTCGTCGCCGTCATGACGCCCAACCACCTGCACTTCCCGGTGGCCGACGCGGCGCTCGATGCCGGCTTCGACGTGGTCTGCGACAAGCCCTTGGCGATGACCAGCGCCGAGGCGATCGCCCTCGTGCGCAAGGTTGCGGCCACCGGCCTCTGCCACCTACAACTACAGCCAGTACCCGATGGTCCGCCAGGCCCGCGCCCTGGTCGCTTCCGGGCGCATCGGCGCCGTGCGGCGATCCACCTCCGAATACGTCCAGGGCCACGCCGCTGCCCGCGACACGGCGGAGACGGCCGCCTGGCGCCACGATCCAGCGGTCCGGCCAGTCCCTCATCCTCGGCGACATCGGCACGCACGCCCAGCATCTCGGCGCCTATGTCAGCGGGCTCGACCTCGAGGCGGTGCTGGCCGAGCTGGCGACGACCGTGCCCGGCCGGGCCAGCGACGACTACGCCGCCCTCCTGCTGCACTGGGCCGGCGGGGCGCTCGGCACGCTCTGGGTGACCAACGCCGCGGCCGGCGCCGAGCACAGGCTCTCGATCCGGATCTTCGGCGCCGAGGGCGGCCTCGAATGGCAGCAGGGCAGCCAATCATCTGCTGCACCGGCGGCGGCGGCTTCGCCAGGCTGCAGACCCGCCGCCTGCATGGCGCTGGACCCCCTGGCCGAGCACGCCACGCGGCTCGAAGATCGGCCATCCCGAGGGTTATCCGGAGGCTTTCGCCAGCCTTTACCGGGACGTCGCCGATGCCGTGGTCGCGCGGCGTACCGGAAGGGCCGTCGAGCCACTTGCCCTCGACTTCCCGACAGTGCTTGATGGAGCCCGGGTATCCGGTTCATCGAGGCGGCGGTCGAGAGCAGCCGGACCGGAAGCTGGGTCGACTGTCGCCTCGATCCCCGTTGAACGGGATCCGGTGGGCCGAAGGGAAGAAACGATACGTCATGCTCGGGCCGAGCCGATCGGAGCTGCAGCGACCGCTGACCGTCAGACGGGCGAAGGCGCAGGATGCTCCGGCCATCGCCAAGGTCTACGTCGACACGTGGCGCGAGGCCTATCGCGGTCAATTGCCCGAGGACTATCTCGGGACTTACCTACAGCGCCTTCGAGCGCCACTGGCGCCACCCTCGTGGCGCGTGGCGGCCTTCGTCGCCGAGATGGACGATCGCGTGATCGGCATCGCCAGCGGCGGGCGGTCGCGACGCCAGGCGCTGGCGGGCCGGCAGATCTACATGCTCTACGTGCATCCCGACCAGCACGGCGCCGGCATCGGCCGCGCGCTCTTCGATGCCTGTCATTTCGAGCTGGCGCGGCGCCGCTATGCCGGAACCCTGGTCTGGGTGCTGGCGAGCAACCCGGCGCGCGGCTTCTACGAGCATCTGGGCGGCGAGCGGGTCGCCGAGAACACGCTCGAGATCGGCGGCTCCCGGGTGCTCGGGTCGTATCTCTGGCGCGACTGAGCACGGCTCGCCGATGCCCGCCGGGCGTTAACCGAATCTTAGGTCCCGAGGTCCAGGATCGCGTCCAGATGCCGCGGGACCAGGGGCCATGCCCGACACGTTGAACCTGCTGATTGTCGAGGACAGCGATGCCGAGCGGGCGCTCCTCGCCGCCGAGCTCGCCTCGTGCCCGCGTCTGGCGCCGCGCATGGCCGCCAGCCTGCACGATGCGGCCGACGCGATCGCCACCACGCCGCCCGATGTCGTGCTGCTCGATCTGGAGCTGCCCGACGCCCGCGGCCTCAACAGGGTCGAATGGCTGCAGCGGCATCACCCGGCCCTCGCCGTGGTGGTGCTCTCCGGCTTCGCCGCCGACGACCTCTTGGTCGCGACCGAGGCGATCCGGCAGGGGGCGCAGGATTTTCTCTGCAGGGCCGGATCGACGCCGACCGGCTCTACCGCACGCTCAAGCTGGCGGTCGAGCGCAAGGCGCGCGAGCACCGCCTGGTCCAGGGTGCGGTGCGTGACCCGCTGACCGGCCTGCCCTGGCTGCCGCAGCTCGAGGAACGGTTCGGCCGCGCGCGGTTGCGCGCACCGCCGCAACCGCGCCCATCTGGCCCTCCTGCACATCGCCGTCGACGATTTCGCGAGCCTGCGCGAGACCCACGGCATCGATCCGGGCAGAGGCGGCGCTGGTCGAGCTCGCGCACCGGCTCGGGCGGCAAATGCGGCGCACCGACGCCGTCGCCAAGCTCGACGACACGACCTTCGTCGCCCTGATCGACGGCATGAAGCACATCAGCGACGCCTATGTCGTGGCCCGCAAGATCATCGCCGCCGCGCGCGAGCCGATCCTGGTCGGCGACGCCACGCTGCACGTCCGGCCGAGCATCGGCGTGGTCACCGAATCCGGCCCCGGCCTCGATTTCCGGGCACTCCTGGCGCGGGCCGAGGCGGCGATGGACGAAGCCCGGCGCCAGGGTGGCGAGCGCTATGCCGCCGCGGCCGAGCTCGTGCCGGCCTTGGGCTGATTTCTGCCGCTCAATCCAACGCCAGCTCGGCGCGGAGCTGGAATTTCTGGATCTTGCCGGTCGCGGTCCTGGGCAGCTCGCGGAGCACGAAACGGCGTGGCACCTTGAAGTGGGCCAGACGGTCGCGACAGAAGGCTTCGAGCTCCGCGGCTGGCGGCGCTGCCTGGCCGGGCTTGAGCTCGAGGCAGGCGACCGGCACCTCGCCCCATTTCTCGTCCGCGACCGCAACGACGGCGGCGAGCAGCACGGCCGGGTGCTGGTGCAGCACACCCTCGACCTCCAGGGAAGAGATGTTCTCGCCGCCCGAGATGATCACGTCCTTGGCCCGGTCCCTGATCTGGATGAAGCCGTCGGGGTGACGCACCGCCAGGTCGCCGGTATTGAGACGACCGTCCCGGAAAGCGGCCTCGGTGGCCGCCCTGTCCTTCAGATAGCCCGCCATCAGCGTGTTCGAGCGGATGACGATCTCGCCCATGGTGGCCCCGTCCATCGGCACCGGCTCGCCCGCCGCATCGACGACGGCGACCTCGGCGGCGAGCGGGTGGCGCACACCCTGGCGCGCCAGCAGCCGCGCCTTCTCCGCGGCGTCCGGCTCACCCCAGTCGGCGCGTTCCGCGCAAGCAGTGACCGGGCCCAAGGACTCGGTCAGGCCATAGAGATGGATCAGCTCGATGCCCATGGCGTCGAGGCCCTCGATCAATGCCGTCGTGGGTGCCGCGCCACCGGTGGCGACCCGCACGCGCCTCGGCAGTCTTGGGCTTTGCTCCCGACCCTGATGCAGGAGGTTGTAGAGAACCACCGGCGCGCAGGCGAAATGGGTGACGGCCTCCTCCCGGAGCGCCGCCACGATGGCGGCGGGATCGGGTCGGTCGAGGCAGACATGCGTGCCGCCGACGGCAGTCACGGCCCATGGATGGCACCAGCCATTGCAGTGGAACATGGGCAGCGTCCAGAGATAGACAGCTCCGTTCGTCGAAGCCGAGCGCCATGACATTGCCGAGCGCGTTCAGATGGGCGCCGCGGTGGTGGTAGACGGCGCCCTTGGGGCTGCCGGTGGTGCCGGAGGTGTAGTTGAGGCTGATCGGCTGCCATTCGTCGGCGACGGCGTCGAGGCTGACCGGCAAGGGCGGCAGACCCTCCGTGAACCCGGCGAGGGACAGGGCATCGAGGGTCACGAGCGGCGTCTCGAGGCCACCTTGCGCGAAGCGGCGCGGGTGAGCGGCGCCCGCTCGGCATCGGCCATGACGAGCCGGGCCTCGGCGTGGGCCAGGATGTGGGCCACGGTGGCGGGATCGAGGCGGGTGTTGATGGCGTTGAGCACCGCACCCGTGAGCGGCACGGCGAAATGCAGGGCGAGCAGCTCCGGCGTGTTGCCGGCGATCACCGAGACGACATCGCCCCGGCCGATCCCCGACCGGCGAAGGCCGGCGGCGAGCCGGCCGACCAGCTCGCCGAGATCCGTGTAGGAGAGCCGTCGGGCGCCGGCGACGACGGCGGTCTTGCCCGGGAAGACCTCGATCGAGCGGCGAAGGAAGTCGAGCGGCGTGAGCGGGGCGAAATTGGCAGGGCGAGGGTCGAGGTGGGCATCCCGGCGCATCGGCTCAGCTCCCGGGGCCGGCACCCGTGGCCCGGTGCCTCGCCCGCCTGAGCTCGGCTCTCGCCACGGTGCGCAGATGCACCTCGTCGGGGCCGTCGACGAAGCGGAGTGCTCTGCCCCAGGTCCAGAGATGGGCGAGCGGCGTGTCGTCGGTGAGGCCCATGGCACCGAAGACCTGGATGGCGCGATCCAGCACCTCGGTCTGCAGGCGCGAGACGACGAGCTTGATGGCGGAAACCTCGGCCCGGGCCGCCTTGTTGCCGTCCCGGTCCATGAGCCAGGCCGTGCGGAGCACGTAGAGCCGGGCCTGGTCGATCTGCATCCGCGAGAGGGCGATCCAGTCCTGGATGTTGGCGAAGTCGGCGAGCGGGCGGCCGAAGGCCTCGCGTGCCATGGCCCGGTCGGCCATGAGCTCGAGCGCCAGCTCGCACTGGCCGATCGAGCGCATGCAGTGATGCACCCGGCCGGGGCCGAGCCGCGCCTGGGCCAGGGCGAAGCCCCTGCCCGCCTCGCCCAGAAGGTTGGCGGCGGGGATGCGGACGTCCTCGAAATCGACCTCGCAATGACCCTCGGGGGCGAGATGGCCCATGATCGGCAGGTTGCGGACGATCTCCACGCCAGGCGTGTCGAGCGGCACGATGACCATGGAGTGGCGCGCATGGGGGTCGGCGTCGGGGCGCTCGTCGGTGACGCCCATGAGGATCGCGAAGCGGCAGGCCGGGTGGAGGGCGCCCGTGGTGAACCATTTGCGGCCGTTGACGACGAAGGTGTCGCCGTCGCGGCGGATGGTCGTTTTCAGGTTGGTCGGATCGGACGAGGCGACGCCGGGCTCGGTGATGGCGACGCAGGAGCGGATGGTGCCGTCGAGCAATGGCATGAGCCAGCGTTCGCGCTGGGCCGGTGTGGCGCAGAGGTGCAGGAGCTCCATGTTGCCGGTATCGGGGGCACTGCAATTGAAGACCTCGGCCGACCACGGCACCCGGCCCATGATCTCGGCCAAGGGCGCATAGGCGAGATTGCTCAGCCGCGTGCCGGGCTCGTCGTCGCGCAAGGCCGGCAGGAAGAGGTTCCACAAGCCCGCTTCCCGGGCCCGGGCCTTGAGCGGCTCGAGGATCTCGACGGCGTGGCGGCCCGACGACGCGGCGGCACGAAAGGCCGGATCGGCCGGCAGGACGTGCTCGGCCATGAAGGCCGAAAGCTGGTCCCTGAGGGCCTCGACCTCGGCGGAGAAGGCGAATTCCATTGGCATCCCTCCGGATCAGACGTGCACGATGCCCTCGATCACCTCGACGGCGCGGCGGGCGAAGCGGGCCGAGAGGCGGCCGACCAGGGCGGCGTTGTCGGCCGAGGCATTGCCGGCCTGCGCCCGGGCCGCGATGCCCTCGAAGATGACGGCGAAGCGAAAGAGCGCCATGGCGTGATGGAAGGGCTGGAGCCGCAGACCGTGGCCGCCGTTCGCCTCATAGGCTCTGAGGAACTCCGCCTCGTCGGGGATGCCGAGGGCCTCGCGATCGAGGCCGACGAGCCCGCCGAACTCGGCCGGGGTCGAGTGCCAGGCCATGGCGGCGTGCGCGAGGTCGGCGAGCGGATGGCCCAGGGTCGAGAGCTCCCAGTCGAGGATGCCGATAACGCGGGGCTCGGCCGGATGCAGCATGAGGTTGCCGAGGCGGAAGTCGCCGTGGACGATGGCCGCCGTGTCGTCAGGCGGGAGGTGCGCGGGCAGCCAGTCGATCAGCCGCTCGATATCGGCGAGGTCGCGGGTCTTGGACAGCTCCCGCACTGGCGCGTCCAGCGGGCGATCTGGCGGCTGAAATAGTTGGCCGGCCAGCCGGAATCGGCGAGGCCCACCGCGGCCAGGTCGACCGCGTGCAGACGGAGCCAGGGTCTCCGCCATGGAGCGGTAGACGGCGCGGCGCTCGGCCGGCTCGAAGCCGGGCAGCGCGTTGTCGTGCACCACCCGGCCGTCGAGCCGCTCCATCAGGTAGGCGTGCCGATGATCTCTTCGTCGTCAGAATGCAAGGATCGTCCGCAGCGCACGCCGGTCGCGCCCAGGCTGTCAGCACGCGGTACTCGCGGTCGACGGCGTGGGCCGAGGGCAGGATCGGACCGTCCGGCTTCTTGCGCAGCACCAGCCCGGCGGTTGGCGAAGGTGACGAAGAGGTCGGGTTGGACTGGCCGCCGGCGATCCTCTCCTCCGCGGCTCGCCCTGGAGCCCGGGCAGGCGGCCGCGCGGGGAAGGGGTCGAGCCGACCGAGGTCGAAGCCGGCGCCGGCGGCGATGCGACGTTGCTCATGCCTTCGCCGCCGAGCAGGAAGCCGCCTCGGCAGGTCGAAGAGGCGGTAGAGGAGGAGGCCGCTGGTGACGATGACGGCAGCGCCGGTGGTTGAAGCGCTCGGCAGGTCGGCGAGACGACATAGCTCGCGATCATCGCCCAGAGGAGCTGGACTGTAGGTGAAGGGCGCATCTTCGAGGCCTCGGCGCGCTGCAGCGCGCCATGATGACGAGAAGATGGCCACGGCCCCCAGCGAGCCGATGGAAACGAAGAGCAGCCACTGGGTGACGGTCGGCGCCTGCCAGTAGAAGGGCACCACGAGGTGAGGGCGACGATGCCGACCAGCCCGCCATAGAGCAGCGAGACGATGGGCTGGGCCTCGCCACGATCCGCGTGGTGATCTGGTAGAGGGCATAGAAGAAGGCGCAGGCGAGGGCCGCGGCGGCACCCAGCGAACGTACCGCCCTGCGGCTGGACGATGATCAGCGCACCGCTGAAGCCGAGGCCGATCGGGAGCCAGCGCCAGGCGACGACCCGCTCGCGCAGCACCAGCACGGCGAGGCCGGCGACGAAGATGGGGGCGAGGAAGATGATCGACGCCACCTCGGCGAGCGGCAGGAGCGCCAGGGCGATGAAATTGGTGATGGTCGCCAGCAGGAGAAGCACCGAGCGGCCGATCTGGAACGGGATCCGGTCGGCGCGCAGCACGCCGAGGAGGCTTTTCGGGAAGACGACGACGACGAAGGCGACATGAAAGAAATAGCGGGCCCAGGTGAGCATCACCGGGTTGAGCTCGGTCGTCAGGAATTTGACCAGCGTGTTCATGATGACGAAGAGCACGCCGCCGGCGATGACCAGGCCGAGGGCGATCAGGACCTGTCGCTGCTCCGGATCCACGATGCCGTCAGGCCGCCACCAGGCCGTGCTCGACCGCGAGCCGCTTCAGCATGGTCATGCCGGGATCGAGCACCTCCTCGGCACTCTTCGCGACCGGGCGCCAGACGGAGAGCGCCTTGGCGAGGGCCGGCGGCATGTTGATGAACGCCTCGCCGACGATGTCGCCCTGAAAGCCGATCTCGGCGAAGGCCGCCATGGTGGCGGCGAAGTCCACCGTGCCGGTGCCCGGCACGCCCCGGTCGCTCTCGGAGAGGTGGATGTACTTCAGGTGCCGGCCCGCCTTCAGGACACCGCTCCGAAAGCCCTTCTCCTCGATGTTCATGTGATAGGTGTCGAGATGGATCATCAGCGCCGGCTCGCCGATCCGCTCGATCAGCGCCACCGCCTGGTCGGCGGTGTTGACGGGTGCGTCTCGTAGCGGTTGCAGGGCTCGAGGCCGAGGGTCATGCCGAGCTCGCCGGCCCCGCCTCGCCACGGCCCGAGCGCCTCGGCGATGTTGGCTGCTCCCCTTCGGTCGGCGGCACGCCCGGTGGGTGTAGCCGAGGGTCGAGAAGGTGACGCCGGAGAGCGTGTTGGACCCCAGCCCGTGCGCCGCCTCAGGCGCCGTCATGAGGAATGCCGTCGCCTTCTCCGGATGGAGCAGGCGCAGACCTCGAACGGCAGGCCGAGCGAGCAGGTGGGTGCTTTATGCCGTGCCGCTCGAACAGCGCCCGGCTGTGCGGGACGTCGACTGCGGCAGGCTCGAGCAGGGCGATCTCGATCACGTCGAGGCCGTGGCCGGCGGCCAGCGGCGCGACCTGCTCCGCGGCCGCCCTCGTCCAGGCCGCCGTCCAGAGGCTGCTGTGCATGCCGATCGAACCATTGCGTCTCTCCCGGGACGACTGTTCACTGCTCGCCGGAACGTAGAAGCGTTCCGCGACCCGCGAAAGGGGGAGGACGGCGATGATCACGACCGCCTACGTGCGCACCATGGCCCGCTACAATGCCTGGCAGAACGGGCTGGTCTACGCTGCCGCCGACACGCTCGACGAGCCTGCGCGGCGGGCCGAGCGGGGCACCTTCTTCGGCTCGATCCACAAGACCCTCTGCCATCTCCTCTGGGGCGACCAGATCTGGCTGCACCGCTTCGCCGGCACCCCGCCGCCGGCCGTGCCCGACATTCCGCGCTCCGTGGCCCTCTGCGCCACCTGGGAGGAGCTGCGGGCCGAGCGCCGGCGCTTCGACGACGTGATCCGGGACTGGGCGGCGGGGCTCGATCCGGACTGGATCGAGGGCGAGCTCTCCTGGTACTCTGGGGCGATCGGTCGCGAGGTGACCCGCCCGCGCGCACTTCTCGTCGCCCATCTCTTCAATCACCAGACGCACCATCGAGGCCAGGTGCACGCCATGCTGACCGCGGCCGGGGCGAAGACCGGCCCGACCGACCTGCCCTTCATGCCGGAAGAGTCCTGAGCCGGGCCGCTCAGGTCGATACGTCGTCGATCAGCGGGCTCGGCTTGGCCAGCTTCTCGAGGGCGCCGCGGTCGTGGAGGAGAACCTTCGGGCCCTGCACCTCGATGTTGCAGGCGCCCAGCGTGGCGAAGGCGCGGGACAGGTTCTCCGGGGTCATGCCGAGCCGGGCGGCGAGCGTGCGCTTCTCGACCGGGATCAGCACGGCCCCATCGCGCTCGTGGCGCAGGAGCCAGTTGGCGAGGCGCTCGGCGCCGTTGCGCAGCTTCTGGCTCTTCAGCTCCATGACCGTGTCGCGATAGGCGGTAGCGAGCTCCCGGGTGACGGCCGTCATGAAGGCCGGATCGGCGCGCATGGTGTCGCGGACCGCTGCCGCCGGAACCATCAGGATGCGGGATTTCTCGAGCGTGCGGGCGGCCTGCAGATAAACCTGGTCCGTCAGCACGGCGGCGAGGATGAACGTGCCGAAGGGCCGGACGAAGCCGAGCGTGGTCTCGCGGCCGGCATGGGACGTCACCATCTCGACCATGCCCTCGACGACGACATGGAGGAAATCGGCGGGGTCGTCCTCGTGGATCAGGACGAGCCCGGGCGGGAAGCGCTGCAGGAAGCCGCGCTCCAGAAGCGTCGTGAAGTGCGCGTCGGCGCAGTCGCGGAACAGCGGCAGGGTACGGATCTCGTCTGCTTCCTCGGGCCGCATGTTTCCCCCTCGATGGTAGGGGCAGCTTATCGGCGGCCCGCCCGCGCGGCAACGATTGATAAAAAGCAATCCACGCAACGCTCTTTAATAAAGACCGACCCCGATTGAGGCATTCGCCAAGACAAAGAAACTGCTCCGATGAATTATTTTGGCCTCGAGACCCCAATCGCTTGATCTGAATCAACGTAACCGGACCGGCCGGCCGGGCAAATGACCACGGCCGGCGGCAAGCCGGTACGGACAACAACGATTCCGAAGGCGGCACGATGCAGCAACTCGAGGGCGTTGCGCGCGGCGATCAGAACCGCGCCCTGACGATGAGCACCATCGCGTTCACGGCTGCTTCGCGTCTGGACGATCTTCTCGATCATCGGCATCCAGATCAAGCAGGAGCTGGGCCTGGGCGAGACCGAGTTCGGCCTGCTGGTCGGCCTGCCGATCCTCACGGGCTCCTTGAGCCGCATCTTTCTCGGCATCTGGACCGACCAGTATGGCGGGCGCATCGTCTATGTCGCCGTCATGGTGCTCGCGGCGATCGCCACCCTGCTGCTGACCTTCGCCGACACCTATGTCATGACCCTGGTGGCGGCGCTCGGTGTCGGCCTGGCCGGTGGCTCGTTCGCGGTCGGCATCGCCTATGTGGCACGCTGGTATCCGACGCGGAAGCAGGGCACCGCGCTCGGCATCTTCGGCGTCGGCAATGTCGGCGCCGCGGTCACCAAGTTCTGTGGCCCCGTTCGTGCTCGTCGCCTATCGGCTGGCAGATGGTGGCCAATGTCTGGGCCATCGGCCTCCTGATCATGGCGGCGGTCTTCTGGTTCACGACATCCGACGACCCGGTGCTGGTCGGCGCGCCGCCGCCGGGGCGAGAAGCCGCGCGGCACGCTGCTCGAGCTGTCGCCGCTCGCCAGTCTGCAGGTCTGGCGCTTCGCCCTCTACTATTTCTTCGTGTTCGGCGGCTTCGTGGCGCTCGCGCTCTGGCTGCCGCACTACCTGATCGACGTCTACGGGCTGAGCATCGAATCCGCGGGCATGATCGCCGTCTTCTACTCGATCCGGCCTGCTCTTCCGCGCCTATGGCGGCCACCTCTCCGACCGCTACGGTGCCCGGTCCGTCATGTACTGGACCTTCGGCGTCTCGCTGCTCTGCCTCTTCATGCTCTCCTATCCGCCGACCGACTACGTGATCCGCGGCATCGAGGGGCCGATCCACTTCTCGACCGAGATGGGCCTGTCCCCTTCATGTCGCCATCTTCGTCCTCGGCTTCTTCATGAGCCTCGGCAAGGCGGCGGTCTACAAGCACATCCCCGTCTACTATCCGGGCCACATCGGTGCCGTGGGCGGCCTCGTCGGCATGATCGGCGGGCTCGGCGGCTTCATCCTGCCGCTCGCCTTCGGCGTCATGAACGACCTGACGGGCATATGGACCAGCTGCTTCGTTCTCCTTTCGCCATTGTCGGTCGTCTCGCTGCTCTGGATGCACTTCGCCATCCGCCGGATGGAGCAGGAGGCCGTGGGCAAGGCGCTCGGCACCCTGCCCCAGCTGCCCGAGTTCCAGGAGCTCCACGATCCGACCAAGCACACGGAAGGCCGGGCCGTCCTCACCGACTGGCGGCCCGAGGACCCGGGGTTCTGGGCCGAGCACGGCAAGAGCATCGCCAACCGCAATCTCTGGATCTCGATCCCCTGCCTCCTGCTCGCCTTCTCGGTCTGGATGGTCTGGAGCATGGTCGTCGCCAAGCTGCCGGCCGTGGGCTTCGACTTCACGACGGGCCAGCTCTTCTGGCTCGCCGCCCTGCCCGGGCTCTCCGGCGCCACGCTCAGGATCTTCTACTCCTTCATGGTGCCGATCTTCGGCGGACGGATGTGGACGACGCTGACCACGGCGACCCTCCTGATCCCGGCCTTCGGCATCGGCTACGCCGTGCAGGACCCCGAGACCCCGTACCTGATCTTCCTCGTGCTGGCGCTGCTCTGCGGCCTCGGCGGCGGCAACTTCGCCTCGTCGATGGCCAATATCAGCTTCTTCTTCCCCAAGCGGGAGAAGGGCAATGCGCTGGCGCTCAATGCCGGGCTCGGCAATCTCGGCGTCAGCGTCATGCAGTTCCTCGTCCCCATCGTGATCACCGCCGGCGTCTTCGGCGGGCTCGGCGGCGAGCCGCAGGCGATCTCCGAGAACGGCCGCCTCTGGCTGCAGAACGCGGGCTTCGTCTGGGTGCCGTTCCTCATCGTCGCCACCCTCGCGGCCTGGTTCGGGATGAACGACATCGCGGCGGCCAGGGCCTCCTTCGCCGAGCAGTCGGTGATCTTCAGCCGCCGGCACAACTGGATCATGTGCTGGCTCTACACCGGGACATTCGGCTCGTTCATCGGCTACTCGGCGGGCTTCCCGCTGCTGATGAAGACGCAGTTCCCGGCGGTCGACGCCCTGCAGCTCGCCTTCCTCGGCCCGCTCGTCGGTGCGGTCAGCCGCGCCATGACCGGCTGGGTCAGCGACAAGTACGGCGGCGGCCGGGTCACCTTCTGGACCTTCATCGGCATGATCGGCGCCGTCGCCGGCGTCCTCTTCTTCCTCGGCATCAAGGACCAGCCCTTCGCCTTCTACGGCTTCTTCTTGATGTTCATGCTGCTCTTCCTCGGCACCGGGATCGGCAATGCGTCCACCTTCCAGATGATCCCGCCGATCATGCGCAAGGAGATGGACCGGCTGATGCCGAACGGCGATGCGGCAGCGCGGCAGCGCCAGGCGGAGAAGGAGTCGGCGGCGATCATCGGCTTCACCTCGGCGATCGCGGCCTATGGCGCCTTCTTCATCCCGAAGAGCTACGGCACGTCGATCGCCATGACCGGCGGGCCGGAGATGGCCCTCTGGGGCTTTCTCGTCTTCTACGTCACCTGCGTCGCCGTCACCTGGTTCGTCTACACGCGCCCGGGCGGCCACCTCCACGACATCGAGCGCGACCGCCGGGCGACACCCGCCGCCGTGCCCGCCAGCTGAGCCGGAGAGACCGATGAGCCAATTCCTCGATCGCCTGACCTTCCTGGACCGGAAGATCGGCACCTTCGCCGATGGCCACGGCATCACCACATCGGAGGACCGGAGCTGGGAGGAGGCCTATCGCAAGCGCTGGCAGCACGACAAGATCGTGCGCTCGACCCACGGCGTGAACTGCACCGGCTCCTGCTCGTGGAAGATCTACGTCAAGGGCGGGATCGTCACCTGGGAGACGCAGCAGACCGACTATCCGAGGACCCGCCCGGATCTGCCCAACCACGAGCCCCGGGGCTGCTCGCGGGGCGCCAGCTACTCCTGGTACATGTATTCGGGCGCCAGGCTCAAATACCCGCTGATCCGCTCGCGCCTGCTGAAGAAATGGCGGGCGGCGCGCCAGACAATGTCGCCGGTCGCCGCCTGGGCCTCGATCGTCGAGGACCCGGCGAAGCGTGCCGACTACATCAAGGTGCGCGGCCATGGCGGCATGGTGCGGATCGGCTGGGACGAGGCGACCGAGATCATCGCCTCGGCCAACGCCTACACCGTCAGGAAGCACGGCCCCGACCGGATCGTCGGCTTCTCGCCGATCCCGGCCATGTCGATGATCTCCTACGCCGCCGGCACGCGCTATTTGTCGCTGCTCGGCGGGGTCTGCATGTCGTTCTACGACTGGTATTGCGACCTCCCGCCGGCGAGCCCCCAGACCTGGGGCGAGCAGACCGACGTGCCCGAGAGTGCGGACTGGTACAATGCGGGATTCCTGATGATCTGGGGCTCGAACGTGCCGCAGACCCGGACCCCGGACGCCCATTTCTACACCGAGGTGCGCTACAAGGGGACCAAGTCGGTCGTCGTCTCGCCCGACTACGCCGAGGCCACCAAGTTCGCCGATCTCTGGCTGGCGCCCAAGCAGGGCACCGACGCGGCCCTCGCCCTGGCCATCGGCCATGTCATCCTGCGCGAGTACCATCTCGACCGGCAGGCCGCCTATTTCGAGGACTACGCGCGCAAGTACTCGGACATGCCGATGCTGGTGAAGCTGGTCGAGCAGGACGGCCGGCTCGTGCCGGAACGCCAGCTCCGCGCCGCCGATTTCGCTGGCGCGCTCGGCGAGACCAGCAATCCCGAGTGGAAGACCGTGGCGATCGAGGAGACGACCGGCGAGGTGGTCGTGCCGCATGGCTCGATCGGCCATCGCTGGGGCGAGCAGGGCAAGTGGAACCTCGAGGAGAAGGATGCCCAGGGCCGCACGACGCGGCTGCGGCTGACGCAGATCAGCGACCCCGAGGAGGTCGTGCCGGTGGCCTTCCCCTATTTCGGCGGCCGCGCCACCGAGCACTTCGTCGCCACCGACCATGGCGAGGTGCTGGAGCGCAACGTGCCGGCAAGGCGCCTGCAGCTCGCCGACGGCGAGGCCCTGGTGGCCACCGTCTTCGACCTCTTCTGCGCCAATTACGGCCTCGATCGCGGGCTCGGCGGCGGCAACGTGGCGACCAGCTACGACGACGACGTGCCCTTCACCCCGGCCTGGGCGGAGAACATCACCGGCGTCAGCCGCGACAAGATCATCACCACGGCGCGCGAGTTCGCCACCAATGCCGAGAAGACCAAAGGCCGCTCGATGGTCATTCTCGGGGCCGGTCTCAACCACTGGTACCACATGGACATGGCCTACCGCGGCATCATCAACATGCTGGTGATGTGCGGCTGCGTCGGCCAGTCGGGGGGTGGCTGGTCGCACTATGTGGGCCAGGAGAAGCTCCGGCCGCAGACCGGCTGGCTGCCGCTCGCCTTCGCGCTCGACTGGGGCCGGCCGCCGCGGCAGCAGAACTCGACCTCGTTCTGGTACGCCCACACCGACCAGTGGCGCTACGAGACGGTGACCGCCGACGAGATCCTCTCGCCGACCGCCCCGGCGGGCGACTGGCAGGCCTCGCTGATCGACTTCAACGTGCGCGCCGAACGCATGGGCTGGCTGCCCTCCGCGCCGCAGCTCAAGGAGAACCCGCTCGGCATCGCCGCCAAGGCGGCGGCGGCCGGGCTGGAGCCGAAGGACTACGTCGCCAAGTCCCTGAAGGACGGCACGCTCGAGCTCTCCTGCCACGACCCGGACGACCCGGCGAACTGGCCGCGCAACCTCTTCGTCTGGCGCTCCAATCTCCTGGGCTCCTCGGGCAAGGGCCACGAGTACTTCCTCAAGCACCTGCTCGGCACGTCGAACGGCGTCATGGGCAAGAACCTGGGCGAGGAAGGCGGGGTCAAGCCGAAGGACGTCAAGTGGCACGACGAGGCGCCCGAAGGAAAGCTCGACCTCCTGGTCACGCTCGACTTTCGCATGTCCACGACGTGCGCCTTCTCCGACATCGTGCTGCCGGTCGCTACCTGGTACGAGAAGAACGACCTCAACACCTCCGACATGCACCCGTTCATCCATCCCCTGATGGCGGCGACCGACCCGGCCTGGGAGTGCAAGAGCGACTGGGAGATCTACAAGGCCATCGCCCGGCAGTTCTCCGCCATCGCACCCGAGGTCCTGGGCGTGGAGAAGGACGTGGTGCTGGTGCCGATCCAGCACGACAGCCCGGGCGAGCTGGCCCAGGCCTACGACGTCAAGGACTGGAAGAAGGGCGAGATCGAGCCGATTCCCGGCCGCACCATGCCGACCGTCGCCGTGGTCGAGCGCGACTACCCGAACGTCTACAAGCGCTTCACGGCGCTCGGGCCGCTGATGGAGAAGGTCGGCAATGGCGGCAAGGGCATCGCCTGGCAGACGGGGCACGAGGTCGACCTCCTGCGGGCGCTCAACGGGGCGGTGACCGAGGACGGCCCGACCAAGGGCATGGCCCGGATCGACAGCGACATCGATGCCACCGAGGTGGTGCTGATGCTCGCCCCCGAGACCAATGGCGAGGTCGCGGTCAAGGCCTGGGAGGCGCTCTCGAAGATCACCGGCCGCGAGCACGCCCACCTGGCGCTGACCAAGGAGGACGAGAAGATCCGCTTTCGCGACATCGCCGCCCAGCCGCGCAAGATCATCTCGTCACCGACCTGGTCGGGCCTGGAGAGCGAGAAGGTCTGCTACAATGCCGGCTACACCAACGTGCACGAGCTGATTCCCTGGCGCACGCTCTCCGGGCGCCAGCAGCTCTATCAGGACCACGACTGGATGCGGGCCTTCGGCGAGGCCTTCGTCACCTGGAAGCCGCCGATCGATCCGAAATCCGTGGCCCGCATCCAGGGCAAGCTGCCCAACGGCAGCACCGAGATCGTGCTCAACTTCATCACGCCGCACCAGAAGTGGGGCATCCACTCCACTTACACCGACAACCTCCTGATGCTGACGCTCAGCCGGGGCGGGCCGATCGTCTGGCTCAGCGAGGACGACGCCAAGAAGGCCGGGATCGTCGATAACGACTGGGTCGAGGTCTACAACACCAATGGCGCGCTCACCGCCCGGGCGGTGGTCTCGCAGCGGGTGAATCCCGGCATGATGCTGATGTACCATGCCCAGGAGAAGATGGTGAACACGCCGGGTGCCGAGACCACCAAGAAGCGCGGCGGCATCCACAACTCGGTGACCCGGGCGATCCTCAAGCCGACCCACATGATCGGCGGCTACGCGCAGCTCTCTTACGGTTTCAACTACTACGGCACGGTCGGCTCCAATCGCGACGAGTTCGTCATCGTCCGCAAGATGCAGAACGTCGACTGGCTCGAGGGGCCGCTGAACCGCCCCGCCCTCGAGGAAACGTCGCAACCCGTCGGTGTGGAGGCCGCAGAATGAAGATCCGCGCACAGATCGCCATGGTGCTCAACCTCGACAAGTGCATCGGCTGCCATACCTGCTCGGTGACCTGCAAGCAGGTGTGGACCAACCGCGAAGGCATGGAATACGCCTGGTTCAACAATGTCGAGACCAAGCCCGGGATCGGCTATCCCAAGGAATGGGAGAACCAGAAGAAGTGGAACGGCGGCTGGGTCCGCAAGTCGAACGGCAAGATCGAGCCCAGGATCGGCGGCAAGTGGCGGGTGCTGGCGAAGATCTTCGCCAACCCGGACCTGCCCGAGATCGACGACTACTACGAGCCCTTCACCTTCGACTACGACCACCTGCAGAGCGCGCCGGAGCTCGAGGCGACGCCGACGGCCCGCCCCCGCTCGCTCCTCACCGGCGAGCGGATGGAGAAGATCGAGTGGGGGCCGAACTGGGAGGAGATCCTCGGCGGCGAGTTCGCCAAGCGGTCGAAGGACGTGAACTTCGAGGGCGTGCAGAAGGAGATCTACGGCGCCTTCGAGAACACCTTCATGATGTACCTGCCGCGCCTCTGCGAGCACTGCCTCAACCCGACCTGCGTCGCCGCCTGCCCGTCCGGCGCCATCTACAAGCGCGAGGAGGACGGCATCGTCCTCATCGACCAGGAACGCTGCCGTGGCTGGCGGATGTGCGTCTCGGGCTGCCCGTACAAGAAGATCTATTACAACTGGGCGTCGGGCAAATCCGAGAAGTGCATCTTCTGCTACCCGCGCATCGAGGCCGGCCAGCCGACGGTCTGCTCGGAAACCTGCGTCGGCCGCATCCGCTATCTCGGCGTCGTGCTCTATGACGCGGACGGGATCGAGGCGGCCGCGGCCACCGCCAACGAGCAGGACCTCTACGAGGCGCAGCTCGGCCTCTTCAAGGACCCGAACGACCCCGAGGTGATCGCCCAGGCGCGCGCCGACGGCGTGCCCGAGGCCTGGCTGGAGGGCGCACGCCGCTCGCCGATCTGGAAGATGGCGATGGACTGGCGGGTCGCCTTTCCGCTCCATCCGGAATACCGGACCATGCCGATGGTCTGGTACGTGCCGCCGCTCTCGCCGATCCAGGCGGCCGCCGAAGCCGGCCGGATGGGCGTCGACGGCGACATGCCGGACGTCCGCTCGCTGCGCATCCCTTTGAAATACCTTGCCAACCTGCTCACCGCCGGCAAGGAGGAGCCGATCGCGCGCGGCCTCGAGCGGATGCTGGCCATGCGCGCCTACATGCGGGCGAAGACGGTGGACGGCGTGATCGACGAGGCGATCGCCGAGCGCGTCGGGATGAAAGGTCAGGACATCGAGGAGATGTACGACCTGATGGCCATCGCCAACTACGAGGACCGCTTCGTCATTCCGACCTCGCACCGCGAGACCGGCCTCGACCCGTACGAGCTGCGCGGGTCCTGCGGCTTCACCTTCGGCAATTCCTGCTCCGGCGGGACCAGCGACGCGACGCTCTTCTTCGGCGCGCCGAGCCGGAAGAAGCCGAAGACGCCGATGGAGGTCTCGTGATGGCCGCGAGCGGGGGCCGCTCCTACAAGGCGCTCTCGGCCCTCCTTGCCTATCCGACGGCGGAGCTGCAGGGCGCCTGCGGCGAGATCCAGGCAGCCCTCCACCAGGAGCGGCTGGTGCCACAGCACGCCTTGCCCGCCCTGGACCGGCTGATCGCCGAGCTCGCCGCGCTCGACCTCTACGAGGCCCAGGAACGCTACGGCCTGCTCTTCGACCGGTCGCGCTCGCTCTCGCTCCACCTCTTCGAGCATGTCCACGGCGAGAGCCGCGACCGCGGCCAGGCGATGGTCGACCTCGCCGCCCACTACGAGCGGCACGGCTACTGGATCCGCGCGAACGAGCTGCCGGACTTCCTGCCGCTCTTCCTCGAGTTCCTCTCCCTCCTGCCGCGCGACGAGGCGCACGGGCTGCTGCAGCAGCCGCTGCCGATCCTCGAGGCCCTGGAGGAGCGGCTGCGGCGCCGCGGCTCGACCTATATCGCGATCTTCGTGGCCCTCTTGGCGATCGCCGGGAGCAAGGCCGCATCGGTGCCGCTGGCGACCACCGCCGATGACGATCCCGACGACCTCGAGGCGCTCGACGCCGACTGGGAGGAGGCGGCCGTCACCTTCGGCCCCGGCGGCGCCGCCGATGCCGACGACGCCTGCGGCAAGAGCCGGCTCGCCACCCGCATCCGCGCCGAGATCCGCAGCGTCCACGATCGTCCTGCCTGAGGAGAAACCCCATGGCGACCTGGTACAACACCTTCTTCTTCGGCATCTATCCCTACATCGCGCTGGCGGTGATGATCGCGGGCTCGATCATCCGCTACGACCGCGAGCCCTATTCCTGGCGCTCGGGCTCGAGCCAGATGCTGCGCAAGAAGCAGCTCTTCTGGGGCTCCAACCTCTTCCATTTCGGCATCCTCTTCCTCTTCTTCGGCCACCTGGTCGGCCTGCTGACACCGCACTGGGGCTATTCCTGGGCCTTCGATGCCAGCGTCAAGCAGCTCGTCGCCGTGATCGCCGGCGGGATCGCCGGGGTGGTCTGCTTCGTCGGCCTCACGCTGCTGCTGCATCGGCGGCTGACCGACCCGCGCATCCGCTCGACCAGCACCACCATGGATATCGCCATCCTCGTCATCCTCTGGGTGCAGCTCTCGCTGGGCCTCCTGACCCTGCCCTTCTCGCTCTCGCACAGCGACGGCGGGACGATGATGACCCTGGCCGAATGGGCGCAGCGCATCCTCACCTTCCGCGGCGACGCGGCGATCCTGGTGGCGGGCGTCGACTGGCCCTATCAGGTCCACATCATTCTCGGCCTCACCATCTTCCTGCTGTTCCCGTTCAGCCGCCTCGTCCACATCTGGTCGGTGCCGGTCCGCTACGTCTGGCGGCCGGGCTATCAGGTGGTCCGGAGCGCCGGCGCCGACTGGCGGGTCCCGGGGCCGGTCGGCCGGCCGCGGATCGAGGCCCGGGCCGAGCCGATGGAGCCGGCCGAATGAGCGGCATGCGCATCTTCGATCTGGAGAGCCGGCCGAAGCTGCGCCAGCCCCCGCCGGTCACCGTCAACGGCACGGTGATCGACCAGGCGGCCATCGCCCGCGAGGCGCAGCACCATCCGGCCGGCTCGGCCCGCGAGGCCGGCGAGGCGGCGGCGCGGGCGCTGGTGATCCGCCATCTGCTGCTCGAGGAGGCGGCACGGCTCGAGATCGAGGGCGTGCCCGAGATCGACGACGAGGGCCGGCGCGAGACGCCGGAGGAGGCGCGGATCTCCACCCTGCTGCGGCAGGAGGTCCAGGTGCCCGAGGCCGACGAGGCGGCGGCCAGGCGCTTCTACACGCAGAACCAGAGGCGCTTCACCAGCCCGGACCTCTACGAGGCGGCGCATATCCTGTTCTCGGCCGATGCCGCGGACCCGGTGGCCTATGGACGGGCCCGTGAGCAGGCGCTGGCGGCCCTCGCCCGCCTGGCCGAGCAGCCGCAACGGTTCGCCGCCATGGCGCGCGACGTCTCGGCCTGCCCGTCCGCCGCCTCGGGCGGCAATCTCGGCCAGGTCACCGGCGATGCGGTGACGCCGGCGTTCGCCGAAGCGTTGCGACGGGCCGAGCCCGGCCGGGTCCATCCGGAGCCGGTCGAGACCCCATATGGCGTCCACGTGCTCCGGCTCGAGCGGCGGATCGCCGGCCGGGTGCTGCCGTTCGAGATGGTCGAGGAGCGGATCCGGGAATGGCTGGGCGCCCGGGTCTGGCGCCATGCCGTGCGCCAGTACGTGTCGATCCTGGTCGGCCGGGCCGAGATCGGCGGCATCGAGCTCGGCGGCGCCCAGTCGCCGCTGGTGCAGTAGCGGAGTCGGCGGATGATGGGTGAGCTGGTCGGTCGTTTGACCGAGCCCGGCGTGGCGGAGGCCACGCTGATCGAGGCGGGCGAGCTCGGCCTGCTCGCCCGCCTGAGCAATGCCGCCGGCATGCTCGATGCCGATATCGGCGACCTCACGTCGCACATCGTCCGGACCTGGCTCGCCCGGGCCGACGACGAGGCCTGGGTCCAGCTGATCGGGGTCATGAACCGCAGCGAGATGCCGGGTCTGGCAGCGCTCGCCCTGATGCTCGGGCAGGCGCTGGCGGAGCTCGACACGCTGGCGGCGCACTGAGAGCGGCCGTGCCGGACGATCGGCCGCACGACAGCCTCGCCCCCCTGCCCCCGGCCCTGCTGCGCCAGCCGCTCGACTTTCTCACGGCCGACCATCATCGCCATCGCGTGCTCTGCCGGCTCGCCGACACGCTGGCGGCGACGATCGGGTCCGATCCGGGCCTCGCCCGGTCCGTCGGCACGTTCATCAGCCGCGACATGGCGATCCATGTGATCGACGAGGAGCAGGACCTGTTCCCGCTGCTGCGTCGCCGGGCGGTTCCCGAGGATGCGATCGACGCGGTGCTCGGCCGGCTCGCCGCCGAGCATGGCAGCAGTGGCGTGCTGGCCGCCCGGCTCGGCCGGGCGCTCGACGAGGCGGCACTGACAGCACGCCCGCTCGATCGCTCGACCCGCCTCGATCTCGCCGAGTTCGCCCGTGGCGAGCGCGAGCATCTGGCGCTCGAGAACGCCATTGTCATGCCGCTCGCCCGGCTGCGTTTGACGACCGGTGATCTGCGTGCTCTGTCATTGCGCATGGCCGCGCGCCGCGGCCTGCTCATCGATGACCCGGGTCCGTCCACCGCATGATCGACGACCTCTTCCGCCGCAACCGCGCCTGGTCGATCGCCCGCCAGGAGCGCGATCCCGATTTCTTTCCGCGCCTCGCCCGGCAGCAGCGCCCCGCTTTCCTCTGGGTCGGCTGCGCCGACAGCCGGGTGCCGGCGAACGAGATCGTCGGGCTCGACCCGGGCGAGCTCTTCGTCCACCGCAATGTCGCCAATCTGGCCCCCCCCTCCGACATCAATTTCCTCTCCGTCCTCTCCTTCGCCGTGGTCGTGCTCAAGGTGCAGCACGTCATCGTCTGCGGCCATTACGGTTGCGGCGGGGTCCGTGCGGCCCTGCTCGACGAGCGCAACGGCATCGTCGATCACTGGCTGGAGCCGGTGCGCGGCACCTATCGGCGGAACGCCGCGCGGATCGAAGCGATCGGCAGCGAGGCCGACCGGGTCAACGCGCTCTGCGAGTTCAACGTCCAGGACCGGGTCCAGGACGTGGCCGCCACGACGATCATCCGCGACGCCTGGGCTGCCGGCCAAAAGCTCGCCATCCACGGCTGGATCTACGGCCTCGCCGACGGCCTGCTGCGCAATCTCGACGTGACAGTGGCGGGGCTGGAGGATTCGTAGCAGGCGCCTGCTAGAGAGGCGGCAGCGGCGAAACGCCGAAGAGCGCCGGGTGGACAAGGAGCAGGGCTACCCAGATCAGCAGAGCGAGCGCCACGCGGCCCGCGGGAAAGGCATCGCCGGGCGCCGGCAGCGGGGCGCCACCCGGCAGGAACGCCGTCTTGCGCGTGAGCGCCTGCCAGCGCCGATCGCCGCATCGCCGCCTGTGCCGCCGATCGAGCAGGATCATGCCGAGGACGGCCAGGACGGCGAGGCCGCCGAACAGCAGGGCGTGGGCGAGATCACCGTTGGGGACCATATGGGCGATGGCCCAGAGCGCCACGGCCAGCAGCAGCGGGTGACGCGAGACAGCCGTGATGCCGGGTCGTGCCGGATCGAATTCGTGCCGGCGGCTGCCGCCGAGCGAGAAGGGATTGGCCACCGCCGTGCCGCAGACGGCGAGCAGCAGGGCCAGGGGCATCGCCACGTTGGGAACCCAGGCCTGCCAGCCGGCGGGAGCCCAGAGCGGCACGTAGGGTGCCCGCCCGGCAGCGAGCAGCAGCCAGTAGAGCAGGAGGAGCGAGACGAGCGAGTAGAGGGCGAGATAGCCCCGCTCGCCGAGCGTCCCGGTCAGACGGGCGCGCAGTGCTGTGCGTGGCGGCAGGGCATGGGCGGCGAGAAAGAGGAGCAGGGCGAGGCCGTACTCCGCCCAGCCGGTCAAGGTGCCGCGGCCGACGCCGTCGGCGGCGCCACGGCGCACTCGGCGATCGTCACAGTCTCGAGCTCGGCGAGAAAGGTCTCGCGAGCACGGGCCAGGTGCTTCTTGAGCCGGCAGCCGGGCATCAGCACGCAGGCGCCGCCATCGGCGCGGAAGCATTCGACCAGGGCGTGCCGCCCCTCGAGCCGCCGGACGACGTCGCCGACGGTGATGGCACCCGCCGGCCGGGCGAGACGCAGGCCGCCGCCGGCGCCGCGGGCGGTGCTGACGAAGCCGGCCGCGCCGAGCGCCCGCACCACCTTGGTCAGATGGTGGCGCGAGACGGCGAGCTCCGTCGCCAGCGCCTCGGTGGTGATCACCCGGCCGGGCGAGCCGGCGAGCCGCATCAGCACCCTGAGGCCGAAATCAGTGAACGCGGTGAGACGCATCGCCGCTCCATTCTGAATTGGTATTGAAAATACTGTTTAATCGAAGTGGACTGCAGTCCGCAATCCCGTCGGCCAGCCGAGGCCGGCCAGCCCTTCCGGGAAACCCGCATGAGCGCCACGACCGCCGAGCGAATCCGCACCTACCGGGGCCCCGCCGTGCTCGGCCTCGGCTTCCGCCCGTTCTTCCTCGCCGCTGGCCTGTGGTCGGCCCTGGCGATGCTGCTCTGGATCCTGCTCTTGACCGGCGGCATCGACCTGCCGATCGCCCTGGCGCCCGTCGACTGGCACGTTCATTCGCTCCTCTACGGCTTCGTCCCGGCCACCGTCACCGGCTTTCTCCTGACCGCCGTGCCGAACTGGACGGGACGGCTGCCGGTCACCGGCACGCCGCTGCTCTGCCTGGCGCTCCTCTGGCTCGCCGGGCGCCTCGCCGTGCTCTTTGGTGACGTTCTCGGCCCACTTCTGAGCGCCCTCGTCGATCTCGCCTTCCTGGCGGCCGTCTTCGCCGTCATCCTCCGCGAGCTTCTGGCCGGCCGCAACAAGCGCAACCTGCCGGTGCTGGCGCTGGTCGGCCTGCTCTTCCTCGGCAACGCGCTCTTCCATCTCGAGGCCGCCCGCACCGGTGGGGCCTACTATGGGACGCGGGTCGGCATCCTCGCCATCTTGATGCTGATCATGCTGATCGGCGGGCGCATCGTGCCGAGCTTCACCCGCAACTGGCTGGTCAAGCGCGGGGCGGGCCGGCTGCCGGCCTCCTTCGGGCGCTTCGACGGGGTCTGCCTCGCCACCGCCGCCACGGCGCTGGCCTCCTGGGTCGTCGCGTCGGAGGCCGCGGCGACGGCCTGGCTCGCCGGAATCGCCGGAGCGCTCCACCTCGTCCGCCTCGGCCGCTGGGCCGGCGAGCGGACCACGGCCGAGCCCCTGCTCCTCGTCCTGCACGTCGCCTATGCGTTCGTGCCGCTGGGCTTCTTCCTCGTCCTCCTGGCGCACGTCCTGCCGTCGACCGTGCTGCCGGTGGCGGCCATCCACGCCTGGCTCGCCGGTGGTGTCGGGCTGATGACGCTGGCCGTCATGACCCGCGCCAGCCTCGGCCATTCCGGCCGGGCCCTGACCGCGGACTGGCCGACGGTCGCCATCTTCTGCGCCCTGGTCGTGGCGGCCCTGGCACGCATCCTCGCCGGCACCACGCTCGCCCTGCCCGGCCTCCTGCATCTGGCGGCGACCGCCTGGATCCTCGCCTTCGGCGGCTTCGCCGTCGCCTACTGGCCCGTGCTGACGGGCGTTGCCGCCGGGCTCAAGCCGTCGTCGCCGCCTCCAGGAAGACCCCGTTGATCTTCCAGCTGCCGTCGGGCTGCTGCTGCATCTGGTAGTAGGCGGTCACCGTCTCCCCCTTCGGGCCCACCAGATGCACCATCTGGGCCGGCTGGCCCCGATAGGTCACGACAGCGCCGAACGTGACGCTGCGCGGGCGGTAGATCTGCGGATAGCCCTGGACGACCATCGCCATGAAGCTCTCGGGCGTGCCGAAGAGGCTCCTGATGGTCGGCGAGGCGAAGGAGAAGGCGGCCCCGCCATCGTCGTGCCGGAAGGCCTCGAGCTGCGCCTCGATCACCGCCCTGAAGGCATCGGGCTCGCCTTCCGCCCGGGCGGCCTGATGGCCGGTGAGCAGGAGCAGAACGAGCAAGGAGGAAGCGAGCAGGCGCATGGCCGTGTCTCCACTGGCACGAGGATTCCCCATCGATCGAACTGGCGCCCCGATCGCTGAAATCCAGCATCTGCCGGTCCGAAAGGCTCGGGTGCCGAAAAAACGCAGGTGACAGTCGCGATCGCGCGCGCAAGGGCGACGTGCCGAAAGCCGGAGAGCCGGGCGAGAGCGAGGCAGACCGTTCGGGCGCCGGCGAAGCGGGCGGAGCCGCGCTGCCAGCGGCGGCCGGACTCGAGACCCGGCCGGGTGGTGGCCGCGCCTACAGATCTGAACGCGCCGAGCACAGGGCGCCGGCGCCTTGCCGAACGCGGCTCGGATGGGCACGCACCCGGCTTGCCGGGTCGCGCTCCCGAGCCGGGCCCGCCATATGGCCAAGGGCCGACCCCTCAACGACCCGATGCCGGTCTCGCGAGCGCGCCTGCGCGCTGGCCAACGAAGACCGCCGCGCGCGCTTCGACGGCGAAGCAGGCGCTTCAGGCCGCAGCCGCGGCCGGACTGCGCGCTCGGCCCGAAGGGCATCCCTGCCGGTGATCCCTGAAAGCCGCGGGGGCAGAACGCCGAGCTCCTCGTCCCGTGGAACGCCTGCAAGCCGCCGCGGAAACCGGCACCGATGAATGGCGGCAGCACAGGGCGCTACGCGGCGCTGCGGCCGACCGAAGCACATTCGGCGGGCAGAGCGATGAGCTGGTCGTCGGCAGATCACGCCCGGGCGCTCGAGCATCCTCATGGCGACCGCATCCGTCGCCAGGCGGCGGGCGATCGGTGCTTGCGCAAGTCAACGACGCTGCACGCCGATTGCCCCGTTCAGGGTAATGGGCGCCCCTCGTCCACCATCACTGCCAAGGCCCCCCTATCCGCGCAAGATCGAGCCATGCCCGGCTGCCGCCCGCCCTCTGCCCCTCTGCCCCTCTGCCGCTCGCCCTCTGCCCCTCAAACGGGACAACGCCAGATCTCCTCGGCGTATTCCCGGATGGTGCGGTCGGAGGAGAACCAGGCCATGCGGATCGCGTTGGCCGCCGCCATGGGGCTCCAGCGCGCCGGGTCGGCGAATACCGTGTCGATCGCCCGCTGCGCCTGCCAGTAGGCGGCGAAATCGATCGTCACCATGAAATGGTCGAAATTGCGCAGATCGTCGACGATCGGCCGGAAGCGGCCGGGATCGCCCGGCGAGAACCGGCCGCGCTCGATCAGCTCGAGCGCGCGCGCCAGCTCGGGCGACGCGGCGATGGCGGCGCGCGAGGCGTCCCGGAGGGTGCGCGCGTGGATCACCTCGGCGGCGGTCAGGCCGAAGATGAAGAAGTTCTCGGCCCCCACATGCTCGCGCATCTCGACATTGGCGCCATCGAGCGTGCCGGCGGTCAAGGCTCCGTTCAGCGCGAACTTCATGTTGCCGGTGCCCGAGGCCTCCATGCCGGCGGTCGAGATCTGCTCGGAGAGATCGGCCGCCGGGATCATCCGCTCGGCCAGGCTGACATTGTAGTTCGGCATGAAGAGCACCTGCAGCCGGCCGGCGACCAGGGGATCGCTGTTGACCACCTCGGCCACGTCGTTGATCAGCTTGATGATCAGCTTGGCGCGGTTGTAGGACGGCGCCGCCTTGCCGGCGAAGAGCTTGATCCGCTTCGGCCAGTCGCGCTCCGGCGCCTCGCGGATGGCGTCGTAGAGGGCGATCGCCTCGAGGATGTTGAGAAGCTGGCGCTTGTACTCGTGGATGCGCTTGATCTGCACGTCGAAGAGGGCGGCGGGGTCGACCGCGAGGCCGTGCTGGTCGCCGATCAGCGTCGCCAGCGCCTCCTTGTTGCGCCGCTTCACCGCCATGAACCGGTCGAGGAAGCCGGCATCCGAAAGCCGGGGCTCGAGCGCCTCGAGGCGACCGATATCGTCGCGCCAGCCGGCACCCATGCAGTCATCGTAAAGGGCGGCGAGGCCGGGGTTGCAGCCCATCAGCCAGCGCCTGGGCGTGATGCCGTTGGTCTTGTTGGTGATCTTGTCGGGGAAATGGCCGTGCAGCGACCTGAACACCGTCTGCTTCATCAGCTCGGTGTGCAGCGCCGACACGCCATTGACCTTGCGGGCACCGACGAAGGCCAGATGGCCCATGCGCACGGCCCGGCCATACCCCTCCTCGATCAGCGAGACGTCGGCGAGAAACGGGTCGTCATTGCTCGGCAGATGGCGAAGCGTGCCGAGCACATGGGCGTTGATCTCGTAGATGAGCTGCATGTGCCTCGGCAGCATCTGCTCCATGAGCTGCACCGGCCAGCGCTCCAGCGCCTCGGGCAGGAGCGTGTGGTTGGTGTAGTGGATGGTGCCTGACGATGGCGAGAGGCGCGGTGCCAGTCCATGTCGTGCTCGTCGACCAGGAGCCGCAGCAGCTCCGGCACGGCGATCGCCGGATGCGTGTCGTTGAGCTGGATGGCGACGTGGTCGGCGAGATTGTCGAGCGTGTCGATAGGAGAGATGGCGGCGGAGGATGTCCATCAGGCTCGCCGCCGTGAAGAAATACTCCTGCTTGAGGCGAAGCTCCTGGCCGGCCTGGGTGGCGTCGTTGGGGTAGAGCACCCGGCTGATGCTCTCGGCGGCGATCTGCTCGCCGACGGCCTCCTTGTAGTCGCCGCGATTGAAGGCCT
Source organism: Geminicoccaceae bacterium (assembly GCA_041397945.1). Taxonomy (GTDB): domain Bacteria; phylum Pseudomonadota; class Alphaproteobacteria; order Geminicoccales; family Geminicoccaceae; genus SLRI01. The sequence goes on from JAWKVR010000012.1 coordinate 77,836, forward strand.
CGAGGTCGATCAGGTTGCCGGACTGGCCGGACCAGAGGCGCAGCGTGTTGACGTGCCCGCCCCCCCAGCCGGCGATCATCGTGTCGTAGGCGACGGCCAGGACGCGCTGCCCGCCCTCCCAGACGTAGCGGCGCCGGCCATCGGCGTCGGTCACGTCGCGCACCTGGCCACCGAAGCGCACCGGGTAGACCGCCTCCGGCCGCTCGAACTCCCAGGGATTGCCGAAGGCCAGCCAGTCCTCCGGCCGCTCGACCTGCCAGCCCTTGTCGAAGCCCTGCTTGAAGAGGCCGTGCTCGTAGCGAATGCCGTAGCCGAAGCCGGCGATGCCGAGGCTCGCCATGCTTTCCATGAAGCAGGCGGCGAGCCGGCCGAGGCCGCCATTGCCGAGCGCTGCGTCCGGCTCGACCCGGAAGACCGCATCTGCATCGACGCCGAGCACCGCCAGCGCCTCGCGCGTCGGCGTCATCAGGTGCAGGTTGTTCAGCGTGTCGGCCAGGAGCCGGCCGATCAGGAACTCGAGGCTGAGGTAGTAGACCCGCCGCCGGTCGCGCGCATAGGTCTCGCGCGTGCTGTCCATCCAGGCGTCGACCATCCGGTCGCGCGTGGCGAGGGCGGTGGCGAAGAACCAGTCGTGGACGGTCGCGTGCTCGGGATCCTTGCCAACGGCATAGATCAGCTTGCCGAGGATCGCCTTCCGGATGCCGGAGGTGTCGATCGAGCGGGGCGGCAGGGCGAAGGCGGCTTCGTTCATCGATGCACGGTTCCCAGATGGTCGAAGACGGCGATAAACGCCCATCGCCGCGACACGGCAAGCGGGAATGCTCCACCACCCCCGGGTTCCGCCCGCGATCAGGCACCTCGGCCAGTGATGCCCGGTCTAGACGAAGGAGATGACGGATCGGTTAACGGCGTCGAGCAAAGGCCCCGAGCTCCTTCCCCATCGCCACCGCCAGGGCGACGAGCAGCAGGGTGGCGGTGCTGTGCTTGACGAAGCCGTAGACCTCGGTGAGGCCCGTCGCGACCAGG